>CAZDGR010000180.1:0-8855 GCA_964504845.1 uncultured Rhizobium sp. | reverse complement strand
ACGCCGTCGCCGATCTCGAGCACCGACACGTCGAAGGTGCCGCCGCCCAGGTCGTAGACCGCGATCGTGCCGGTCTTCTTCTTCTCGAGGCCGTATGCCAGCGCCGCCGCCGTCGGCTCGTTGATGATGCGCAGCACTTCGAGCCCGGCGATCTTGCCGGCGTCCTTGGTCGCCTGGCGCTGGGAGTCGTTGAAGTAGGCCGGCACGGTGATGACCGCCTGGGTCACCTTCTCGCCGAGATAGGCCTCGGCGGTCTCCTTCATCTTCTGCAGCGTGAAGGCCGAGATTTCCGACGGGCTGTACTTCTTGCCTTCGGCTTCGACCCAGGCGTCGCCGTTGGTGTGCTTGACGATCTTGTAGGGGACGAGGCCGGTGTCCTTCGCCACCATCGGGTCCTCGAAGCGCCGGCCGATCAGGCGCTTGACCGCGTAGATGGTGTTGGTCGGATTGGTCACCGCCTGACGCTTGGCGGACTGGCCGACCAGCCGCTCGCCTGAATCGGTGAAGGCCACGATCGACGGGGTGGTGTTGGCGCCCTCGGCGTTCGGGATCACCTTGGGGGTCTTGCCCTCCATGATCGCGACGCAGGAATTGGTCGTGCCGAGGTCGATGCCGATGACTTTGCTCATGCTCTCAATCCTTCTTCCGGGCGAGCCCCTCGGCGGTCCCCTTAAGGCAACCGCACCGGCTCCCTCTGCTTAAGTTGGGGGCGCCTTTCCGGCTGGAAAGACACCTTAGTTTCAAGGGCTATATAGGGGGGAGGCCTCGCACCTGCAACAGGCGTCGAGGCCCGGATGGACGGGGTTTTCGGGGGCCGGCGGCGCCGGGAGCGGGTCTGCCGGCCTATTCGGCCCGGAACCGGCGGCCCTCGGTTTTCCCGAACAGCACGTAGTGCTGGTGGGGGTCGACCCCGGCGGTGACCAGATCGGGATGGGCATCGAGGTAGAAGGCCGGGTCGAAGCCCGGCGGGATGTCGGGATGCGAGGCGAAGCGGGACTCGGGCGCGCCGACTCCGGGCTGCGGCGGCGCCGCGTCCTTCTTGCCCGGGTCGAGATTGGGCTTGGTCGCGCGCCGGTGCGCCCATCCGACCTGCTCGCCGCTGACCACGTTCGGCACCGGCTTGCCGGTCCGGATGTCGACGATGTCGCGGTAGAAGATCTTGCCGTTGTAGGTGTCGTTGGCGAGCGGCGTGGTGTAGCCGCAGCCCTCGAAGAAGTAGTGGGTGACCTGGCTCCAGCGCGTCCGGCAGGGGTCGTTCTGGACGCTGCCGCCATGGACCAGGTTGGCGGCCCAGATCAGCGCCTGGCCCTTCCTCGCCTTGAAGGTCTCGCGCTTGAGGCCCTGCTTCTGCGCCATCCGCTCCCAGAGGTCGACGTAGCGGCGATACTCGGGAAACTGGTCGTTGATCCGCCGGTGCGAGATGCCGAGATGCTCGTTCTGGTACGTCGGCCAGCGGTGCGAGCCCGGGTAGTAGAAGAGCGGGCCGTTGTCGTCGTCGATGTCCTCGAAGGCGAGCCAGACGCCGCACATGAAGCGGTCGGGGATCGAGTTGAAGTGGACGTAGTCGGCATGGCCGGCCTGCTGGGTCCCGACCGGGAAGTTCAGCGTCTGGAACGGGAAGGCGCGGCGGCCGTAGATCGCCGACAGGATGTCCAGCACCACCGGGTTGGCGGCGATGTCGCGCACCCGCTTGTCGGTCTGCCAGGCGTCCTGGATGCGGGTGCTGACGGACCTGCCTTCCTTCCACGCGCCCCAGCCGTAGCGCTGCGGGAAGTCGCGGACGATGCCGTCCATCTTCTCGATGATGTTCTTGTCGGGAAAATCGAAGACCGCGTAGCCCTGGCGATGAAGGTCGATTGCGATCCTGGCCCAGTCGGGTGGCAGCTGGCGAACCAGGTCGTCGAAGAACGGGCTTTCGACGAGGGGAACGCCATCAAGGAGGGTGGCGGGTGACATCCTCATAGGTCGCCGCGATGCGGCCGAGGTTCACCTTTCCCGGCCGGAGGGGTTCCGGCGAGAGAGAATCTGCGGACCATGCGATGCCGAACGCCGCGGCCCGCCGACGGTTCCTAGATGGTCGAGATTTTCTTCCTGCGACAGCGCGTCGCGGGCGTCAGCCGTTCTTCTCGGCCCAGTCGAAGAGCTTCCTCATGAACGCCTCGCAGGCCTCGATCTGGGAGACGTCGATGAACTCGTCGGCCTGGTGCGCCTGGGCGATGTCGCCGGGGCCGAAGATCACCGTCGGCATGCCGCCCTCCTGGAAGAGGCCGGCCTCGGTGCCGTAGGGGACCGCGCCCGCCTCGTTGAGGCCCGTGAGAAGCCGGATCAGCGCCTCGGCCGGCGAGTCCGGCCACGGCGAGAGCGGCGGGATCTCGCCGTTCTTGTGGATGTGGATGTCGGCGCCGGCGAAGACCTTCTTCATCTCCGGCACCAGCTTGTTGGCGGCGAAGGCCTTGATGCGGTCGATGATCGGGTCGGTGGCCCCGCCCGGCAGCACGCGCAGCTCCAGCAGGAACTCGCAGTGGTTCGGGATGATGTTGCCGGCGGTGCCGCCTTTCAGCATGCCGATGTTGAACGTCGGATACGGCGGCTGGAATCCGTTCTTCGGATCCGCCTTGGCGATCAGCTCGTCCTGGATGCGGAGGATCTCCGAGATCAGGCGGACCGCATAGAAGTTCGCGTTCACGCCGCGCTCCGGCCCGCTCGAATGGCCTTCGAGGCCGTGCACGTGGACGCTCCACGAGCCCGCGCCCTTGTGCTGGTTGATCAGCTTCATCATCGTCGGCTCGCCGACGATGACCACGCGCGGCCGCGGCAGGTTGTCGACGATGTCCTTGATCAGCGTGCGCGCGCCGTGACATCCGACCTCCTCGTCGTAGGAGAAGGCGAAGTGGATCGGCGTCTTCAGGTTCTTCTTCACCAGCTCGGGCACGAGGTGGAGCGCCACCGCGATGAAGCTCTTCATGTCGGAGGTGCCGCGGGCGAAGAGGCGGTTGCCCTCGCGGCGCACCTTGAACGGATCCGAGGTCCATTTCTGGCCGGCGACCGGCACCACGTCGGTGTGGCCCGACAGCACGACGCCGCCCGCGCCCTTGGGCCCGATCGTCGCGTAGAGGTTCGCCTTGGTCTTCTCGGCGTTGAAGGTGAGGCGGCTCTCGATGCCGAAGCCCTTGAGATAGGCGCGGACATCGTCGATCAGCGCCAGGTTCGACAGCGCCGAGGTGGTGTCGAAGGCGATCAGCCGCTCGACCATTGCGATCGCGGACATGGGACTGCTCTCCGGCTCACGCCTTCGCTCCCGCGCCGGAAGCGCGGGGGAAGGTCTCTCTTCTAATGGGATGGCGCCTGCGGCGCCGACGACGCGCTAGTGAAGCTGGCGCGCCTGATGCGGGCTGTCGAGCGAAAAGGCGGGAACCGTGACCTGGAAAGTCTCGCCGCCGCCGTCGTCCATCTCGTAGGTGCCGAACATGATCCCCGACGGGGTCGAGAGCGGCACGCCCGAGGTGTACTCGAAGGACTGGCCCGGCTTCAGCACCGGCTGCTCGCCGACGACGCCGCGGCCGCGGACTTCCTGCAGCCGGCCGCGGGCATCGGTGATCTTCCAGTGGCGGTTCAGCAGCTGGACCGTCTTCTCGCCGCCGTTCTCGATGCGGACGTGATAGGCCCAGACATAGTGGTCGTCGCTCGGCGAGGACTGATCCTCGAGGAAGGTCGGCTTGACCGATACCTTGATCGCCTTGGTCTCGGCGACATAGGGCTTCTTGTCGTCCTTGGCGGAGGAACGGCGCGGCCGGCGAAGCTCGGCCTCGATCGGCTTCCGTTCGGGCTGGCTCTTGGCTTCCGCCATCGGGGCTTCCGCAACCGGCTCGGCGGCAGGCACGTCCTGGCCCTCGGCGGCGTCGGCGGGGCGCTTGGGCGGGCGGGAAGCTCTAGGCGGCATTTGAACAAAGCCTTGCTCGGCCAAGGGGCCGGTTCGGGAATGGGAATAGCCGGGATTTTAGAGACCGGCCACCGGTTGTCCAGCTATGGCGCACGCCACAGTCAAAGCCGTGACATTTTCCACGATTCTGGCGACCGCCAGCGGTATCTCCGGGCGTGCCCCACGAAATATTGTGTAATCCGGATTTCCCAATTGTTTCAGCGGTATCAGAGTAGCTCAGCCGGCTCGGCGGCAGGGGCCTTCGAGGGCCGCGAGGTTCGCCTCGACGTCCCGGCGGAAGCCCTGGGCCTCCTCGCCGTTCGGCCAGGCGCGCTGGCGTTCGGCCCAGGCGTCGTAGCGGGCAAGGGCGAGTGCCGCGAACACCGGGCATTTTTCTTTCGCGGGCGTCGCCAGCGCCGCGAGCAGGCGGGCGCGCGTCGCTTCCATCGCCGCACCTTCGGCCGGTTCCGGATCCGGCAGGCGGCCAGTCCTCGCCATCTCGGCCTTTTGCGCGAAACGCTCGGCTTGCGCGATCGCCGCCCCGTGGCGGCCGAGGAAGATCGCGTGGCGACGCTCCTCGCGCGCGAGCGTGCCGAGGAAGTCGCCCTGGTCGAGCAGCGCCGGCCGCAGCGCCGTCAGCGTCGGCGCCGCGCAGCCGGCTACGAGAAGAGTGAGAAGAAGCCCGGCTCTCAAAGACCGGACATGGTGAAGCCGTGGGCGCCGATGTCGGCGACCAGCTTCGCCTTCATGTCGTCTTTCATGGTCACGAGAGGCGGGCGCACCTGGCCCCAGCCCGCATCCTTGCGGAAGTGGCCGATCACCGCCTTGAGCGCCGGGATCATCGGATACTTCTGCATCGTGTTGCGGAAGGCCGTGACCTTCTCCTGGATGCCGTCGGCTTCCGCCGTCCGCCAGGTTTCGAACACACGGCGGATCTGGGCGGGCGCGATGTTGCCGGTCGCGGTGATGCAGCCGACGCCGCCGCCGCGAAGGCAGGCGAGCAGGCCCGCCTCCGATCCGGCGAAGGTGCCGAAGCCGGGGAAGGCGTCGAGGATCGACTTCAGGTTCGCGGCATCGCCGGAGGAATCCTTGATGCCGACGACGGTCTCCGGATAGGCCTTGATCAGCCGCTCGATCAGCCCGAGCGAGATGCCGACCTGGGCCACCGGCGGGATGTGATAGAGGTAGAGCCTCAGCGCGTGCGATCCGACGCGCTGCACCACCTCCGAGAAGAACGCGTAGAGCCCGTCGTCGCTGACGCCCTTGTAGTAGAAGGGCGGCAGCATCAGCACGCCGCCGCAGCCGCGCGCCACCGCGTGGCGGGTCGCCGCGACCGCATCGGGCAGCGCGCAGCCGCTGGTGCCCGGCATCATCTTCGATCCCGGGACGCCCGCCTCGATCAGCCGGTCGAGCAGGTCGTTGCGCTCGGAAACGCTCATCGAGTTCGCTTCCGAGTTGGTGCCGAAGACCGCGAGCGCGTCGCATTTCTGCGAGAGCAGCCACTTGTTGTGCGCGATGTAGCGCTCGACGTCGACCGAGAGGTCGGCGCGGAACGGCGTCACCACCGGCGCCATCACGCCCTCGAAGGGCTGGGCCTTGGCCTGGGATGCGAGCGTCTGGGCAGCGGTCACGGAAGCCTCGGATGGAATGGAGAGGCCGGCATCATGCCGAAGGCGTCTCGGCGATGCCAGGGGCCGACCCCTCCGGAGGCTCAAAAAAGCGGCATCCGGTCGAAAACCCGCGGCATTCCTTGCTTTGGCAATCGAAGTGTCGAAAATGCCTGCCAACAAACAACACGTCCGGAGGACGCCTAAGCCCATGTCCTACAACATTCTGATCCTGGGGGCCTCCTACGGCTCGCTGCTCGCCACCAAGATGCTGTTCGGCGGGCACAATGTGTCGCTGGTCTGCCTGCCGGCCGAGGCCGAGCTGATGAACAAGGAGGGTGCGCGCGTCCGCCTGCCGGTGAAGGGCCGCAAGGACCTGGTCGAGATCGACACCCGCAAGCTCAAGGGAAAGCTCCGCGCCGGCGGTCCCGCCGACTTCAATCCGAAGGACTTCGACCTGATCGGCCTCGCGATGCAGGAGCCGCAGTACCGCCAGCCGGGCGTGCGCGAGCTGCTCGACGCGGTCGCCAGGTCGCGCGTGCCCTGCATGTCGATCATGAACATGCCGCCGCTTCCCTACGTGAAGCGCATCCCCGGCCTCGACTACGCCAAGCTCGAGGTCGCCTACACCGATCCGCGCGTGTGGGATTCCTTCGATCCGGCGACGCTGACCCTCTGCAGCCCGGACCCGCAGGCCTTCCGCCCGCCGGAGGAGCCGGTCAACGTGCTGCAGGTGACGCTGCCGACCAACTTCAAGGCGGCGCGCTTCGATAGTGACAAGTCGACCCAGATCCTCCGCGACATCGAGGCCGACATCGAGGCGATCCGCTTCGACGTCGGCGACGGCACCAAGGTCGAGCTGCCGGTGAAGCTGAAGACGCACGACTCCATCTTCGTGCCGCTGGCGAAATGGGCGATGCTGCTGACCGGCAACTACCGCTGCGTCACCAAGGACGGCCCGCGCGCGATCAAGGACGCGGTGCACACCGACATCGAGGCGTCGAGGTCGGTCTACAACTGGGTCGTCGATCTCTGCGTCGAGCTGGGCTCCTCGCGCGAGGACCTGGTGCCGTTCGAGAAGTACGCGGCGGCGGCCCAGGGCCTTTCGCGCCCGTCATCGGCCGCCCGCGCGCTCTTCGCCGGCGCGCCCAACATCGAGCGCGTCGATCGTCTGGTGCAGGCGATCGCCAAGCAGAAGGGCAAGTCGAACCCGGTCGTCGATGCGACCGTGAAGCTGGTCGACGAAAAGCTCGAAGCGAACCGGGCGGCGCAGAAGAAGTAGGGAGCAGACGAGTAAGAGTAGCCTTCGTATCCCCCTCCCCCGCGCTGGCGCGCGGGAGAGGGGGCACGAAAAAGGGCGGCTCTAGGCTCTTCAGCTCTTGTTCAACGTCACGCCGTTGAGCCTGACGATGCCGTCGGGGTAGGCGACGAAGCCCTTGAGGCGAGCGTCGAAGGCGTAGAGCCAGGTGCCGTGCCAGAGATAGATGATCGGCTTGTCGGCGAGGATCTGGCGGATCGCCGGGTCGTAGCTCTTCTTGCGGACCGCCGGATCGACCGAGAGCTGGGCCTGCTGGAGCAGCTCCTCCACTTCCTGGTTGCAGTAGCGGCCGTCGTTGCCGGCCGACTTGCACGAGAGCAGGTTGGCGATGTTGCCGTCCGGATCGATGCGGCCCGACCAGCCGACATAGTCGGCCTCGAAGTTCCCGGCGCGCGTCTGCTCGAGCATCGTCACGAACTCGATCAGCTGAAGCCTGATGTCGATGCCGGCTTCCTTCGCCATCGCCTGGATGATCTCCATCGCCTGCTTGGCGATGTCGGTGTTGGGCGTCAGCATCGTGAAGCCCGGGTTGGCGACGCCCGACTCCCGCACCAGCTGGCGCGCCTTGGCGAGGTCGCGCTTCGGCACCGGAAGGTCGGAGACGTAGAACGGGCTCGACGGCGGCAGCGGCTGGTTGCCCGGCGTGAAGATGCCGCCCGAGACCACCTGCACCAGCGTCTCGCGGTCGATCGAGGCATCGAGCGCGGCGCGCAGCTTCGCATTCGCGCCGAACGGACCCTTCGCCTTGTCGCCGTTGGCGATGTTGAAGGTGAGGCCCTGGTAGCCCAGGCTCGTCGCCTGCGCGAATCCCAGCTTGGCGTCGGCCTTGGCGGCGGGCACGTCGTTCGGCGACATGCGCTCGATCATGTCGAGCTGGCCGGAGCGCAGATTGGCGAAGCGGACCGTGGTGTCGGGCACCGGAAGGAACACGATGCGGCCGGGCGGGAACTTGTCCTTGTCGCGGTAGCCCTCGAACCGCTCCATGACGATGCGGTCCTGCGCCACGCGCTCGACGAACCTGTAGGGGCCGGCGCAGACCGGCTTGGTGCCGAACTGGTCGTTGCCGATCGCCGCAACCGCTTTGGGTGAGTGAATGATGCCGGCGCGGTCGGCGAATTGCGCGAGCAGCGGCGAGAACGCCTGCTTCATCTCGATGCGGACGGTCTTCGCGTCCCTGGCCTCGACCGCCTGGATCGCGGCGATCTCGGACTTCCGCCGGCTGTCGGGGAGCGTGAGCGCGCGGTCGAGCGAGAACTTGACCGCGGCGGCATCGACCTTCTCGCCGTCGTGGAAGGTCGCATCCTCGCGCAAGGTCAGGGTCAGCACGCGGCCGTCCTCGGTCGCGGTCCAGCTGGTCGCGAGCATGGGGACGATGCTGGCCTTGGTGTCGATGTCGACCAGCTTGTCGCAGAGCGCCTGCATCACCAGGCGGCCGACGAAGGTCCAGTTCTTGGCGCCGTCCAGGATGTCCGGGTCCTCCTGCAGCCCGATGCGGAGCTGCTGAGCGGACGCGGGAGCGGCGAGGCAGGCGGCGAGCGCGAGCGAGACGGCGAGGCGTTTCACAGGGGTCCTCCCCAGGGGTGTCGGTGTGGCCGAAATCCTAGGCCGGCCGGGCCTCTGGCGCAATTTGGTGGGGGGTCTTACGATTTGTTGCGCGTTAACCCTAGAATGGATCCAGCCCGCTTCGGCGATGCTCTAGAGTGACAGCCGATGGCCAGGGACCTCGTCGACCGCGACCGGCACAACAAGGCGCTCGGCCTGTTCTCGGCCCATGAGGCGTTCGTCCACGGCCAGCCCGGCGGCAAGCGCCTGGTCCTCAAGGAAGTCGACTTCTCGAAGCTGAAGTTCGCCGCGCTGAACCTGCGCGAGGCGGTGCTCTCCGGCGCCAACTTCTCCGAGAGCCAGTTCATCGACACCAACTTCTCGATGGCGGACCTGTTCTGCGCCAGCGCCGCCGACGCCGACTTCACCCGCTCCAGCTTCGACCGCGCCGATCTCCGCGGCGCCAACC
>CAZDGR010000179.1:0-8881 GCA_964504845.1 uncultured Rhizobium sp. | reverse complement strand
GCCAACAACGGCATCCTGTTCTCGGAGTCGGCGCTGAAGGGCGCGCACTTCATCGAGCTCTGCTGCCAGCGGAAGATCCCGCTTCTGTTCCTGCAGAACATCTCGGGCTTCATGGTCGGGCGCAAGTACGAGTCCGGCGGCATCGCCAAGGACGGCGCCAAGCTGGTGACGGCGGTCAGCTGCGCCCAGGTGCCGAAGTTCACCGTGCTGATCGGCGGCAGCTTCGGCGCCGGCAACTACGGCATGTGCGGCCGCGCCTTCCAGCCGCGCCTGCTCTGGATGTGGCCGAACGCGCGCATCTCGGTGATGGGCGGCGAGCAGGCCGCCGCCGTTCTGGCGCAGGTGCGCCGCGACAACATCGAGGCCAGGGGCGGCGCGTGGCCGGCATCCGAGGAAGAGGCGTTCAAGGCACCGATCCGAAGCCAGTACGAGACCCAGGGCCATCCCTACTACGCCAGCGCGCGGCTCTGGGACGACGGCGTGATCGACCCCGTGGACACGCGGATGGCGCTCGGCCTCGGCATCTCGGCCGCGCTGAATGCGCCGATCTCTGACACGCGCTTCGGCGTCTTCAGGATGTGAGGCGGACTTGAGCGAAGCAACCGTCCTGCTCTCGACCGACGCGCGCGGCGTCGCCACCGTCACGCTGAACCGCCCGGACATCCGCAACGCCTTCAACGAGGCGCTGATCGAGGAGCTGCGTTCGTCCTTCGAGCGGGTGGCGACCGATCCCAAGGTGCGCCTGATGGTTCTGGCGGGAGCCGGCAAGGCGTTCTGCGCCGGCGGCGATCTCAACTGGATGCGAAAGCAGGGTACGCTCTCCGAGAAGGAGAACCAGGAGGACGCCTATCGCCTGGCGGTGATGCTGAAGACCCTGGACATCCTGCCGAAGCCGGTGATCGGCCGGATCCAGGGCGCCGCCTTCGCCGGCGGCATCGGGCTGGTCTCGTGCTGCGACGTGGCGATCGCCGCCGAAGGCACCAGGTTCTCGCTCTCGGAAGTGAAGATCGGGCTGGCGCCGGCGACCATCGGTCCCTACGTCGCCGCCGCGATCGGTCCGCGCCAGATGCGCCGTTATGCGATCTCGGGCGAGGTCTTCGAGGCGACCGAGGCCGGGCGCCTCGGCCTCGTCCACGAGGTGGTACCGGCCGAGGGGCTGGATGCCGCGGTCGAGAGGATCGTCTCCGAGTTCCTGCTCGGCGGCCCCGAGGCCCAGGCCGCGTCGAAGCAGCTGGTCCGCGACGTGACCTACCGCGCGGTCGACGAGGCGCTGATGCGCGACACGGCATCCCGCATCGCCAAGCGCCGCGCATCGCCCGAGGGCATCGAGGGCCTCCAGTCCTTCCTCGAGAAGCGCAAGCCGGGCTGGGTGCGCGGATGACCTCCGATCCCGCCCTCGCCCGACGCGCCCGGACCTGGCTGTTCGACAAGCACCTTCCGATCTGGCGTACCCACGGCTGGGATGCGAAGCACGGCGGCTTCCACGAGCGCCTGAACCAGGACCTCGAGCCGATCGAGCTGGGATACAAGCGCCTGCTGGTGCAGTGCCGCCAGATCTACTGCTACAGCCATGCCTGCCTCCTGGGCCAGCGCGGCGAGAACGAGCGCGCGGCACGCGAGGCCTATGCCTTCCTGATGCGCACCTACCGCGACAAGCGGAACGGCGGCTGGTTCTTCACCGTGACGCCGGACGGCCAGAAGCTCGACGGCCGCAAGGACTTCTACGGCCACGCCTTCGTGCTGTTCGCCCTCGGCTACTATCATCGCGCGACCAAGGACGTGACCGCGCTCACCGCCGCCGAGGACACGCTCGAGGTCATCAAGCTCAAGCTGCATGACGGGCGTGCCGGCGGCTTCCACGTCGCCGCCGACGAGGCCTGGAACATCCTTCCCGGCCCGCACCTGCAGAATCCGCACATGCATATGCTGGAAGGCCTGCTGTCGCTCGACGAGGCGGCCCCGGCCCCGGTCTATCGCGAGGAAGGCAACAAGATCGTCGATCTCTTCCTCTCGAAGTTCTTCGACGGCACGACCTTGGGCGAGTACTTCGCCGCCGACTGGTCGCCCGATCCGCAGCGCGGCCACATCGTCGAGCCCGGACATCACTTCGAGTGGGCGTGGCTGCTGGAGCGCTTCGCCAGGCGGTTCGACCGACCGGATGCGAAGGGAGTCGCCGACAAGCTGTTCGACTTCGCGCGCGCCCACGGCCTCGACGCACAGTATGGCGGCGTCTACGACGAGGTCGACCGCTACGGCCGCGTCATGAACGACAGGAAGCGCATCTGGCCGCTGACCGAGTGCCTGAAGGCCTACGCCCAGCGCCCGCATCTCAAGCTCGAGCTCATCCGCCACGTCCGTTTCCTGTTCGACCGCTACCTCAAGGAGGACGGGCGCTGGAACGAGCATCTGGACCGGCGGCTCAACGTCGTGAACCCGGCGATGCCGGGATCGACCGGCTATCACCTGCAGCTCGGCATCCTCGAAGCGCTGCCGGCGCTCGAAGCCGCCTGATGCTGAAGAGCCTGCTGATCGCCAACCGAGGCGAGATCGCCTGCCGCGTGATCCGGACAGCGAAGCGTCTCGGGCTCCGCACCGTCGCCGTGTACTCCGAGGCCGATCGCGAGGCGCAGCACGTGCGTACCGCCGACGAGGCGTACCCGATCGGCCCGGCGGCGGCGCGCGAGAGCTATCTCAGGATCGACCGCATCATCGAGGCGGCGAAGAAGTCGGGAGCCGAGGCGATCCATCCGGGTTACGGCTTCCTCTCGGAGAACGCCGGCTTCGCCGAGGCCTGCACCAAGGCGAACATCGTCTTCGTCGGCCCGCCGGCATCGGCGATCCGTGCGATGGGCTCCAAGTCCGCCGCCAAGGCGCTGCTCGAGAAGACCAGGGTGCCGCTTGTGCCCGGGTATCACGGCGACGACCAGGCCGAGACGAAGCTTGCCGGAGAGGCCACGCGCATCGGCTATCCGGTACTGATCAAGGCGTCGGCCGGCGGCGGCGGCAAGGGCATGCGGATCGTCGAGCGCGAGAGCGATTTCGCATCGTCGCTGGCGTCTGCAAGGCGCGAGGCGGCATCGTCCTTCGGCGACGACCGGGTGCTGATCGAGAAGTACCTGACGCGGCCGCGCCACATAGAGATCCAGGTCTTCGCCGACAGTCACGGCAACGCGGTCTACCTGCATGAACGCGACTGCTCGATCCAGCGCCGTCACCAGAAGGTGATCGAGGAGGCGCCGGCACCGGGCATGACGGCAGCGCGCCGGAACGAGATGGGCGAGGCCGCCGCCGCCGCCGCGCGCGCGGTCGGATATCGCGGCGCCGGCACGGTCGAGTTCATCGCCGAGGGCGAGCGCTTCTACTTCATGGAGATGAACACCCGTCTCCAGGTCGAGCATCCGGTGACCGAGATGATCACCGGCCAGGACCTGGTCGAGTGGCAGCTCCGCGTCGCTTCCGGCGAGACGCTGCCGCTCCGCCAGGAGCAGATCCCGCTCGACGGCCACGCGATGGAAGTGCGCCTCTACGCCGAGGATCCGTCGAAGGACTTCCTGCCGCAGACCGGCACCTTGCATCATCTCCGCTTCCCGGAAACCTCGGGCGATGTCCGCATCGACACCGGCGTGACCCAGGGCGATACGATCGGCATCCACTACGATCCGATGATCGCCAAGGTGATCGTCCATGCCGGGAACCGCGAGGCCTGCGCGCGGCGCCTCGCCCAGGCGATGGCTGAGGTTGAAGTCGTCGGCCTCGGCACCAATGCCGCTTTCCTCAAGCGGCTGGCCGAGCATCCGGCCTTCGTCCGCGGCGAGGTCGACACCGGCTTCCTCGGCCGCTACGGCGACGAGGTGGTGCCGAAGGAGCGGCCCGCATCCGACCGCGTGCTCGCGCTCGCAACGCTGGCGAAGCTCGATGCGATTTCCCGTGCGGCGGCGACCGCACGCACGACCGACCCGCATTCGCCCTGGGCGACCAGCCGCGGCTGGCGTCTCAACGACGAGGGGCTGGCGCGCCTCAGATGGCAGGACGGCGAACGCCTCGTCGAGGTCACGGCGCATTTCGGCGCCGACGGGTATCGCCTCGATCTTCCCGGCGGATCGATCGCCGCTTCGGCGACGGTCGACGGCTCGTGCCTCGCCGCGTCGCTCGATGGCGCTGCGCTCCAGGCGAGCGTCGTCTTCCAAGGCGACGAGGCGACCGTGTTCGACGACGGCGCCAGCCATCGGCTCGTCTTCGCCGATCCGACGCGACGCGCCGTCGGCGACGCCGGTGCGGCCGGTCGCTTGACCGCGCCGATGCCGGGCAAGCTGGTGCAGGTGCTGGTGAAGCCCGGCGACGCGGTCGAGAAGGGCCAGCCGCTGGTCGTGCTCGAGGCCATGAAGATGGAGCACACGGTCAAGGCGCCCCGCGCCGGCAAGATCGCCCAGGTCGGCTACGCCGCCGGCGAGCAGGTCGAGGAAGGCGCCAGCCTGGTCGAGCTTGAGGAATAGGTTCTCCGCTTCGCTTGAATGTCAGAGTCGTATATACTATTGTATATGCGCAGCCTGAGGCCACCGAATGGACTTCGAGTGGGACGAGAGCAAGCGCGTCGCCAACAAGCGCAAGCACGGAGTCGATTTCAACGGCCTCGACGGTGCATTCGCAGATCCATATCGGATCGAGGCGCCAGAGTACGTCGGCAATGAGGAACGATGGCAGCTGATTGCAATGGCACCTGCCGGTTTGCTGTATGTCGTTTATGTAGAGCGTCGCCGTGACGTCATCCGGATCATCTCCGCCCGAAGGGCAACGAGCCGTGAAGCGCGAACGTATTACTCGAGTCAAACTGATCGACGGTAAGTTCCACAAGATCGCGTCGGATGGGTCGCTGCGTCCCCTGAAAGACAGGACCGACTGGAAGCGCGTCAATGCGCTGACCGACGCGGAGATCGAGGCTGCGGTTGCCTCCGATCCCGATGCGGCGCCGATCGCCGATGAGGCGTGGTTCGCCAGGGCCAGGCGGGCACACCTGAACAAGGAGCAGATCAGCATCAAGCTCGACCAGGATGTGCTGACCTTCTTCCGCAAGGACGGGCCGCGCTACCAGACACGTATCAATGACGTACTGCGGGCGTATATGGATCACGAGACCGCGAGCGCCAAGCCGCATGCCCGCGCGGCGAGTGAAGCATCGACGCCCGCCTTCAAGCATCAACGCAAGACGCGAAAGAAGACACCATGAAGCTTCAGGGACATTCGGCGATCGTCACCGGCGGCGGCTCGGGCCTGGGGGCTGCGACCGCGAAGGCGCTGGCGAAGGCGGGCGCCAAGGTCGCGGTGTTCGACGTGAACAAGGCGGCCGCGGAGGCCGTCGCGAAGGAGATCGGCGGGATCGCGCTCGCCTGCGACGTGTCGGACGCGGCATCGACCGAGGCGGCGGTCGCGGAAGCCGCGAAGGCACAGGGCCCGGCGCGCGTCGCGGTCGCCTGTGCCGGCATCGCGCCGGCGGCCCGCATCGTCGGCCGCGAGGGTCCGCTGGCGCTGGCCGACTTCCGCCGCGTGATCGAGGTCAACCTGATCGGCACCTTCAACATCATGCGGCTGCTGGCTGCTGGCGCCTCGCAGCTTCCGGCGCTGGAGGACGGCGAGCGCGGCGTCGTCGTCACCACCGCCTCGGTCGCCGCGTTTGAAGGCCAGATCGGCCAGGCCGCTTACGCGGCATCCAAGGGCGGCGTCGCGGCGCTCACCTTGCCGGCGGCACGCGAGTTCGCCCGTTCCGGCATCCGCGTCTGCACGATCGCGCCAGGGCTGTTCGGAACGCCGCTGCTGCTCAATATGCCGCAGCCGGTGCAGGACGCGCTGGCAGCGACGGTGCCGTTCCCGACCCGCTTCGGCGCGCCCGAGGAATACGCGAAGCTGGTGCTGGCGATCATCGACAACCCGATGCTGAACGGCGAGACCATCCGGCTCGACGGCGCGCTCCGGATGCAGCCGAAGTGAGCTTCTAGTTCGGAAGCCTATCGAGATCGTCGATGAACTTGGCGAGCGCCGCGTCGAGCTCGGTCACGCCGCCGGCGTCGTGGGTCGAGAGCGTGATATCGACCTTGTTGTAGACGTTCGACCATTCCGGATGGTGGTCGAGCTGCTCGGCCTTGAGCGCGACTCGGGTCATGAAGGCGAAGGCGGCATTGAAGTCCGGGAACTTGAAGGTCTTGTGGATCGCGTCGCGGCCCTTCACCTCGGTCCAGCCGTCCAGCAGCTTGAGCGCGGCGGCGCGCGCCGCCCCTTCGAGCTTCTTCGGACGCATATTCCCTCCTCGGATGCTTGCATCCGACGTTACCGCCCGCTATCGCAACACGCCATGACCTACCCGGGTTGCCGATGAAGGACTGGACCGGACGCGCCGCCCCGAGCCTGGACGAGCTCGCCCAGATCGCCGAGGAGGCCTACGGGCGGCTGCCGGCGCCGTTCCGCCAGATGGCCGGCGACATCGTCTTCCATGTCCAGGACTTCGCCGACGAGGAGGTCCTGAAGTCGATGGGGATCGAGGACCCGTTCGAGCTGACCGGCCTCTACGACGGCATCGACCTGACCGAGCGCACCGCCGGCGACACCGCCCAGTCGCGCGTCCACCTCTACCGCCGGCCGATTCTCGACGAATGGGCCGAGCGCGGCGACGTCGCCATCGACGCCCTGGTCGAGCATGTGCTGATCCACGAGATCGGTCACCATCTCGGCCTTTCCGATGAGGAAATCGAGGACATCGAGGCCGCCGGAGACCGCTGAGGGAGCCTCTCCGCTTGACTTGGATCTGTCCCGGCGGATGATTGGTAGGGGTACGCCTCGTTTCGGTGGGGAAGATGTCCGACGGACGTAAGACCGTTCTCGTCGTCGACGATTCGTCGTTCATGCGCACCTTGGTCAAGCAGATCATCGGCGTCGACGAGGCCTTCAACGTCATCGGCGAGGCTGCGGACGGCGTCTCCGCCGTCGCCATGGCGATGACCGCCAAGCCCGACATCATCATCCTCGACATCGAGATGCCGAAGATGGACGGCCTCGAGGCGATGAAGCGCTTGAAGCTGTTCAGCCGGGCGAAGGTCATCATCCTTTCCTCGGTCGCGCAGATCGGATCGGAGGCCGCCCAGAAGGCGCGCATGCTCGGCGCCTTCGAGGTGATCCCGAAGCCGTCGGGCGCGATCAGCATGGATCTCAAGCCCAAGCGCGGCCGTCAGCTGCTCGAGGTCATCCATTCGGCCGCCGGGCTGCCGCCGCCGGATTTCCAGCAGCTCGCGATGCGCATCAAGCAAATGACGGCGTCGGAGTAACCCTGATCTCGGCGAGCGCGGCGAGGTCGAGACCCGTGCGCAGCCTAAGCAGGTTCGTCGACGTGCCGGGCAGGGCCGCGATGCCGTCGAACAGGCGATGCGCGTCGGCGAGGCTCTGCGGGAACGGCCGCAGCATCTCGGCTGCGACCGACACCGATCCCAGCACCTCGTCCAGACCGAGAATGACGAGCTTCGCGTCGTCGACGGCCTCGCCGTAGGCGAGCAGGGCAGCGGCCCGCTTTCCCGCCGGCTCGCCGAGCAGCGCGCGGCCGTCGACATAGGGAACGGCGCGGCCGCGCCAGGCCGGCGCCTCGTCCGGGAACTTCTCGCTGGTCCAGACGTCGAGCACCGAGCCGGCGGGAATCAGGACCTGGTAGATCCCGATCCTTCCGCGCAGGTGCATGCTCACGATGCGGCCTCGGTCCGGCTCTCGCGCCGGCGCCCTCCGGAGCGGGCAAGGTCGATGAGCGCGTCGGCATCGAGCACGAGGATCGGGCTGCCGTCGCCGAGCAGCGCCGCGCCGCCGACACCCGGCAACGCCGCCAGCGCCGGATGCAGGTCGCGCAGCAGAAGCTCCTGGCGGCGAAGCAGACGGTCGACCTCGATCGCGATCGACGCCTCGCCGCTGGCGACGACGACCGCATGGCCGCCGCCGCGCGCCTGCCCCATGCCGAGAAGGCCGGCGAGGCCATGCAGCGGCAGCGCGACGTTGCCGCGCAGCAGCACGCGCCGTCCGCCGGCTTGGCGCAGGCGGTCGCCGTCGATCTCCTCGACCGCGACGATGTTGCGCTCCGGTATCGCGAAGGTCTGGCCGGCGATCTCGACCAGGAGCGCCGGCAGCACCGCCGCCGAAAGCGGCAACCGCAGGATGAAGCTGGTGCCGGCGCCGGCCTCGGTCCGGATGTCGACGCGGCCGCCGAGCCGGGTCACGGTATGCATGACGACGTCCATGCCGACGCCGCGCCCGGAGGTTTCGGTGACCGCCGCCGCGGTCGAGAAGCCCGGCGCGAAGACGAAGCGGTAGATGCGGTCGGGCGACATGCTGCGGCTCGCGGCCTCGTCGACGAGGCCGCGCGCCACCGCCTTGAGCCGGATCGCCTCGGCATCGAGGCCGCGGCCGTCGTCGGAGACCTCGAGTCGGAATTCGCTCGCGCGCTGACGTGCGCGCAGCGTGATCGTCGCGGTCTGGCTCTTGCCGGCGGCGGCGCGGGCCTGAGGCGTCTCGATGCCGTGATCGACCGCATTCCGCATCATGTGCATCAGCGGATCGAGCAGCTGCTGCACCACGCTCTTGTCGATCCGCACGTCTCGGCCCTTGAGCCGGATGCGAACGGCCTTGCCCTGACGCTGCGCCAGCTCGCGCGTCACCCGCGGCAGATGCGCGAGCACCGTCTCGACCGGCACGACGCGGAGATCGAGCGCGTCCGCATGAAGCTGGCTCAACGCCGTCGCCAGCCTGGCATCGGCGGCGGCCATCTCCGCCTCGCGCTCCTTGAGCCCTTCGAGGTGCCGGCTGAGCTCGGCTGCCAGCAGCGGCGGCAGCTTCTCGCGCAGACGCGAGAGGCCGGTCA
>CAZDGR010000178.1:0-8921 GCA_964504845.1 uncultured Rhizobium sp. | reverse complement strand
TCGCCTCCATCAGGTCGCCGCGCTGGGCCTCGATCTGCTCGGTCATGCGGTTGAAGGCCTGGGCCAGCACGCCGATCTCGTCTCCGGCCGGGCGCTCCTCGACGCGCGCACCGAGATCGCCGGCACGCACCCGCTCCGCGACCCTGGCCATGCCGGTGATCGGCCGCGCCAGCTGGTTGGCAAAGGTGAGACCGAGCCAGATCGCCGAGAGCAACAGCAGCAACGCCACCGCCGCGAACCAGATGATGAAGCTGAACTGCAGTCCGGCGGCGCGGGTCTCGATGTTCTGATAGGCCTCCACCGCGCGGCGCGTGCGCTCGGCATAGGCGAGCGCGGTCGCGTCGACGACGCGGCCGATCATCAGATAGGCACCGATGAAGCGGTCGAGCTGGACCACCGCGCGCACCCGGTCCTCGTTCTCGCTGGAGAAGACGACGACCTCGCCCTCCGACGCGCGGTTGAGCAGGTCTTCGGACAGCGGCTCGAGCTCGAGGGCGAAGGTGAGCCCGGCGCGCGCCAGGATCGACCCGGCCTCGGTGAACACCACCGCCTCGGACAGCGACCTCGATCCGGCCCAGGCGGTCAGCAGCGCGTTGAAGCGCTGCGGGCTGTTCATCACCACGGGCGCTTCGCGTGCGATGTTCTGCGCCATCAGCAGCACGTCGCCGCGGATGCTCTTCTGGTGTTCCTCGAGATAGAGGCGCGCGACCGCGTGGCTCTCGTTGACCGCCTTGCGGACGACATCGTCGAACCAGCTCTGGATGCCGAGATGCAGGAAGAGCGCGGCGAAGACCGTGACCACCAGGGTCGGGGCCAAGGCCACGAAGCTGAACAGCAGCGCCAGCCGGCGGTGCAGGCCGGTGCCGGTACCGTCGCGATGGCGCTCGGCCCAGAGGCCGACCAGCCGGCGCGCAACCAAGCCCGCCAGCAGCAGCAGCAGGACCACATCCAGGGTCAGCAGCAGGAGGACCGGCTTCGGTTCGCGCGGCAGCGCTTCGATACCGGAGAAGGTGAGATATGTCGCGATGGCCGAGGCGACCGACGCCAGGGCCAGGAGCACCGCCAGCTTGCGCGCGAGCGCCACCCGCTCGGCCCAGGCCTCGAGCCGCCGCCAGAGACTGGCGGGGTATCCGGTCGATGCGTCGGTCATAGATGCAGAATAGTCACAGTTGGTGCCGATTTACGACACAACCCCTAGCCCCTGCAACTGTCCGTTTTGCGTGGGTTACCCCAGCAGATAGGCCAGAAGCCCGTTCAGCCGTTGCCGTCCTGCCGCAGTCGCGGCAAGGACTTGGCCGTCATCGACGAGATACCCCTCCTCCACCAGAGCCGCCCGGCGGTCGACCGGGGGCAGCCGGTCGAGCCGGCCGTAGGGTACGCCCTCGGCAAGCCTCAGCCCCATCATCAGGATTTCGCGCCGGCGCTCCTCGAGGTCGAGGACCGTCTCCTCGGCGGTTCCATGCCCCGCCGTCTCGACCGACTGGAGCCAGGTCTCCGGCGCCCGCGCCTGGCGGGTCGCGTGCCAGGTCCCGTCGCGTCGGACGCGGCCATGGGCACCGGGGCCGATCCCGAGATAGGGCTCCATCCGCCAATAGGTCAGGTTGTGGCGCGACTCTTCGCCGGGACGCGCATGGTTCGAGATCTCGTAGGCCGGCATCCCTGCCGCTTCAAGGATCTCCTGGGTTGCCTCGTAGAGGTCGGCCGCAAGATCTTCGTCGGGGATCGCGATCTCGCCCCGCTGGAAACGGGTCTGGAACTGCGTGCCGGGCTCGATCGTCAGCTGGTAGACGGAAAGATGTGCGCCGGCGTGACCGAGCGCCCGCTTCAGCTCCTCGCGCCAGTCCGCGACCGACTGGCCGGGCCGCGCATAGATCAGGTCGAAGCTGAAGCGCGGGAAGTGACGCGCGGCGGTCGCAACCGCCGCCAGCGCCTCGTCGGGCCCATGCTGGCGGCCGAGGAATGCGAGATCCGCCTGGTTCAGCGCCTGCACGCCGAGGGAGACGCGATTGACGCCGGCCTGTCTGTAGGCGGCGAAGCGATCCGCCTCGACGCTGGTCGGATTGGCCTCCAGCGTGATCTCCGGCGTGCCGGCGAACCCGAGGCGCGTCCCTGCCCGCTCGATCACCTGGGCCACGGTCTCCGGATCCATCAGCGACGGCGTGCCGCCGCCGAAGAAGATGCTGGTCAGCATTCGCTTGTCGGCCCGGTCGATCCACCAGTCGAGCTCGGCCAGCAGCGCACGTCGCCAACGCGCCTGGTCGATGCCGTCGGACACATGGCTGTTGAAGTCGCAATAAGGGCATTTCGACCGGCAGAACGGCCAATGGACGTAGAGACCGAAACCAGTATCGCTCATCGACCTTCGAAGCAGGCGGCGACCAGCTTGCGGAGCGCGCGAGCGCGATGGCTGGTGCTGTGCTTCTCCTCGGCCGACATCTCGCCATAGGTGCGGGGACTGCCTTCAGGCGCGAACATCGGGTCGTAGCCCCAGCCGATCTCGCCTCTCGGCGGCCACACCAGCTCGCCCTCGACCTTGCCCTCGAATATCTCGTGATGCCCGTCGGGCCAGATCAGCGCCAAGGTCGACATGAAGGCGGCGCTGCGATCGGGATTCCTGCCAAGCTCTTGCTGCACACGGCGCATCGCGCGGGTGAAGTCGCGCGGGCTCCCGGCCCAGTCGGCGGTGTGTACGCCGGGACGACCGTCGAGGCCGGAAACGGCGAGTCCGGAATCGTCGGCGAGCGCGGGCAGGCCCGTGGCTTCCATCGCCGCGCGCGCCTTCAGAAGCGCGTTGTCGACGAAGGTCTCGCCGGTCTCCTCGGGCTCGGCTAATCCGAGTGCGCCGGCCGAGACGACCTCGACGCCCCAGGGCGCGAGCAGCTCGACCAGCTCTCCGACCTTGCCGGGATTGTGGGTCGCCAGGACCAGCTTGGGTTCTTCGAAGCGTCGGGCCATTTCCTCACTCGAACATGACGATGCCGTAGTCGCCGACGACGCGAAAGCCGATGGCGCGGTAGGCGGCCTGGGCCGAGGCGTTCTCCTTCGGTGTGAACAGGACCGAGCGTTTGATCCCGGCATGGCGCGCGGACGCCAGGGAACCCGCGACGCAAGCACGTGCGAAGCCCAGTCCACGAAGATCCGTCGGCGTGAAGACGCCGCCGATCTGCACCATGTCCGGCATCGTCGCGTTGTAGCTGTTCATCGAGACGATGCGGCCGTCGACCTCCAGCACCCAGAGCGCGCCGTCGCGATCCAGGTTGCGGATGACCTCTTCGGCATCGCCACGGGTGCGCTCGTCCGGCTGAGCGGCGGCCCCCGTCTCCGTCACGCTCAGCAAGCGCCAGTCGACCAGCCCGGCGAGCTCGCTCCGGCGCGGACGGCGAGAGGTCCACCGCCCTTCGGCCAGGTGCTCGGGCATCTCGATGCTGTCGAGGTGAAGCGCGAACAGGTCCTCGCGGCTCGCCTTCAGCACCGGCGTCTTCGTCATGCCGAGAAGCTGTCTTGCCTCGTCGGTCTGCGACAACGGACCGAGGATACCCCGCACCTGCCGGGGCGCGAGCCGGGTGAGACGCTGGAGGATCGGCCCCAGATGGTAGGGCGCCTGCACCATCAGCGTGCCGCTCCAGTAGAGCGCGGCGACGGCCTCGATCCGCCCCTTCTCCAGGGCGGCGACATAGGTCCCGCTATAGGCGAGACCGGTGTCTTCGAGCCCGGAGCGCCTGAGGTTGTTCCTCAGGAACATCGAGCTGTCGGCCCGGCTCTCGAGGAAGTCGGAGAGCTGGAGGTCGTCGCCCGGCCTGAGCTGGCGGACCTCGATCGCCATCAGACGAGGCCGAGTGCCTTCTTCTGCAGCCGGGCGAGATGGGTGACGCCGCTTCGGGCCAGCGTCAGCATGCGGATCAGCTCGGTCTCGGCGAAAGGCGCGCCCTCGGCCGTCGCCTGAACCTCGATCAGGCTGCCCGCGCCGGTCAGCACGAAATTGGCGTCGGTCTCGGCGGCCGAGTCTTCGCTGTAGTCGAGATCGAGCACCGGTTCGCCGCCGAAGACGCCACAGGAGACCGCGGCGACCGAATCCACCAGCGGCACCGCCGGGATCATCTTCAGCTTCTTCATGTGCTCGAAGCACTGGTAGAGCGCGACATAGGAGCCGGTAATCGCGGCAGTCCGCGTGCCGCCATCGGCCTGGATCACGTCGCAGTCGATCTTGACCTGGCGCTCGCCGAGCTTGCCCAAGTCGGTCACCGCCCGGAGCGCCCGGCCGATCAGCCGCTGGATCTCCTGGGTGCGGCCCGACTGCTTGCCCTTGGCCGCTTCGCGGTCGGTCCGGGTATTGGTCGAGCGTGGCAGCATCCCATATTCGGCGGTGACCCACCCCTTGCCCGAGCCTTTCAGGAACGGCGGCACCCGCTCGTCCAGCGAGGCGGTGCAAAGAACATGGGTATCGCCGAAGCGGACGAGGCAGGATCCCTCCGCGTGCTTGGAAAATCGGGGCTCGAGGACGACGGGACGCATCTGGTCAGACGCGCGACCGGAGGGTCGCATGATAAGGCCTCTTGGGTCTGGGCGGGGCGGCGCGCAACCTATCAGCTTCGTTCCCGCTTCGCACCCCTTGTTGACGCCCCGCTGGCGCGACACTAAGTACTTGCTAGGATTTGCAGAACCATGATCGTCGAGCTGAACGAGAGATCCCGGGAGATCTTCCGGCGAGTCGTCGAGGCCTTCGTCGAGACCGGCGAGCCCGTCGGCTCGCGCACGATCTCGCGCCGGCTCGGCGTCCAGCTCTCGCCGGCGACGATCCGCAACGTGATGGCCGACCTGGAAGAGGCCGGCCTGCTCTACGCGCCGCACACTTCCGCCGGCCGCCTTCCGACCGAGGCTGGCTTGCGCATGTTCGTCGACGGCCTGCTCGAGATCGGCAGCCTGACCGAGGACGAGCGCCGCAGCATCGACGGCCAATGCGCCGCGGTCGGCCGTAGCCTACCCGAGGTGCTGGAGCAGGTCTCGGCGACGCTGTCCGGCCTCACCCACTGCGCCGGCCTCGTCTACTCGCCGAAGATCGAGAAGGCACTCAAGCACATCGAGTTCGTGCCGCTCGGCCCCGGACGCGCGCTGGTGGTGATCGTCAGCGATGGCGGCCTGGTCGAGAACCGGGTGCTGGAGCTGCCGCCAGGAATCACGCCCTCGATGCTGACCGAGGCCAGCAACTTCCTCAGCGCCCGCGTCGCCGGCCGCACGCTGGACGAGGCCCGGACCCAGGTGACTTCCGAGATCCAGCAGCAACGCGCCCAGATCGACGAGCTGACCAAGCGCGTGGTCGAGGCCGGAGTCGCGACGTGGAGCGGCAGCGACGGCGGCCATCTGATCGTCCGCGGCCGCGCCCACCTGCTGGACGACGTCAGTGCCGTCGGCGACCTCGAGCGCATCCGCTCGCTGTTCGACGCGCTGGAGACCAAGCAGTCGCTGCTGCGGCTGATCGACGCGACCTCGATCGCCGACGGCGTCCAGATCTTTATCGGCGCCGAGAACGAGCTATTTCAGGTAGCAGGCTGCGCGATGATCGTCGCCCCCTTCTCCAACGGCCGCGAGCGCGTCGTCGGCGCGATCGGCGTCGTCGGGCCGATGCGGATGAACTATGCGCGCATCATCCCGATGGTCGACTACACCGCGAAGCTGGTGGGCCGGCTCCTAGGCTGAAGAAGAGCTAAGCACGAGGATTTGGATTGATGAGCGACGAGAACAACGAGACCGAGCCGAAGCCGGCCAACGACATGCCGCTGAGCCGCGAGGCCGAGCTCGAGGCCGAGCTGAAGAAGGTCAAGGACCAGCTGCTTCGCGCGGTCGCGGAGGCCGAGAACGGCCGCCGCCGGGCCGAGCGCGAGCGCGACGAGGCGCGCCGCTACGGCGCCGCCGCCTTTGCCCGCGACGTGCTGCAGATCTCCGACAATCTCCGCCGTGCGCTCGAGCTGGTGCCGGCGGACGCCAGGAAGGCGAGCGAGGTGCTGGACGCGCTGCTGGTCGGCCTGGAGGCGACCGAACGCGAGGTGCTGGCCGCCTTCGAGAAGAACGGCATCAAGAAGGTCATGCCCTTAGGCGAGCGCTTCGACTACAACCTGCACCAGGCGATGTTCGAGGCCGAGAACACCGGCAAGCTGCCGGGCACCGTGGTCCAGGTGATGCAGCCGGGCTACGTGCTGCACGACCGCCTGCTGCGCCCGGCGATGGTCGGCGTCGCCAAGGGCCAGCCGGGCGACCAGCCGCCCGTCGAGCACGTCGACGAGCGAGCCTGAGCCCTTAGCAGCCGGAACCTTCCCGTGATTTGGCTGTTCCTCGGTTGGGGGCCGAGGAGCAAGCCATGTCTGATTACCCGCGCAGCTCCGCTGCGATCGGCGGGCATCCCATCCATCCGATGCTGGTGCCCTTCCCTATCGGTTTCCTGGTCGCGACCTTCTTCTGCGACCTCGTCTTCTGGCGAACCCTGGGTGAAGGCTGGGCAATCGCGGCCATGTGGCTGCTCGGCGCCGGCATTGTGACTGCGACGCTCGCTGCCGTGGTCGGCTTCGTCGACTTCTTCGGAAGCAAACGCATCCGCGCCTTGCGCGATGCGTGGCTGCACATGCTCGCCAACGGCACCGTGGCCGTCCTGTCTATCGTCAGCTTCTACCTGCGCTGGCGCTACGGCGCTCTCGCGGCGGTGATGCCCTGGGGGTTGCTGCTTTCGACCCTGGCGTTCTTCCTGCTGCTGTTCAGCGGCTGGAAGGGCGGCGAGCTGGTGTTCCGCCATCACGTCGGCATGGTCGACGAGTCCGAACGGCGTGCGGCCGCCGGCGAGACCGGGCATCCCCGCCGGCCTCACCCGGCGGAGTGACGGCTACCGCGCCTTCGCCCACCAGCGATAGGCGTGTGGCCCGACCAGCGCGAGGGCGGCAAGGATCAGAAGCGTCAGCGACAGCGGACGCGTGACCAGCACGGTCAGGTCGCCCTGGGCGATGGTCATCGCCCGGCGGAACTCCTGCTCGGCGAGCGGACCCAGGATCATGCCGATGATCACCGGCGCGGTCGGGAAGTCGTACTTCCGCATCAGGAAGCCGATGCCGCCGATCACGTAGAGCAGGACGAGGTCGATCGGCGACTGGCTGATGCCGTAGGTGCCGATCGTGGCGAAGACCAGGATGCCGCCATAGAGCAGCGGCGCGGGTATCGCCAGGATCTTCACCCACAGCCCGATCAGCGGCAGGTTGAGGATCAGCAGCATCACGTTGCCGATGTAGAGGCTGGCGATCAGGCCCCAGACCAGGTTCGACTGGGTCATCAGGAGCTGCGGGCCGGGATTGATGCCGTAGCTCTGGAACGCCGACAGCATGATCGCCGCGGTCGCCGACGTCGGAAGGCCCAGCGTCAGCATCGGCACCAGGACGCCCGCAGCCGACGCGTTGTTCGCGGCCTCGGGCCCGGCGACGCCCTCGATCGCGCCGTGGCCGAACTCCTCCGGCTTCTTCGAGAGCTTCTTCTCCATGTAGTAGGAGAGGAAGGTCGGCACCTCGGCGCCGCCCGCCGGCAGCGCGCCGATCGGGAAACCGACCGCCGAACCGCGAAGCCAGGCCTTCCAGGAGCGGCCCCAGTCCTCGCGCGTCATCCAGAGCGAGTCCTTGACCGGCAGGATCTCGTCCTGGCCATAGCGATGGCGCGCGGCGAGATGGATCGTCTCGCCGACGGCGAAGAGGCCGACCGCGACGATGATCACGTTGATGCCGTCGAGCAGCTCGAGCACGCCGAAGGTGAAGCGTGCCTGCCCGGTCTGCAGGTCGACGCCGATCAGGCCGAGCCAGATGCCGAAGAACAGCGCGGTCAGGCCGCGGATCGCCGAGTTGCCGAGCACCGCCGAGACCGTGACGAAGGCCAGGATCATTAGCGAGAAGTACTCCGCCGGCCCGAACCTGAGCGCGAACTCGACGACGACGGGGGCGACGAAGGTGAGGCCCATCGTGCCGATGGTGCCGGCGACGAAGGAGCCGATCGCCGCGGTCGCGAGTGCCGCCCCGCCGCGGCCCCGCCTCGCCATCTTGTTGCCTTCGAGCGAGGTGATGATCGTGGCGCTCTCGCCCGGCGTGTTCAGCAGGATCGAGGTGGTCGAGCCGCCATACATGGCGCCGTAGTAGATGCCGGCGAACAGGATGAAGGCGCCGGTCGCATCGACCTTGTAGGTGATCGGCAGCAGCAGCGCGATGGTGAGCGCCGGGCCCAGGCCGGGCAGCACGCCGATCGCGGTACCGAGGGCGACGCCGGTGAAGGACCACACCAGGTTCATCGGCGTCAGCGCGACGCCGAAGCCCTGAGCGAGCTGGGCCAGCGTATCCATCAGAAGAACCTCTCGAGGATGCCGGAGCCCATGTTGATGCCGAGGACCTTGGCGAAACCGAGATAGCAGGCCGCGGAGAAGACGAAGGCGATGCCTACGTCGCGGAGCGGCTTGCGGCTGCCGAAACCCCGCGCGACCGAGGAGAACAATACGGTCGAGGAAAGGATGAAGCCCAGAACGCCGATCAGCACGACGTTGACGGCGAGCCCGAATCCGACCCAGCCGAGCGCCTGCCAGTCAGGAGGTCCCGAGGCCTCCTCTTCCTCCGCCTTCCATTCGCCCGTCCAGGCCTGGAGGAAAAGTACGAGCCCGAGTAGGACCAGCCCCGCCGCGACCATGGTGGGAAACGCCTTCGGCCCGACCTTCGCATAGGCCGGCGACATCGGGATCTGGCTGGTCTCGTAGCCGACGACGATACCGACGGCGACGACGCCGAGAGCGACGGCGATCGCGCCGGCCGAACGTTCCTGCATGTTTCCCCCCGCTTCTGGTTCCCTCTCCCGCGTCGTACGCGGGGGAGCGACTGTGTTTTTGGTCAAGCTGGTTTCCAGGGCTGTTTGTCCCT
>CAZDGR010000177.1:0-8935 GCA_964504845.1 uncultured Rhizobium sp. | reverse complement strand
GCTGAATGCCCTCAAGCTGCAGGCGCTCGAATGGGCTCCCTACGCACGTCCGGGAATGATGTTCGATCTTTCCGATGACGGCGCAGGCGTCTGGACCTGGGACAGCGATCGCGTGGAGAAGGCCGCGAAGGATGGCGGCCTGGATCCGGCCGTGCTGCGTTTCGTACCCGAGACCGCGCTGCACCCGCCGATGGCCGAAGGGCTTCGGATTGTCTCCTGTCTCGATGGAGTCGAAGGCCAAGTCTGGCGCGACAAGCGGCTCGTAGCGAGTCGCTGGTGGCCAGCGATTCCGCCGGACGACGACTGGGTACGGTTTCAGCGCGCCGCCGGCCTCGATCCGCACGCCGTGGAGACCGAACCGCCAGTGCCGGTCGCCGAGACGTGGGTGCGCAGCCCGTGGCCGAGGCGCGGCTTCGCCTGGTCGGCGAAAGGCATCCCCACTGGCCAGCTCGCGGCCGCCGTCGCCGTGATCTTTCTTGCCGTTACCGCCTACCAACTCGGCGAGGTGACTCACCTCAGCCGAACGGTCTCGTCCATGACCGCGACGAACGCGGCCCTTGCGGCGACAGCGAAACCCCTCGAAACCGCGCGTACCCAGACCCTGAACGCGAATGCGCGCGCCCAAGCGATCTTCGCGCTCGAGAGTCGCGACAACCAGCTGTCGCTGATGGCGCGTGTCGCCGAGCAGCTGCCGACGAACGGCATGGAGATGACCGGCTGGATTTACCAGGACGGCGACCTGACGGTCACGATGTCGAGTCCGGCGCAGCCGATCGACAGCTCGTTTCTGATCCGCAAGCTCGAAGGTGTTCCGAATTTCACGGTTTCTCAGGTCGATCCTTCAGCCGACGGGAAGAACCTGCTGATCCGCATCAAGGTGCGCCCGAAATGAGCGTCCTTTCATCGCTGCAAGGGATGGCGAGCAACGCCCGGTCCGGAGTCGGCACCGAGATCAAGAGCAGTCGGCTGGTCCGGCTCGGCCTCATTGCGGCCGGCGTGATCCTTTGGGCCAACGTGACGATCCTTCTTTTCGACAAGACCGGCGACCTCGAGGCGAGGATCAGCTCGCTGGCCGAGGAACGGCGCCGCTACGAGGCGGTCGCCAGGGACCCGCAATGGCCGCAGCGACAGGCCGCCTCGGAGGCTCTTGCCGATCGAGCCCTTCAGCGCCTATGGCCTGCCGAATCCGAAGCGATCGCCCGCGCCGACTTTCAGGAGTGGGTGCTGCGCATGGCACGCGAGAGCGGACTCGGCCGTCCGACCGTGCGCGTCGAGCGTTCGGTCGCGACCAAAGGCCCGCCGGGCAGCGAGCCGATCGCGGCCCAGCTCTCCGCCGACTTCACACCCGAAGCGCTCATCGAGTTCTTGAAGCGGATTTCCACTGGTCCGCGGGTCACGATCGTGACCACGCTCCGTGTGCAGAAGTCACCCGTGCCCCGTGTCGACACCGTCATCACGGCCTTCACGCGATCGCCCGGAGCGACTTCTTGATGGACTCCGCCGTGTATCGCCTGCTCGCCCTGGGAGCCTTGATCATCGCGGCGGCGGGCGTGTTCGGCTGGATGCAGGCCGATACGGAAGCAAAACTCGCCGCAACAAGAGGCGGCGAACCGCCGCCTGCCGCAGCGCTACCCCCCTCGACCGTCGTCGCCGATTTGGCGATCCTGACCCAGCGGCGACCCTGGGGCGCTTCGGCGGCCGGTGCGGCGCCGGCGGCCCAAGCCGCGGCGGCTCAGCCCGAGGCGCCGACCGGCAATTGGCGGGTTACCGGGATCATGAGTTCTGGACCTGAGCGCCATGTGATCCTACTAGTGCAGCCGCAGCCCAACGCTCGCCCCATTCT
Organism: uncultured Rhizobium sp.; assembly: GCA_964504845.1. Taxonomy (GTDB): domain Bacteria; phylum Pseudomonadota; class Alphaproteobacteria; order SHVZ01; family SHVZ01; genus SHVZ01. Next base: position 7,092 of record CAZDGR010000177.1, on the reverse strand, counting down.
GCGCTATCTTCCGGTAGGGGATCGCCTGCCGGATGGCAGGACGATCGAACGCATCACCGGCGACACAGTCCATTTGCGACGGGGAGACCAGGTCAGTGTCTTACGCCTCTATTCGCCGGGCCAGGGATGACGTCTAGCTCCTTGCTGATCTCCATCGGCCGCCGGGCCCGCTTTCTCGTCTTGCTCACCGGACTGTTGACCTCGCTCTCGGCTTGCACCGCGTTGCGTGTCGGCTCGGTGCCGCAGATCAGCCTCCCCAACGCTCGTCCGCCGGCGGCGACCGACGTCGTCGAAACAACGAGACGAGACCAGGCCTGGACCACGAAGGTCGTACCGGGCCGACAGGCGGCGCCGGTCGAGCGTATCTCCGGGGCCGCACCGTCACTCGTCGCACCCGGAGGCCCGGCAGCTGAAATCAGCGTCGAGAACATGCCGATCCCGGCATTCATAAATACCGTCTTCGGCGAGACGCTGAAGCTGCCCTTCGACATCGACGCTCGCGTCGTCCAGCGCAACGACCTGGTCACGCTGAGGACCGCCGGTCCCAAGCAGCAGGCAGAAGTCATCGCCATCGTGCGTCAGATCCTCGCCGCCTACGGAATCGAAGTCGTGCAGACTGACAGGCTCTATCGGATCGTACCGAGCGACGCGCTGCTTCAACAGACGCCGCGCCTTCTCCGCTCGCGCGCTCAGGCGGAAGTTCCCACCGACCTCCGTCCGGTCTTCCAGTATGTCGAAGTCAAGAACGTCAAGATGCCGGAGCTCAGGGGCTGGCTCACCGAAGCCTACGGACAGAAGCTTCGTATCATTCAGCTCAACGAGTTCAATGCGATGCTCGTCATGGGCCTGCCGGAAGACGTCCGTGCCGGGCTCGAGGCCGTCCGGCTCCTCGATCAGCCGCGGCTCGCCGGTCGGCGCAGCGTACGGATCGAGCCCGTCTATTGGGCTGTCGATCGCCTGGCCCTCAAGCTCACCGACGTCCTTCGCATCGAAGGGTACAATTCGGTGGTGGGCGCGCTCCCGGCCGCGGCAATCAACATGCTGCCGATCGAGCAGACGAACGCGCTGCTGGTCTTCGCTACCGAACAGACCCTGCTCGATCATGTCGTCGGCTGGACCCGGGATCTCGATCAGCCGAGCCAGGCCGATCCGTTGAAGCGTCTCTTCTACTATCAAGTGAAGAACACCAACGCCGAGGCGGTCTCCCAGGTCGTGGCTCAGGTGATCGAGGGAATGCTGCCCGCCAGCGCCGGCGGTGCCGTCGGCGGCGCTGGCGCGTCAGCCACGCCCGCGGCCTCGCCGGCTCCGCCGCCGTCGCCGGCCGGCGTCGGCTCGGTTGCCGCACCGCCTCCGTCCGCGCAGCGCACGATCATCGCGACCCGACGGCTCGTCGTCGATCTCGCGCGCAACGCCATCATCTTCCAGGGCACGGCGGAGGAGTACAGTCAAGTCCGCCAGCTCCTGGAGACACTGGACCAGGCGACGAGGGAAGCCCTCATCGAGGTGACGGTTGCCGAGATCACGCTCGACAACACGACGCAGCTGGGAGTCGAGTGGGCACTCAATCTCGCCGGTATCGCCGGAAACCAGGTCAAGTTCGGTACCGTCGGTGCTCTCGGCATCGGCAACAGGGGACTCAACTTCTCCATCCTCAACTCGGCCGGCGAAACCCGCGCCTTGGTGAACGCGCTCGCTAGCAGCAACAGGGCGACGATCCTCTCGAGTCCACGCCTCGTCGCACGAAGCGGCGGCGAGGCCCGCATCCAGGTGGGAAGCGAAGTCCCGCTGCTGACCAGCCAGACGACCAGCAATCAGCAGATCGGAGGGAGCACCGGTGTCCTCCAGACGATCCAGTATCGGAACACCGGCGTCCTTCTGACGGTGAAGCCGATCATCCACGGGTCGCGCCGCGTCGATCTCGACGTCAGCCAAGAGGTAAGTGAGGCGACACAGAACAGGACGTCCGATCTCAACACGCCGGTCATCTCGAGCCGCAAGGTAAACACCCAGCTGTCGCTGGCCGACGGCGCGACGGTGATCATCGGCGGCCTGCTTCGCGAGACCGCGAGCGCCGGCAATTCCGGCATTCCCGGATTGCGCGACCTGCCGGGCATAGGCCAGCTCTTCCGCACCAACACCGATGCCAGCGGCCGAACCGAGCTGATCATCCTGATCACCCCTTACGTCATCACCAACGACGACGAGGCGAGGTCGATCACGGAAACGTTCCGACGCCAGCTCGGCGACTGGGTCGTGCTCGAGTAGGTGGCAAACTTGATCATAGCGGCGGCGGAGCGTGTGTGCCTTGAGCCGCCGCAGCGCACGTTTCCGACCATGCCGCCGTCATGTCTTCGTCGCCCATCTCCGTAGGCGACTGGCTGGGGCTGGGGCGCCGACATCTTGCTGCCGGCAACCTCCTGGATGCAGCCCGGTCCTTGCGCTTGGCACTTGTCGCGACGCCGTCCGACGCGGACGCGCTTAACGACCTCGGCATTTCCCTCAAGGCTGCCGGGGATCCTCTGTCTGGCATCCGCGCATATCGGCGCGCGCATGCCGTCGACACGGCCGATCCGGGCCCGCTCAACAATCTTGGCAATGCCCTGGCGGCGATCGGCGACCGTGAGTCCGCCTCCGGAGTCTTCGTAGAGGCTCTCCGCCTGGCGCCCTGGCTCGTCGAAGGCCACCAGAACCACGGGGACAATCTCCGCCTTCTCAAGCGCTACGACGAGGCGAGTTCATCGTTGCGGCGGGCGCTCGCGCTCATGCCGGGGATGACGCACGCGCATATGTCATTGGCCTCTGTCGCCTTGGCGCTCGGCGAGGTTCCGCCGGCGATTGCCGGCTACCGCAGGGTTCTGGCGCTGGCACCGTCCGCGAGCTTGCACTCGGATCTCCTGTTCACCCTGACCTATGACGATGCGACGACCAACGACGCCCTTTTCGAGGAGCATCGGCGCTGGGCCGGGCGATATGCCGGCGAGGGCAAGAGCATACCGGCCAGGGAATGGGCGCGCGGTCGTTCGGGACGGAAGCTCCGTATCGGCTACCTGTCGGCAGACCTGCGCGACCATCCGGTAGCGAGAAATCTGATCGGGTTGATCGAGGCGCATGATCGCGACCGGTTCGACGTTCTGCTTTATCCGGAGTTGACCGCCCAGGACGACGTCACCGAACGCTTTCGAGTCCTCGCCGATCTCTGGCGCCCGACGCAGGGTGTCTCCGATGTCGCGCTTGCCGAGCTGATCAGGCGGGACGCCGTCGACGTCCTGGTTTTCGTCGCCCCGCATACGGGGACCAATCGCGTTTCGGTTGCCGGCTTTGGCGCGGCGCCGGTCCAGGTCTCGCTTTATGGTCTGTCGACGACCGGCATCTCGAAGATCGATGCGGTGCTTACCGATTCCGTCCTGCATCCCGCGAACACGTCGGAGCGCTTCGTCGAAAGGCTGATCCGCCTTCCATGCCTCTACCTGCACCAGCCGCCGACAGGGCTGCCGCCGACATCCACGCGCGGCAATCCCGTCGTGTTCGCCTCATACAACAATCCGGCGAAGCATACGCCGCGGGTCTATCGGCTATGGGCGCGTATCCTGGCGGAGACGCCGGACTCGCGGCTCAGGCTCAAGTATCGCGGCGCGTATCGAACGCCCAGCTTGCGCCGCCGCATCAGCGACATATTCGAAAGCAGTGGCGTCGATGCTGCTCGATTGGACTTCATCGTCGAGATGGAAGGGAGGGACGACCATCTTGCCGGCCTGAGGGATGTCGATATCGCGCTCGACCCCTTCCCCTTCAACGGTTGCAATACGACCTTCGAGGCGCTGTGGATGGGAGTCCCGGTCGTCACGCTGGCCGGCGAGCGCTTTCTGTCTCGCATGAGCGCCAGCTTCCTTTCTCAGATCGGCTTGTTCGAGCTGATCGCGCACGACGACCAGGGGTATGTCGCGGCAGCCAGGGCGCTAGCCGCGGATCCGGCGAAGAGGTCCGGGCTTCGGTCGCAGCTACGTGGCCGTATCCTTGCCTCCCGCCTTTGCGATCCGGCGGGCCATGCCCGAGCGATCGAGAGTGCTTTCACCACGCTCTGGCGCGAGAAGTTCGGTGTCGACCGGCCCTAGAGCTTGCCGGCTACCATTGACGTGTAGACGTCCTCCAGCTCGCGCGTGTAGCCCGCGACGTTGCAAAGCCTCGATCGTCGTAGGGCTGCGGGCAGATTGGTCCGTCGCCTTTCGAGGCTGTCTAGATCCTGTGCCAGCGCGACCGCCGTCTCGACGAAGGCATCGGCCGTTGCGGCTACCAGGCCTCCGAGGCCGGCGCGCGAGAGCAGCGAGTCTCCCAATCTGCCCATGATCATGGGCGAGCGCAGGTTGATCACCGGCACACCCATGCTCAAGGTCTCGACCGTGGTGCGTCCGCCCGCGAACGGCGTCGGATCGAGCGCGACATCCGCCTGCGCGATCGCAGCCAGGTGAGCGGTTTCGGCCGCGACCAAGCCGATCATGTCGATCCGGCCGGGATCGATGCCGGATTCAGAGGCGAGGTTCCGGTAGCGGGCACGCATCGCCGGATCGTCGAGCGCCCGCGACTTCAGAATGAGCCGCGAGGTCGGCAATGCCGCGAGCACCCTGCCCCAGAGAGCGAGGGTCTCCGGTGTGATCTTGGAAAGGTTGTTGAACGATCCGAAGGTGACGTAGCCGTTCCTCCGCGCCGGGAGGGCCGATACCGTCGGTGCATGTTCGGGCGGTGTCATCGGAACGTAGCCGTGGGCGAGCCGGACAAGCCGTTCGGTGTTCCACCGCTCGGTCTGCCCTGGCGGGTCGAGCCATTCGTCGGTGATGCGGAAGTCGAAGGCCGTCATGCCCGTCGTCGACACGTGGTTCATGAGAGCAACCTGGACCGGGGCGACCCGCGGCGCGAAGGCGAGCCGCTGGACCGGCAGGTATCCGGTGAGACATGCCGCAATGTCGAGCTCAGCCGAACGGAGGCGTTCGACCTTGGCCGACAGGTCGAGCCCGGCAAGGTCTATCCACCGATCGGCCATGCCGCGCAGCTCATCGGTCCGCCGATCGTGACGGCCGCCATCGGTAATCAGGACCACCTCGAAGCGGCTGCGATCGTGGCTTCTAAGGACCGGCGGGAAATAGTCATCGAGCGCCGAGCGGTGAAAGAACTCGAAGGAGTGATAGCCGATGCGAATCCGGCCACTGCGGGTCGGTGTCGTTCGCGGCAGGGGAGGAAGCGCGGTTTCGATCACCTTGCCCCACGCGCGAGCCGCAGCGAAAAGTATCTCGTCAGTCGTCGTCGGGTCGAAGCAGAGCGTGAACTGACGGTTGCCGTGGGCGATGACGCTGCTCGGAGCGATCGCCAGCGCGCGCTCATAGGCGACGAGTGCTTCCCGCACGCGTCCCGCCAACTGCAGCGCGTTGCCGACGGTGGTCCAGGTCTGGTCGCGTTCCGGCTCGAGCACGGCAGCCTGACGTCCGGCGGCTAGAGCTTCCGCCGGCCTCAGCCGGTCTCGCAGAATATCGGCCATGGCGGACAGGGCGCGCGCGCCGCCGGGGTTCAGGACCCGGGCCCTATTGATCGAAGCGAGGGCCTCTTCATGACGGCCCAGCGCCAGCAGCGTTGCCGCCAAGTTGACCAGGACATCGACGAGGTCGGCTCCGGAGAGTCGAAAACCGGCCCGCCGAAGCCAGACCTCGGCCTCGGCATGTCGGCCAAGCTGGAATAATGCCAGGGAAAGCAGGTGCTGGGTCTGCCCGCCGCCAGGGTCATGGACCACCAGGGCACGGCAGCCCTCAGCCGCCGCAAGGAACGCTCCTCGCTGGTAAGCCGAGAAAGAGTCTGGGAAATTCGGGCTCGCGCCAGGTGACATGAGGCAACATTAATAGCTGTGAGAGGCAACGGGCATTTAGAGCGGGATGACCCCGACTACATTCCTTAAGGCATATTCGACTCCATCGATTTCGCCTTGCTAAGGCCGGCGACGAAAGCCCAGAAGGCGTCCGATGCCCCCAGCGAGACCATTCGCGGCCATTCTCGAAGCGCCGGACCAGCCAAGGCCGGAGGCAGTAGCCTTGCGCCGGGCGCTTGCGCAATCCCCGGTGGTGGCCGGCGCCCTACACGACCTTGCGGCGCTCGCGCTGGTGGAAGAAGAGATCGTAAATGCCGTGCTCTGGGCTCTCCGTGCGAGGGCGGTCGATGCAAGTGCGCCGGGTTTGCGGCGACTCCAGGCGCTCGGCCTGTTGCGTCTTGCCGATGTCCGCCACCATCGACGTTGGGAAGGACCCCGCCCCTGGCAGCACCGTTCGGAAAAGCCGGAAGACAGCGAGATCCGAGCCGCCCACGATCTGCTCGCCGGTCTCGCCCATGAGACACCAGACGATCCGACGCTCCTCCTCAGCCTCGGCGCGGCGCGTCAGGCGCGCGGCCATACGGACGAGGCGCAGGAGAGCTACCGTCGGACGCTGGCGCTCGCTCCTGCGCATCCCCAGGCGCTCAACAACCTCGGCGCCACTTTCGCTGACCGACAGCAAAGACGAGAAGGCGAGATCTGGTTGCGTCGCAGCCTGTCGACGACGCCGGACTACGCCGAGGGCTGGAATAATCTGGCCTCCCTCCTGCTCCACGATGGACGGCCCGCACTTGCCATCGCAGCGACGCGACGCGCACAGGAACTCCGATCCGGCTGGGCCGAGCCGGGCTGGAACATGGCGCTCGCCGAGCTCGCGACCGGAGATCTCGCGACGGGCTTTGCCAAGTACGAATCCCGCTTCGATCTTGCCGAAGCCGGCATCGCGCCGGTGATCACGCACCGTTGGCGCGGCCCGTCGCTGCCGTTAGGGCCGGAGATCGTGGTGCGGGCGGAGCAGGGTTACGGCGACATGCTGCAGTTCGTCCGCTATCTCCCGCTCCTGAAGGAGCGGGGCGTCGCAGCCACCCTGGAATGCCACGCCCCGCTCGCTCCCCTGCTGGCACCGGTTCCCGGCGTGATGCGGACCGTCCGGATCGGCGGCCCGTTTCCTGATGGTGCGGTGCAGGTCGCCTTGATGAGCCTTCCGCATCTGATGGGGACGCGTCTGGAGACGATCCCGGCCG
>CAZDGR010000176.1:2703-8993 GCA_964504845.1 uncultured Rhizobium sp. | reverse complement strand
CCTGATGGCGGCGAAGGCGGACGAATTCTGGACGCAGATCCGTTCAGTCAGGACGCAGCTCGGCGGCGTGCTCGGGCCCTTCGAGGCGTGGCTGCTGCTCCGTGGCGTGCGCACGCTGTTCGTGCGCGTGCGCCAAGCTTCGGCTTCGGCGATGGCGATCGCCGAGCGGCTGACAAAGCATCGCAACGTCGCTTCCGTGCTCTATCCGGGCCTGCCCGGCCACCCCGGCCACGACATCGCCAGGCGCCAGATGCAGGGCGGCTTCGGCGGCATGCTGTCGGTGCGCGTGAAGGGCGGCGAGGCGGCGGCCGTCGGCGTTGCCGCGCGGCTCAAGGTGTTCGTGCGCGCGACCTCGCTCGGTGGGCCGGAAAGCCTGGTCGAGCATCGCGCCTCGATCGAGGGCGCCGGCAGCCCGTGCCCGCCGGATCTGCTCCGGCTCTCCATCGGGCTGGAGGACACGGGCGATCTGATCGGTGACCTCGAGCAGGCTCTCGACGGGGTCTGACCTCCGGGTCAGGCCGATGATCCGCGAGGACAAGCCTCGCCTCGCCGAGATTTTTCTGATCTCTCGTCGTCACGCCTTCCCTTGGATCCTGCCGTCGCGCTTCAAGCTGAACGACTTCAAGCGCGAGACCGAGGGCGAGACGATCATCGTCGCCGAATGGGACGGCCGGATCGCCGGCTTCGCCTCGGTCTGGGAGCCGGACGGCTTCGTCCACCACCTTTATGTCGATCCGAAGATGCACCGCCGCGGCATCGGCCGCGCCCTGATCGCCGGCCTCGTCGAGATCGCGGACAAGCCGCTGGAGCTCAAGTGCCAGACCAACAACAAGCCGGCGATGGCGTTCTATCGACGGCTGGGATTCCAGACCGCGGATAGCGGGGTCTCGGACATGGGGCCGTGGATTCGCTACAGGGCGCCGTCGGGGCGCTGACTTCGTACCCCCTTCCCCGCTTCGCGGGAGAGGGGATCCGAAGCGCGCGACTGGAATACGCGGTCCAGCCGACGCTCCATCCGCGCGAGCATGTCGGCGACGAAGTCCTTCACCGCCTCGTCGTCTCCGCGCTTCCAGCGCCAGAGCGCGACCGGGACCAAGGCGCTGACCATGACCTCGGTCGCCTGCCGGCGCCGGCCGGCCGCCTCGCAGGAGGCCGCATCCAGCATCCACTGCACGAGGCGGCTGAGGTTGAAGACCAGCGGTACCCAGTGATGCGGGTGCGAGGGGATGAGCTTGCCTTGGATCATGTCGAGGCTGGCCTGGCGGTGCGGCGCGAGGGCGTCGAGCCATCGGCCGAACACATGGGCGAGGCGCTGGTCGAAGGGGGGGGCGGGATCGGCCGGAACCGACAGAGCGTCGCCGAGGGCGCGGCGGAACCAGGCGTCCGCGATCGCGTCGAGGTCGCGGTAATGCGCGATCACGAGGCCGGGCCCGCCGCCCAGCCGGGCGCCGATCGCCTGGGCGGTAACCTTGGACCAGCCGATTTCGTCGGCCAGCGCCAGCGCAGCGTCGAGGACGGCGTCGGGTGTGGAAGCCGAGGTCATGGACGTGATCTGGTCACGCCCATGACCTCAAGCAAGGGGACAGGGAGCGCTTACCCGCCGGCGGCCTTCCTGGCGAAGGTGTCGACGAAGGTCTTGGGCAGGTCCTCGTCCTTCACGTTCTTCAGCTCGTCGTCGAATTGCTTCAGCATGCCGAGCGCGCTCTTCATGCCGTCGAGCGGGATGATGCCGGTGCGCGAGTAGGTGTCGAGCGAGGCCTTGACCGCGCGGATGTAAAGGTCGCGGTCGCCGAGGTAGTAGGCCTCCGGCACCGCCTTGGCGATCTCCTCCGGGCTCGCCTTGGCGATCCACTGCAGCGCCTTGTAGTGCGCGGTCACGATCGCCTGGGTGGTGTTCGGGTTCTTCTGGATGAACTCGTTCTTCATGTAGACGACCGCCGCCGGGTTGGCGCCGCCGAAGATCGCCTTGGTGCCGGCTTCGGTGCGGGTGTCGGCAATCACGACGACGTCGCCGTCGGCCTCCAGCTTCGAGATCACCGGGTCGAGGTTCGAGATCGCCTCGATCTCGCCCTTCTTGATCGCGGCGACGGCCCCAAGCCCGGTGCCGACGCCGATGAACGAGGCGTCCTGGTACTTGGCGCCCGCCTTGGCCATCAGGTAGTTGACGAAGAAGTTGGTGGACGAGCCCGGGGCGGTGACGCCGATCTTCATGCCCTTGAGATCCGCCGGCCCCTTGATCGTCGCGGCCTTGTCCTTCTTGACCGCGAGCACGATGCCGGGGAAGCGGCCGAGTTCGAGCACCGCGCGCACGTCCTGGCCCTTGGTCTGCATGCGGATCGTGTGCTCGTAGGCGCCGGTCACCACGTCGGCCGAGCCGCCGAGCAGGGACTGCAGTGCCCGCGCGCCGCCGCCGAAATCGGTGATCTCGACGTCCAGGCCGGCTTCCTTGAAATAGCCCTTCGACTCCGCGATCGTGAGCGGGAGATAGTAGAGAAGCGGCTTGCCGCCGACGCCGATGACGATCTTCGGCTTCTCCGGCGACTGCGCCAGGACCGGGGTGGCCAGCAGCGCCAGCGCGGCTGCGGCCGTCAGCAGTTTCTTCAGCATCGGGTTCCTCCTTCTTTCGTTACCCTTGAGCGGTCGTCGTCTGCGTGCCCGGCCGCCAGACCAGCAGCCGATTTTCGATTGCCGTGACGATCGTATCGATGACGATGACGAAGATGGCGAGAACGACCATGCCCGCGAACACGCCCGTCACGTCGAAGACGCTCTCGGCCTCGTGAATCTTGTAGCCCAGGCCGGCGGAGGAGCCCAGGTACTCGCCGACCACGGCGCCGACCAGCGCGAAGCCGACCGAGGTGTGGAGGGACGAGAACATCCAGGTCAGCGCCGCCGGCCAGTAGACGTGGCGCAGCAGCTGGCGCTCGTTCATGCCGAGCATGCGTGCATTGGCGAGGATGGTCGGGCTCACCTCGCGCACGCCCTGGTAGACGTTGAAGAAGACGATGAAGAACACCAGCGTGAATCCCAAGGCCACCTTCGACCAGATGCCGAGCCCGAACCACAGCATGAAGATCGGCGCCAGCACGACGCGGGGAAGCGCGTTGGCGGCCTTGATGTAGGGATCGAAGATCGCGGCGACGATCTCGCCCCGGGCGAAGACGAAGCCGAAGACGATCCCGCCGACGGCGCCGGTGACGAAGGCCAGGATCGTCTCGGTCAGGGTGATGCCGAGATGCCGCCAGATCGTGCCGGAATAGAAGTCCTTCCAGACCCGCGCCAGCACGTCGAGGGGACGGGAGAAGAAGAACGGGTCCAGCAGCGGCTTGGCGCCGACCGGGATCGTGGTCAGCAGATGCCAGAGCACCAGCAGCGCGATCCCGACCGCGATCTGGAGCGAGAGCAGCGTCAGCCGGTTCATGACTTCTTTCCCTCGCCGAGCGCGTAGGCCTTCTGCACCTCGCCGCGAAGCTTGGCCCAGATCGCCTTGTGGATCTCGTGGAAGCGGGGCTCGGTCCGGATCTCGGCGATGTCGCGCGGCCGGCCGAGGTCGATCGGATAGTCGCCGACGATCGTCGCCGCCGGGCCCGCCGACATCACCACGACCCGGTCGGCAAGCGAGATTGCCTCCTCGAGGTCGTGGGTCACGAACAGCACCGCCTTGCGGTCCTGGGCCCAGAGGTCGAGCAGCAGGTTGCCCATGATCTGGCGGGTCTGGGCATCGAGCGGGCCGAAGGGCTCGTCCATCAGCAGGATCTCGGGATCACGGATCAGGATCTGGGCGAGCGCCACGCGCTTCCTCTGTCCGCCCGACAGCATGTGCGGGTAGCGATCCATGAAGGCGGCGAGGCCCACGCGGTCGAGCCAATGGCGCGCGCGTTCCAGCGCCTCGCGGCGGGCGACACCCTGGGGCTCGAGCGCGACCGCGACGTTGTCGAGCGCGGTCTTCCACGGCATCAGCGCGTCCTGCTGGAAGAGATATCCCGCCTTGGCGTTGAGGCCGGCGAGCGGCGAGCCCAGGATCTCGGTCGTGCCGGTCGAGGGCGCGATCAGGCCGGCGGCGACGTTGAGCAGGGTCGACTTGCCGCAGCCGGTCGGGCCGACGATCGCGACGAACTCGGATGGCGCGACCACGAGGTCGGTCGCCGCGACCGCACGATAGACGCCGTCCTTGATCAGGAACGAGATCGAGACGCCGCTCAGCGCGACCGCGGCGGATGGACCGGAGCCTCCCATGCCCCGTTCATAACACAGGCCCGTCTAGCGGAGCAGCGTCCACCAGGGCTTCGATGCCTCGGCGAGCGCGCGGGACCGGGTGACGCCGATGTCGCGGAGCAGGCGGTCGTCGAGCTCGGCCAGCCGCCGGCGCTGCCGGAGGCGGCTGGCGAGCCGGCGGCTCCAGGCGACGAGCGCCACGAGATCGAAGCGACGGCGCGGCGAGGCGGAAGCCGAGCGGATGCGGGTCGTCATGATCGGGTCTCCGTGTCTGCGTTCCCCTTCCTAGGCCCGGACGCGTCGCCGACGTTTCGCTTCCGGTCGAAGCGTCTGATAGTCTCCGCGGCCTCTCGCCACCTTTCCGGATTCGCCCGATGATCGATCTCTATACCTGGGGCACGCCCAACGGCCGCAAGGTCTCAATCATGCTGGAGGAGGTCGGGCTGCCCTACACGACCCACAAGGTCGACATCGGCAAGGGCGACCAGTTCAAGCCTGAGTTCGTGGCGATCAACCCGAACTCGAAGATCCCGGCGATCGTCGACTCCGACGGGCCCGACGGGAAGCCGATCAACGTGTTCGAATCCGGTGCGATCCTGATCTACCTCGCCGAGAAGACCGGCAAGCTGTTGCCGAAGGATCCGCGTGCGAAGAGCGAGGCGCTGCAGTGGCTGATGTTCCAGATGGGCGGGGTCGGCCCGATGTTCGGCCAGAACCACCACTTCCGCCGCTTCGCCCCCGAGAAGATCCCCTATGGCATCGAGCGCTACGGCAAGGAGACCGAACGGCTCTACGGCGTGATGGACGCGCGCCTTGCCAAGGTCGCGCATCTCGCCGGCGACTACTCGATCGCCGACGTCGCGACATATCCGTGGGTCTCGCGCCACGACTACCAGGAGATCGACCTCGCGCGGTTCCCCAACGTCAAGCGGTGGTTCGATGCGCTCTCCGCGAGGCCGGCGGTGCAGAAGGGGATGCAGGTTCCCTGATCGCCGCGGCCGTGCGCGGATAGACAAGGCGTCGGGCGGCCGGTAACGTCACCGCTCGTCCGCGAAGATCCCGGACAACGGGACTCGAAGACCCCAGGGAGGATGGAAACATGCGCATTTTGCTTGCGAAAGTCGTCGGCCTCGCCCTGCTCGGCGCGCTTCTCGCGATGCCGGCCGCCGCCCAGGCGCCGAGGTCCCTGACCCTCGGCACCGCGTCCGTCGGCGGCGTCTTCTTCGTCTACGGCCAGGTCTGGGCCAACATTGCTGCCGATGCGATCAAGGTGCCGATCAGCACCCGACAGACCGACGGCCCGAACCACAACATCATCCTGACCGAGACCAAGCAGGTCGATCTCGGCATGACGACGATGGGGGTCGCGTTGCAGGCCTGGAACGGCGAGGGCGCCTGGACCCAGGGCCGCAAGTTCCAGAGCATCCGCGCCATCTTCCCGATGTACGATACGATGTTCCACTTCGTGTCGCTGCAGAAGAGCGGCATCAAGTCCGTGGCGCAGCTCGCCGGCAAGAATGTCGGCGTCGGCCCGCGCGCCGGCACGCCGGGCACCTACGTGCCGCTGATGCTGGAGGCGCTCGGCGTCAAGGTCGCCGCGATCCGCAACGGCGGCGCCAGCGACATGACATCGCAGCTCGGCGACGGCCTGATCGACAATTTCGCCTTCGCCGCCGGCCTGCCGTTCCCCGCCTACTCGGAAGCCGAGGCCTCGCACGCGGTCAGCTTCTTCAGCTTCACCAAGGAGCAGATCGCCACCCTGAAGCAGAAGATGCCCGAGCTTTCCGACGCGGTGATCCCGAAGGGCACCTACAAGACCCTGACCGAGGATCAGCCGACGGTCGGCGTCTTCAACTTCGCGATCGCGCACAAGGACGTTTCGGCCGACCTCGTCTACGGCATCGTCAAGGCGGTCATGGAGAACAACCCGCGCATGGTGCAGGGCCACTCGGCGGCGAAGGAGACGCTGCCCCAGAACGTGATCAAGAACACGTTCCTGCCGTTCCATCCGGGCGCGGTCAGGTACTTCGAAGAGAAGGGCTTCAAGATCCCGGCCAACCTCAAGGGATGACGCC
>CAZDGR010000176.1:0-2603 GCA_964504845.1 uncultured Rhizobium sp. | reverse complement strand
TTCGCGATCTACGGCGGGCGGGCCGCCGATGCGCAGCGCATAGCCTGGTACGACTGGGCGATGATGGCGGCGAGCGTCGCCATCCTCGCCTACATCGCCATCAACCTCGACGATCTCCTGTTCCGTGCCGGCGTGCTGCCGACGACGTGGGACCTCGTCGTCGGCGCCGCCGGGACCTTCATGGTCCTCGAGCTGACGCGCCGCGCCGCGGGCTTCGCGCTGCCGATCCTCGCCGGCGTCTTCATCGTCTATGCCTTCGTCGGGCCGTGGATGCCCGGCGTGCTGCATCACAACGGCATCTCGGCCGACGTTTTCTTCAGCTACATCTACTCGATGCAGGGGATCCACGGGATCACCACCGACGTCTCGGCGACCTACATCATCCTGTTCATCGCCTTCGCCTGCTTCCTGAACTCCTCCAAGGCCGGCGACTTCTTCAACGACCTGTCGATCGCGCTGGTCGGATGGGCGAGGGGAGGCCCGGCCAAGGTCGCGGTGGTCTCGGGCGTGCTTTTCGGCACGATCAGCGGCAGCGCCGTCGGCAACGTCGTCGCCTCCGGCATGATCACGATACCGATGATGCGCCGGGTCGGCTACGACCGCTCCACCGCGGCGGCGATCGAGGCGACCTCGTCGACCGGCGGCCAGATCACGCCGCCGATCATGGGGGCCGGCGCCTTCATCATGGCCGAGATTCTCGGCATCCCCTATACCGACATCGCGGTCGCGGCGATCATCCCGACGCTGCTGTTCTACATCGCCTGCTACGTGCACTGCGACCTGCATGCCCGCAAGAACGACCTGCGCGGCATTCCGCGAGACGAGCTGCCGACGATCCTGTCGGTGCTCCGGCGCGGCCACCTCCTCCTGCCGATCGTGCTGCTGATCGCAATGCTGCTGACGGGCTACTCCGTGTTCCGCGCGGGCTCGGTCGGCATCGTCGCCGCGATCGTCGCAAGCTGGCTCTCTGGCCGCGTCGACCGGATGGGGCCGCGCGCCGTCCTCGACACGCTGTCCGTCTCGGCACGCGAGGCGGTGCAGCTGATGGCGATCTGCGCCTGCGCCGGCATCATCGTAGGTGTCATCGCGCTGACCGGCATCGGCGGGCGCTTCTCGAACATGGTGCTGGCGGTCGCCGGCGAGAGCCGCTTCCTCGCGCTCGTCTTCGCCATGCTGATCGCGCTCGTGCTCGGCATGGGCATGCCGACGACGGCGGCCTATGCGGTCGCGGCCTCGGTGGTCGCGCCGGGCCTGGCCCAGATGGGCGTCACGCCGCTGACCGCGCATCTCTTCATCTTCTACTATGCGGTGATCTCGGCGATCACGCCGCCGGTGGCGCTCGCCTCCTTCGCCGCCGCCGGAATGGCGAACGCCGACCCGTGGAAGACCTCGTTCATCGCGCTCAAGCTCGGGCTCGCGACCTTCATCGTGCCGTTCATGTTCTTCTACGGGCCCGAACTGCTGTTCAGGGGCGAATGGCTCGACATCGCCGGGGTCTTCGTCAGCGCCTCCTTCGGCGTCTTCCTTCTGGCGTGCTCGACCGAGGGCTGGTTCGCGGCGGGGCGCATCGGCCGGCCGGAACGGGCCGTGCTGTTCGTCTCCGCGCTCTGCCTGATCGTTCCAGGCCTCGCCACCGACCTCGTCGGGCTCGGCGGCGCGCTTGCCGTATATGCCTACCGGCGCTTGATCGCCCGCCGGGCGCCCGCTTAGCCTGATCGCTCCTTTGTTGGGCAATCGCGAGACCGCCCGAAAGTCGAGGCCGGTCGGCGTGGGCTTGCGGCGCCCGATCGACCCGACTAAGTACCGGCGGAGAACCTGTGCCGCCGATCTGCGGCAATGGGGCAGCGTCGAGAGGGAACGAGCGATGATGGCCGTCCGATGATCAAGTCGCCCCAGGACGCGGCCGCCGGAGCCTTCCTGCTGGCGATCGCCGGGATCGCGCTCTGGCTGGGGGCCGACCTGCCGGTCGGCACGGTCCGCCAGCTTGGTCCCGGCATGTTCCCGCGCGTGCTGGCGATCCTGGTCGGCGTCGTCGGCGTGATGATCGTGATCGATGCCTTCCTGCAGTCGGGCGAGGGACTCGAGCGCTGGCCGCTCCGGGCGCCGCTGTTCATCCTCGGCGCCGCCATCGCCTTCGGCTTCGCCGTCCGTCCGCTCGGCCTGATCGTCGCCGCTCCCCTGGTGATGCTCGTCGGCGCCTTCGCCAGCCCCGAGACGCGGATCCGCGAGGTGCTGATCTTCGGCGTGGTGATGACCGTCTTCTGCGTCGGCCTCTTCAAGTTCGCGCTCGGCCTGCCGATCCCGGTGGCGCCGTGGCTGATCGGCTACTGAGATGGGCGAGCTCGCAGGTCACCTGGCGCTCGGCTTCTCGACGGCCTTCTCGATCGAGAACCTGGCGCTCTGCCTGGTCGGCTGCCTGGTCGGAACGCTGGTCGGCGTGCTGCCGGGGGTGGGGCCAATCGCGACCATCGCGATGCTGCTGCCGCTCACATTCCAGGTCGAGCCGACCGGTGCGCTCATCATGCTCGCCGGCATCTACTATGGCGCCCAGTACGGCGGCTCGACCACGGCGATCCTGATCAATATCCCGGGCGAGGCGACTT
>CAZDGR010000175.1:0-9081 GCA_964504845.1 uncultured Rhizobium sp. | reverse complement strand
AAGATCGTCTCGGCCAGCCAGGAGGTCGCGGTGATGGTGCTGGACGTGGATCCGCAGACGCCCCGCATCTCGCTCGGCCTGAAGCAGACCATGGCGAATCCGTGGGAAGCCTTCCAGGAGAAGCACCCGCAGGGCACCGAGCTCGAAGGCGAGGTCAAGAACATCACCGAGTTCGGCCTGTTTGTCGGCCTGCCCGGCGACATCGACGGCATGGTCCACCTGTCGGACATCGACTGGAACCGCGCCGGCGAGGACGCCATCAAGGACTACAAGCGCGGCGATGTGGTGAAGGTGAAGGTCCTCGACGTCGACATGGAGAAGGAGCGGATCTCGCTCGGCATCAAGCAGCTGAGCTCCGATCCGTTCGAGGCGGGCGTCACCAAGCTCAAGAAGGGCGAGGTCGTCACCTGCACGGTGACCGCCACCAGCGACGCTGGCCTCGACGTCCTGGTCGGCGACGGCGTCCCGGGCTTCATCCGCAAGTCGGAGCTCGCCCGCGACCGCTCCGACCAGCGCCCCGACCGCTTCGCCGTCGGCGAGAAGGTCGACGCCAAGATCACCCAGATCGATCCCAAGACCCGGAAGCTCACGCTCTCGGTCAAGGCCAAGGATCAGGACGAGGAGAAGCAGGCGATGGCCGAGTTCGGCTCGACCGACTCCGGCGCCCGTCTCGGCGAGATCCTGGGCGCGGCAATCAAGAAGCGCGAGAAGGATCGCGAAGGCGGCGATACCGAGTAACCCGCCAAAAACCGGCGGAATCGAAGGCGAGGGGCCCCATAGCGGGCCCCTCGTCGTTTTCAGCGAGGAAAAGGCAGCAATCCGAGAGGCTTAGCCCTTGACGAGCGGATTCTGCTCGGGCACGCTCCTTCTTCCGCGGGCTGCGGACTTTCTGGCCCTGCCCAAAGACTTAGGCACGGACGAGACCGCACGAGCGACCAGGGGAACGTCATGACCAAGTCAGAACTGATCCTGCGTCTGGCCGAGCTCAACCCGCATCTGTTCCAGCGGGATGTGGAACGCATCGTTTCCACGATCTTCGACGAGGTCGCGAAGGCGCTCGCGCGCGGCGATCGGGTCGAGCTGCGTGGATTTGGTGCGTTCTCGGTCAAGCGTCGCGCCCAGCGCACCGGGCGCAACCCGCGCACCGGCGAGGCCGTCGATGTCGCCGCAAAGGCCATTCCCTACTTCAAGACCGGCAAGCAGCTCCGCGACCGCCTGAACGGCGAAGAGACGCCCGAGACCGCCGACGACAAGGCCTGACGCCGATGGCGCGCCGTTCGGCATTGGCGCGCGCGCTTGGGCTCGTCGCCACCCTGCCGCTTACCCTCCTCGTCATCGTCTTCGCGCTTTCCAACCGCGGCCCGGTCGCGATCGGGCTCTGGCCTTTCGACGATTTGATCGAAATGCCGATCTATCTGCTGGCACTCGGCGCGCTGACCGTCGGCTCCCTCGCCGGCGCCGCGCTGGCGAGCCTCGGTACCCTCGCCGCCCGTTACCGCGCCCGCCGCGAGGCGAAGCGTGCCGAAGCCGCCGAGCGGAAGCTCGCCGAGGCGGCCCGGTCGCCGGCCTCTTCCCTCCCCGCCCTGGCGCAGCAACCCCGAGCCTGAAGCCATGCTGACCCTGGACGCCCAGGAGGTCGAGCGCCGCCTCGACTTCCCTTCGCTGATCGACCGCCTGCGCGACCTGTTCAAGGTCGGTTGCGAGCTGCCGACCCGTCATCACCACCCCGTCGAAGTCCCGGGTCAGCCGGGTGCGATCCTGCTGCTGATGCCGGCCTGGCAGGTCGGCAAGCACATCGGCGTGAAGATGGTGACCGTGTTCCCCGGCAACGGCGCCAAGAGCCTGCCGGCGGTGATGGGCATCTACACGTTGCTCGACGGCACGACCGGCCAGCCGCTGGCGCTGATCGACGGGCCGATGCTGACCTTGAGGCGAACGGCCGCCGCCTCGGCGCTCGCCGCGACCTATCTCGCGCGCGAGGACGCCAGCCATCACCTGATGATCGGCACCGGCGCGCTCGCCCCGCACCTGATCCAGGCGCATGCGACCAAGCGTCCGATCCGCCGGATCTCGATCTGGGGCCGCAATCCCGAGAGGGCGAAGAAGCTCGCGGCCGATCTCACCGGGAAGGGATTGCCGGCAGAGGCGACCGAGGATCTGGAGACTGCGGCGATGGCCGCCGACATCGTCACCACCGCGACGCTCTCGGCCGAGCCGGTCGTGAAGGGTGCCTGGCTCAAGGCCGGCGCCCATCTCGACTTGGTCGGCGCCTATACGCCGAAGATGCGCGAGACCGACGACGACGCCATCCGCCGCGGCCGTGTCTACGTCGATACCCGTGCTGGTGCCACCAAGGAAGCCGGCGACATCGTCCAGCCGCTCGCTTCCGGCGTGCTCAATGAGGTAGTCGGCGATCTGTTCGACCTCACCCGCGGCCAGGCGAAGGGACGCGGCGGAGCCCATGAGATCACCGTATTCAAGTCGGTCGGCACCGCGCTCGAAGATCTCGCCGCAGCGCAGCTCGCCTTCGAGCGCGGCTAGCGCCGCTTCGTCGTCCTTTTCTGGGGCGGCGCCTTCGGCTTCGGGCCATCGAGCAGCTCGACCAGCCTCTTCGGCGCGACCGCGCGGTAGCTCTCGCCGATCCAGCGCTTGATCCGCTCGACCGGGATCTCGTCGTCCGCCTCGAAGGACATCGATACCCAGCCGGCCTTGCCGAGACCGTAGCCGGTCGGCGCCGCGTTCGGGACCTTCAGGGCCTCGTCGCGGGTGAAGGGCAGCTTGACCGAGAATCCCAGCGTGTCCCCGCAGCGCATGAAGACGAAGACCTTGCCCTTCACCTTGAGCGCCCGCTCGCCCCACGGGAAATCCTCGTGGGTCTCGGGAAACGCGAGGCCGTGGTCGCGAAGCTGGGCCTCGACGCGCTTGAGCTGCCTCTTCGCCATCAGGAACCCTCCGCCAGCTTCATCATGCCTCCGGCTTCGATCCGGCAGCGGATGTCGGTCATCTCGACGAACCCGAGCCGCGTGTAGAAGGCGCGCGCCGGATTGGTGACCTCGACGAAAAGCTCGAGGCGCGTGGCACCGGCTGCAAGAGCCCTCTTCGCAACCGACGCGACCAGGTTTCGCGCGAGACCGCCACGGCGCTCGTCCGGCTCGACATAGAGATTGGCGATCGTGACCGAGCGCTGGCCGATCCACGCGGCGTAGGTTGGATAGAACTGGGCGAACCCGACCGCGCGCTCGCCGCGGCAGCCGAGGATGACCTCGAAGGCGGCCGAGGATCCGAATCCGTCGGCCAGCACCGAGGCTTCGGTGACCGGCGCCACCAGCGGCGCCGGTCGCTCGCCGGCGGCGGCCAATGCGCGGATCAATCGAAGGATTTCAGGGACATCGGCGGGAATCGCCGGGCGGATCTCAGGCTCGTCCATGGCCGGACCTTACCCCTGCCTCGGAGGCTCTGCTATAAGCCCGCGCCATGACCAAGACCGCTCCCATCCGGCGCGTCTTCTGCGCCCTCGACACCACCGATCTCGCCTGGGCCCGCAGCATCGGCAGCGGCCTCGCACCGAAGATCGGCGGCCTCAAGCTCGGCCTCGAATTCTACGGCGCGCACGGACCGCAAGGCGTACGCCAGGTCGCCGAAGCGACCGGCGCCAAGATCTTCCTCGACATGAAGCTGCACGACATCCCGAACACGGTCGCCGGCGCCGTGCGCTCACTCGTCGCGAGCTGCTCGCCCTATCTCCTCAATGTGCATGCCTCGGGCGGCAAGGCGATGATGGAAGCGGCGCGCGACGCCGCCGGCGAAGCCGCCGCCAAAGCCGGCGTCGAGCGGCCGCGCATGCTCGCGGTCACCGTGCTGACGAGCCTCGACGGCAGCGACCTCGATCAGGTCGGGCAGAGGGGGCCGGCGCTCGATCAGGTGAAGCGCCTCGCCGACCTCACCCGGCGCTCGGGCCTCGATGGCGTGGTCTGCTCGGCCGAGGAGTCGGCGGCACTCCGCGCCGAGCATGGACCCGACTTCCTTCTGGTCGTGCCGGGCATCCGCATGGCGGCCGCCGACGACGACCAGAAGCGCGTGGTGACGCCGGCCGAGGCGGTGCGCCGCGGCGCCAGCTACATCGTGATCGGCCGGCCGATCACCCAGGCCAAGGATCCCGGCACCGCGGTCGACGAGATCGCGCGCCACATGGCCGAGGCGGCGTGACGGCGTCGGTTAAGATCTGCGGGCTCAAGACGCCGGAGACCGTCGTCGCCGCGGTTGAGGGTGGCGCGGCCTTCATCGGCCTCAATTTCTATCCGCCCTCGCCGCGCTCGGTGACGCCAGAAGTCGCGGCGCAGATCTCGGCCGGAGTGCCCGCGACCGTGTCGAAGGTGGCATTGGTCGTCGATGCCGACGACGCAACGATCGATCGGATCGCCGAGGCTCTGGCCCCCGACATCGTTCAGCTCCATGGCAGGGAGACGCCTGAACGGGTGCGCGAGATCAAGGCGCGCACCGGCCGGACGGTGATGAAGGTTCTGTCGATCGCGACGTCCGAGGACATCGCTCGCGCCCGCGCCTACGAGGCGGTCGCCGACATCCTGATGTTCGACGCGAAGCCGCCTCCGGGCGGGCTTCCCGGCGGCAACGGTCTTCCCTTCGACTGGCGGCTGCTCAAGAACGCCGCGTGGTCGCTGCCCTGGTTCCTGGCCGGTGGGCTCACGCCGGCGAACGTCGCCGAGGCAATCCGCTCGACCGGCGCCACCCGCGTCGACGTCTCGTCCGGTGTCGAGGACGCGCCCGGCGAGAAGTCGCCGGAGAAGATCAGACAGTTCCTGGCGGCCGCCGGCCGTTCCTGACGAGCGAGGCGCTATGGCGATCTGGACGCGCGAGATCACGGTCGAGGCGGTCAACAAGCATTCCGCCGGCACGCTGATCAGCCATGTCGGCATCGAGATCGTCGAGATCGGCGACGATTTCCTGAAGGCACGCATGCCGGTCGACCAGCGGACCAAGCAGCCGGCCGGCGTGCTGCATGGCGGCGCCTCGGTCGTGCTGGCCGAGACGCTGGCGTCATGGGCCGCCACCTTCGCCGTCGACTCGAGCAAGCACCACTGCGTCGGCATGGAGATCAATGCCAACCATGTCCGTGCTGCGGCGTCCGGCTACGTCTATGGCACGGCGCGCCCGATCCATATGGGCCGTTCCAGCCACATCTGGGAAGTGCGGATCACCGATGAGAAGGACAAGCTCGTCTGCATCTCGCGCGTGACCATGGCCGTGCTCGCCACGCCCAACCGCTACGGCGACAGCTGACACGTCGCAGCCACCGGTTGCTTGACGCCTCGATAGGTGTATCTACACTGAATGGCATGAGCATCGACTTCGCCGACTGCATCGACTGCCGCTGTCTCGCCGCGCGGCGCTCTGCGCGGACGATCACCCGGCACTTCGAGGCGGAGCTGCGCCGTCATGGCCTCAAGGCCACCCAGTTCTCGATCCTGGCATCGCTGGCGCTGTCGGGACCGAAGCCGATGAGCGAGCTCGCCGAGTTCCTCGGACTCGAGCGGACGACGCTGACCAGGGGTGCTGCCCTGCTTCGACGCAACGGCTGGGTCGGCAGCGAGCGTACCGGCGACCGCCGCGAGCGGCCGATCAAGATCACCGCCGCCGGACGCAGGAAGCTGGAACTGGCCTATCCGTCTTGGAAGGCTGCGCAAGATAGCGTACCGGCGTAAAACCAGGACCGTGGAGGAACGACAGATGGCAACGACCAAGAAGAAGACGGCGAAGGGCGCCTCGGCGAAGCCGGGGGTCGCGGTTCTGGTCTCGACCCGCAAGGGCGCCTGGATCTACCGGAGCGACGCCGCCCGGCGCGAATGGAAGACCAGCGGCCCGCATTTCCTCGGCCACGTCATCAACCACATGGTGCTCGATCCGCGCGACGGCCGGACGCTGCTGGCGGCGGCGAAGACCGGCCATCTCGGACCGACGATCTTCCGCTCGACCGATCTCGGCAAGACCTGGAAGGAAGCCAAGAAGCCGCCCGCCTTCGCCAAGTCGCCGTCCGGCATGCGCGACCGCTCGGTCGACCACACCTTCTGGCTGACGCCGGCGCATGCGAACGAGCCGAACGTCTGGTACGCCGGCACCTCGCCGCAGGGCCTGTTCCGTTCCGAGGACGGCGGCGTCACCTGGGCGCCGTTCGCGAATTTCCACGACGATCCGAAGTTCCGCGAATGGTTCGGCAGCGAGCAGGACGGTACGCCCGACGGCCCGAAGATGCATTCGGTCATCGTCGACCCGCGCGATCCGAAGCATCTCTACTTCGCGATGTCGGGCGGCGGCGTGCACGAGACGCGCGACGGCGGCAAGAGCTGGTCGACGCTGGTCGACGGGCTCGACGTGGTCGAAGGCTTCGATCCGAAGAACATCGCCTTCCACGATCCGCATTGCATGCGCATGAGCCCGAGCGACCCGGACCGGCTCTGGCAGCAGAACCATTGCGGCATCTATCGTCTCGACCGGCCCTCGACCAGGTGGATCCGCGTCGGCAAGGCGATGCCGAAGAAGGTCGGCGACATCGGGCTGCCGATGGTCGTCCATCCGCGCGACGCCGACACCGCCTGGGTATTCCCGATGGACGGCACCTCGGTCTGGCCGCGGACCAGCCCGGACGGCCTGCCCGGCACCTTCGTCACCCGCAACGGCGGCAAGACCTGGAAGCGCCAGATCGAAGGCCTGCCGGTGAAGGAGGCATGGTGGACGGTCAAGCGCCAGGCGATGGCCGCCGACAGCGCAAATCCGGTCGGCGTCTATTTCGGCACCACCTCGGGCGAGGTCTGGGCGAGCCGCACCGAAGGCGAGAAATGGACCGTGTTGGCGCAGCACCTGCCCGAGATCTACGCGGTGGAGACCGCCGAGATCGGCTGAACGACATGAAGGTCCTGATCCCGACGCCGCTCCGCTCCTACACCAGGCAGAAACGCCTGGTGGAGGCTGACGGCGTCACCGTCGGCGCGGTGCTGGCCGATCTCGACCGGCAGTTCCCCGGCATCCGCTTCCGCATGGTCGACGAGCACGACCGCATGCGCCGGCACATGCGCCTCTTCGTCAACGGCGAGCAGGTCTTCGATCTCTCGCGTGAGCTGGAGGCCGCGGACGAGATCGCGATCGTCCAGGCCTTGAGCGGCGGCTAGGCGCCTACATCGCCTTTCTCGGCGCCGTCTGCAGCAGCTCCTGGAGCTGGTGCTTCCACCACTTGGCGCTGGCGGTGGTGCCGTGGCCGCGGGTGTCGGCGCTCGCCGGGACCAGGTAGAGCCTGGCGTTCTTCACGCGCTTCAGCTCGCGCTCCATGATGCCCGTCTCGGGCGGGTTGCGCTCGTCGTCGGCCGAGTTGATCGCCAGCAGCGATGCCTTGATCTTCTCGAGGTTCGGCGACGGATCGTAGTCGCGCGAGGAGTCCCACTGATAAAGGAAATCGTTGGTGTCCACCGAGGTCGGGGATGCCAGCCGCTCGTTGAGCAGCTTGTCGGCGGCCTCCCGCGTCGGCGCCATCTGCTGGAAGGCGAGCGTGCCGCCGTTGGTGGCGATGCCATAGAAGACGCTGGCGGTGCGGAAAGCCTTCGGCTGCGTGGTGTAGTTGCCGTCCTTCCATTCGGGGTCGGAACGGATCGAGTCGATGATCAGCCGGCGCATCATCCAGTTGCGGCTCGCCATCTCGGTCGGCTGGGACGCCATCGGCACCAGCGCGTCCATGAAGTCCGGATGGGTCGTGCCCCAGATCCAGGTGTGCATCCCGCCCATCGAGTTGCCGATGACGAGGCGGAGCCGGCGGATGCCGAGACCTTCGGTGACCAGCCGATACTGGGCGGCGACCATGTCGTCGTAGTTGTAGTGCGGGAACCAGCCGCGAAGCCCGTCCGAAGGCTTCGAGGACTTTCCGTGACCGATCCCATCGGGGAGGATCAGGAAGTACTTGGCCGCGTCCAGCGGCTGGCCCGGCCCGAACAGCTCGCCGGCGAAGGCCGGCGACAGCATCGCGGTGCCGGATTGCGAGGTGCCATGGAGAACCAGCACCGGCTCGCCCGAGGAGTTGCCGACGGTCGTGTAGTGCAGCTTCAGCTCAGGCATCACCTCGCCTGTGTGGAACTTGAAGTCCCGGGCGATCCAGGTCCCTTCCTTCGGCGCCGGGTAGCTCTGCGCTGAGGCGCTCGACGCGGCGAGCACGAAGGCAGCGGCGACGATCGTGCGTGCGAGGAAACGGAGCCCCATGACAGCCTCCCTTGACGGCCTGGCCTTGGTGCGCGGCCTTGGCCGAAACTCTGGCGTTCCCCAGGGCTCAAGTCCAGGGGCCGAACCCCATCGAAAACCTGCCATTCTCCTGCCGCTCGCCGCTTGCGCCCGGGCCCCCTCTTCCGCATAGTGCCGGCCCGCTCCAGGAGCGGTCCTTTCCCCACTACGGCGATGAATTCGTGAGCACGGTCAATAGCTTCCGCACCGGCCCGGACGAGGGCGGACACTTCGGCATCTTCGGTGGGCGCTACGTCGCCGAGACCCTGATGCCGCTGATCCTCGAGCTCGAGCGCGTCTACAACGCGTGCAAGGCCGACCCCGGCTTCCAGAAGGAGCTCGCGGGCTTCCACACCCATTATGTCGGCCGGCCGAGCCCGCTCTACTTCGCCGAACGCATCACCGAGAAGCTCGGCGGCGCCAAGGTCTACTTCAAGCGCGACGAGCTGAACCACACCGGCGCGCACAAGGTGAACAACTGCCTGGGCCAGGCGCTGGTCGCCAAGCGCATGGGCAAGCGCCACATCATCGCCGAGACCGGCGCCGGTCAGCACGGCGTCGCCACCGCCACCGTCTGCGCGCGCTTCGGCATGGAGTGCACGGTGTTCATGGGCGCCGAGGACATCGAGCGCCAGAAGCCCAATGTCGAGCGCATGCGGCTGCTCGGTGCCGCCGTTCATCCGGTGACCTCGGGCTCGGCGACGCTGAAGGACGCGATGAACGAGGCGCTCCGCTTCTGGGTCGCCAAGGCCGAGACGCATTTCTACATCATCGGCACGGTCGCAGGCCCGCATCCCTATCCGGCGA
>CAZDGR010000174.1:0-9082 GCA_964504845.1 uncultured Rhizobium sp. | reverse complement strand
CGGTCGAGGCCCTTGAGCACGACGCCGGTGCCGCCATGCCAGAAGAACGAGCGGTGATCGGGCGGGCGCGACATCGGATCGTGGCGGCCGCGCGTCAGCGATCCGGTCGGCGCCAGCAGCGATATCTTGGGATGGAATCGCGCATCGTAGGTGCCGAGCGTGTGGCGGTTGCCGAGCAGGATCGCGTGATCGGCAAGCTCGAGCGCCCGTGTCTCCCCCGCCTCGTCGACGCCGCGCTTCGCGGCATAGGGACCGGGGCGCCGCGCCGCGAGGGCCGCGACGCGTTCTGCCTCGCGCCGGTTCTGGTAGGCGGGCGCGCTGCCCGTCAGCATCAGCAGGCGCTTCGCCCCAGGCGCCAGCAGATCAAGCCGGCGCGCGAAGCCGCCATGCAACGAGAAGGCGACGTCATAGGAACCCGCATCGGCGGGAACGGAACCGCCGTCCATCGGCACGATGTCGAGGTCGTATCCGAGTTCCAGCAGCGCCCGCGGAACCTCGCGCGCCTCCCAGGCGCTGTGAACGAACAGCATAGGGTCGGCCGCTTCGGCGAGGGCTACGACCGGATAGTGGAACGAGATCGCCTTGCCGCGCGCGGGCCGATCGAGAAGGCGGATCCGTCGCGCCGCCCCGTCGCTTGCGACCTCGACCGCACCAAGCCCCGGAAGCACCAGACGGCCGCTGGGATTGAAGAGGCGGAAGCGCAATTCCTGCCAGCGCTCCTGCACCGCCCGGGGTCCCGACGTGGCCTCGACGCCGCGTCGCGCCACCGCCGCCGCCTCCTCGATCCGTCCTTCGCCGGCGAGCCGGTCGACCTCGGCGAGGATACGGGCGGCGCCGGGAAGGGTCGGTGGCGGCTTCGGCACACGGGAAGCTGCCGCTTTCGCGCCGAGCCTCGCCGTTGACGCATAGATGGATTCCGGGTCGGCCGTCGCCGTCTCGAACTGCCGGAAGAGGCGAAGCGCCTGAGCGGCATTGCCGGACTGCAGAAGCTCCGCCGCCTTCGCCAACCGATGCCGCGCCGCGAAGAAGCGAAGCCATCGCTGCTCCGAGCGGCTGGGCGCCGGCGTATCATCACCGAGACGCTGGAGGCTCAGGCGCTCGAGCCGCGCGTGTGCCTCGCCTTCCGCGCCGAAGAGCACAGCGGTGCCGTAGGCGGCCGCCGCCTCGTCGACCCGGTCCTCGGCTTCGGCCAGGCGGCCCAGATCGACATAGCGCTCGCGAAGGTCGGCGAGGCCCCGCTTGGCGAAAGCATGCCCCGGCTCCTGGTCGAGCGCCTTGCGGTAGCAGCCGACGGCTTCGCCGTCCCGACCCATCGCTTCGAAGATCCAGGCCAGCACGCACCAGAGCATCGGATCGACGATGTCGGGGGTGAGAACCTGCAGCAGGATGCCCGCCGCCGTCTCGAGCCGGCCGGCGCGCAAGTGGACTCCGGCGTTGGCGAAGGCTTCTTCCCGGCGTAGAGACATCGAGGGTCCTGGTGTTCCGCGTCGGCGTCGCACCACCGTACACGAACAACAGCGTGCTTTCAGGAACTTGCGGCTCGGCTTACGCTGCCTTCGGACCTTGGGCGACCCGCTTCAGAAGCAGCCAGGTAACTTCCGCGATCTGTTCGGAGGTCAGAGCGCGCGCATGACGGGCAACCGAGCGCCAGACGGCCGCCTCGACATCGAGGCGCCGGGCGTTGGGCCTGAGATGGGCGAGGTCGCGGAGGACCTTAGCCGCGATCTCGCGGTCGATGACCGGCGGGCGAGAAACATCGTTCACGACGGGTTTGTCGTTCCAGCGATAGAAAGGTTTGTATCGCTGCCGCATTTCGCGAGTCGGAACAGCACATCCTTGCAACGAAACGCCGGGAGCCGAACAATGGCGCTCCGGGGCTAGGCCCCGAGCCAGGGAGAGGAATTCCATGACACGACATCTCGGCCGCCTGAAGGCGGTGCTCGCGGGCGCCACGTTGCTTGCCGCCGCGGCCGTTCCGGCGGCGGCGGAAACCGTCATCAAATACGTGCCGGATGCGGATCTTCGCGTCCTCGATCCGATCTTCACCACCGCCGGCACCACGCTGAACCACGGCGTGATGATCTACGACTTCCTGATCGCGCCCGACGGCAAGAACGTGCCGCAGCCGCAGATGCTGGAGAGCTGGAACGCCAGCGCCGACGGGCTGACCTACACCTTCAAGCTGCGCGCGGGCCTCAAATGGCACGACGGCACGCGGGTGACGGCGGCGGATGCCGTGAAGTCACTCGATCGCTGGGGCGCCAAGGTCCCTTCGGGCCGCGATACCTATAGCCGCATCGCCGAGACCAAGGCGACCGGAGCCGACACATTCGAGATCAAGCTCAAGAAGCCGTTCCCGCGCCTGATCGCGTTCCTCTCCGAGCCGATCAACCCGCCTTTCATCATGCGCGAGGTCGACGCCAAGACCGATCCCAACACCGCCATCACCTCAGCGGTCGGCTCCGGCCCGTTCAAGTTCGTCCGCGAGGAATGGATCCCCGGTTCGCGCGTCCTCTACGCCAAGAACCCGGACTACGTGCCGCGCACCGAGAAGGCCGAGCATATGTCGGGCGGAAAGGTGGTCAAGGTCGACGCGGTCGAGTGGGTGGTCCTGCCCGACCCGATGGTGGCGGCGAACGCCGTCATGGCTGGAGAGGTCGACTATCTCGAGAACCCGCTGATCGACATGCTGCCGACGTTGCGGAAGAACCCGAACGTCGTCGTGCAGGTGGTCAACCCGCTGGGCTACCAGATGATCATGCGGCCGAACCACCTGGTGCCGCCCTTCAACAACCCGAAGGTCCGCCAGGCGCTGCTCTATGCCGTCGACCAGAAGGCCTATCTGGAGGCCGCGGTCGGCGACGCCTCGCTCCGCAAGGAGTGCTGGGCGATCCTGATCTGCGGCGGCCCTTACGAGACCACCGCTGGCCTCGGCGACTGGACCAAGCCGGGCGCGATGGAGAAGGGCAAGCAGCTCCTCAAGGACTCGGGCTACAAGGGCGAGCGCGTCGTCATCATGCACCCGACCGACCAGACGGTGATCGGCGCGATGACGATGGTCACCGCGAACCGTCTGAAGGAGATGGGCTTCAACGTCGACCTGCAGTCGACCGACTGGTCGTCGCTGATCTCGCGCCGGCCGATCAAGGAGTCGCCCGAGCAGAACCGTGGCGGCTGGAACATCTTCCACACCTGGGGCTTCGCCGGATCGCTGATGGAGCCGCTGTCGAGCTCGTTCATCGCGTCCCCTTGCGACGGCAAGAACTGGTTCGGCTGGCCCTGCGACGAGGAGCTCGAGAAGATCCGCATGGTCGAGTTCGAGAACGTCTCTTCGACCGCGCAGGGCAAGCAGGTTGCGGACAAGTACCAGACCCGCTTCTACCAGTCGGTGCCGCTGGTGCCGCTGGGCCAGTTCACCCAGCCGGTCGTCCACCGAAAGAACATCTCCGGCGTGCTGACCGGCACCCGCGTTGTGCTCTGGAACCTCGAGAAGAAGAAGTAGCCTCAAAAAGAGAAACGCCCCGGAGCCAGGCTCCGGGGCGTTCTCGAAACTCTTAAGCCGTCAGACGGAGATGTCGACGTTCTGGCCGCGGCCGGATTCGGCCGGCGGCGGCGGGGGTGGCGGCGGTTCGCGCTGCGGCTCCGGCGCCGCACGCGCCTCTTCCCTGCCTTTCTCGGCAACGGTCGGCTGCGGCGGCGTTTGTACGGGCTCCAGCGGACGCTGGCTGACTGACTCGATCGCCATTGTTTCCCTCCCCAAGGGCTCCGCCAGTCTACGCGGCTGACTCGCGTCTGTCCCCCGCAAATGACGCGTTTCGCGCCAAGCACTTAGGTCCCGGCAAGGACGGCCGCGGCGCTAGGATGGCCGCCTGCCAGGGAGCCCTTGAGATGAAGATCACCGACGTCGAAAGCATCATGCTGCGCCTGCCGGTCGTCCGCGAGATCGGCGACGGCTGCCAGAACATCCTGATCATCCGCGTCCACACCGACGAGGGCATCACCGGCATCGGCGAGGCGCACACCAACCCGATGGTCTCGAAGGCGGTGCTCGACTCGCCGATGTGCTCGGTCTCGGCCTCGGGCCTCAAGCGCCTGCTGATCGGCGAGGATCCGCGCGACATCAACCGGCTCTACGACAAGCTCTACAAGAAGAGCGTCACCTACGGCCGCCGCGGTGCCGTGATGCACGTGATCAGCGGCATCGAGATCGCGCTCTGGGACATCCTCGGCAAGTCGGTCGGCCAGCCGATCCATCGCCTCCTCGGCGGCGCCCGCAAGTTCGAGTTCCCCTGCTATGCGAGCGACCTCTCCCCCGACACGGCCAAGGGAGCCGTCAAGCTCGCCGAGAAGCACGTCAAGAACGGCTACAAGGCGCTCAAGCTGGGTTGGGGCGGCCTCGGGGGCAACCGCAAGGCGGACGCCAAGCTGGTCGGCGACGTGCGCAAGGCGATCGGTCCCGACCCCGACATCATGCTCGACATGGGCTTTCCGGTGCCGCTCGACGACGCGATCTGGCTGGGGCGCGCGCTCGCCGAGCACGACACCTACTTCCTCGAGGAGCCGCTGTCGCCGGACGACATCCACGGCTGGTCCAAGCTCACCGCCGCCTCGCCGACGCCGATCGCGACCGGCGAGAAGGAGTCGACGCTCTATCCCTATCTCGACCTGATGGAGCGCGGCGGGCTTCGCATCGTGCAGCCGGACGTGGCTCGCGTCGGGGGGATCTCCGAAACTCTTCGCATTGCCACCCATGCGGAGGCACGAGGCGTGCGCGTGATCCCGCATTGCTGGTCGACCGATATCCTGGTCGCCGCCACGCTGCACACCATCTCGACGCTGCGCGATTGCCCGTACCTCGAATACAACGTGATGGACAATCCGCTCCGCACGGATCTTCTGAAGGACCCGATCCGGCCGAAGAACGGCGTGGTCAAGGTGCCGGAGAAACCCGGCCTCGGCATCGAGCTGGATGAGAAGACGCTGAAGAAATATCGCTGGGAGGGCTGATCTAGCCTTCCTTGGGGCGGTCGGCCGCGGCGACCCAGAACCCTGACGCACCGACCGCGGCCGCGGCGATCATGATCCAGAGCACGGTGTCATAGCCACCGAAGGCCTGCCACATCGCGGCCATGGCGAGCGGCGCCGCGGTCCTGGGCAGCATGATGATCGCCATCAGCGCGCCCGAGATCTGCCCATAGCCGCGGGTCCCTAATATCTCGGCGAGACCGACGATGCGGACGATGATCAAGAGTCCGTTGGTGACGCCTGACAGCAGCGCGTAGGCGACGAGCCCGGCGAATCCGAAGGACGGCCCGACCAGCAGCAGCAGTAGAACGAGCGGCAGCACCGGCGCCGCGGCACTTCCGAGCGTCCGCATCGACACGCGTTCGCCGAAGAAGTGCAGCACCAGGCGGCCGGAGACCTGGGCCGGGCCGATCAGCGCCAGCATCGCGACGATCGCATCCAGCGGCTGCCCCTTCTCCTGCAGCATCGGGATAATGTGGTAGGTGATTCCCGAGAAGGCGAAAGTCTGGACGCTGAAGCAGACGACCAGCCCCCAGAAGGCGCGGCGGCGGAGCGCCATCCGCAGCGGCGACGGGCCTGCGTCGGAAACCGTCTCCCTGGCTCCGATCCGGCCGGTTCCGCGCGTGCCCTTGAGGAAGATCGCGTTCAGGCCTCCGGCGATCGCCAGGTAGATCAAGCCCAGGACGACCAGCGCCGTGCGCCAGCCGTACCAGCCGATCAGCAGGCTCATCAGCGGGATGAACACGGTCGAGGAAAGCCCGGTGACGAACGCGACATAGGTGATCGCCCGGCGGTACTCGCGGACATTCACGGTCAGCACTGCGAAGACCGGCTCGCCCATCGTCATCGCGGTCGCGAGACCGAGCCCGGTCCAGAGCAGGTAGAAGGCCGGCAGGGTCTCGACCGTCGACCAGGCGACGAGCAGGCCCGCGGCCAGGATCGCCCCCATCGTCATCAGGAGGTGCCCGCCGTAGCGGTCGATCCAATATCCGACCGGCAGCGACGCGGCCGCGGTGGTCAGGAGGCCGACGGTCAAGGCGCCGTTGAGATCGGTCTTCGACCAGCCGAGCTCGGCCTCCATCGGTCCGACGAGCAGCGTGAACGAGAAGTAGAGCACGCCCCAGCCGGCCATCTGGCTGACGGCGAAGGCCCAGACGAACGGGCTCGACGGCGCGTGGCGCGGATCCTCGGCCCCGGTCATGGAGCTTGCCCCCTCACCTCTTCAGTATCCCCGATTCCGGCTATGGTGAGGGCAACGAAGGAGGCGTGATGCTCGACGTCGCGATCGCGGGAGCCGGCATCGGGGGCCTCGCCACGGCGCTCAGCCTGGCGAAGGCAGGGCTCGAGGTGCGCGTCTTCGAGTCGGTGCGCGAGATGAGGCCGCTCGGTGTCGGCATCAACCTGCTGCCGCATTCGGTCAGGCACCTGTTCGAGCTCGGGCTGCAGCCGGCGCTGGACGCGACCGGTATCCGCACCTCCGAGCTCCGCTACACCACCAAGCGCGGCGAGACGATCTGGCGCGAGCCGCGCGGCCTAGACGCCGGCTATAGATGGCCGCAATTTTCGATACATCGCGGCCGGCTGCAGGGATTGCTGCTCGCGGCTGTCCGCGATCGGCTCGGCGCCGATGCGGTTCTGCTCGATCATGCGGCCGCCTCGGTCGAGACCCGCGCCGATCGCGCGATTCTCACCGCCGGCGACGAGACCATCGAGGCGCGACTGGTAGTCGCGGCCGACGGCATCCATTCCGCCCTCCGTGCCGGACACTATCCGGACGAAGGTCCGCCGATCTGGAACGGGGCGATCCTCTGGCGGGCGACGACCGAGGCCGCCCCCTATCTCGACGGCCGCACCATGTGCATGTGCGGGCACGAGAAGCAGAAGTTCGTCTGCTACCCGATCACGCCGGCAGGATCCGACGGCCGCGCCACGATCAACTGGATCGCGGAGCGCCGATTCCCGACCGACCGCGCGTGGCGCGGGGAGGACTGGAACCGCTCGGGCGATCTGAAGGAGTTCCTGCCGCACTTCGCCGACTGGCGCTTCCCCTGGCTCGACGTGCCGGCGCTGATCGAAGGGGCGACCGCCGTCTATGAGTATCCGATGGTCGACCGCGAGCCGCTGCCACGCTGGACCTTCGGGCGAATGACCCTGCTCGGCGATGCCGCGCATCCGATGTACCCGATCGGCTCCAATGGCGCCTCGCAGGCGATCCTCGATGCGCGCGCGCTGGCAGGCGCGACGATGCGGCACGGCCCGACACCCGAAGCGCTCTACGCCTACGAAACCGAGCGGCGGCCGAAGACGAGCGGCATCGTGCTCGCCAATCGAAAGAACGGGCCGGAGCAGGTGATGCAGATCGTCGAGGAGCGCGCACCCGGCGGTTTCTCCGAGCTCAGCGCGATCATCTCGCATGACGAGCTCACCGGCATCGCTTCTACCTACAAGAAGCTTGCGGGATTCGATCCGGCGGTCCTCAACGCCGAGCCCGACCTCTATCGGTGACATGACGGTGACCGGTGCCGCGCAGCGTTGCGCCGCACCGGAGACTCGTGAGACCATCCGTCCCACGTCGACAATGCGCGGCAGCGGCGAGAGGCATCGCCGAAAACGTTTCCGTCATCGACAGATGGCCGACGGCGCGCATTCGCGACAGGAGGAAGAACAAGAAACGCGTTGACGGGCGGACGAAAGTCGCCGCGAGAGCGACTTTCGAGGGGGAACCGTCCAGACGAGCCGCGCGACGCCGGCTTGAACGGCGACGCACATGATCCACGAGCCGCTAGAGGAGACCCTCATGATGGACAAGCAGCTGAAGGTGCATCCCGGCCAGAGCAAAGGCGAGGGACCGGGCGCCCGAAGCGGACAGGAGTCCGCGAGCCTCTTTCTCCGCACGCCCGACATGGAGACGCTTTTGGCCAACCAGCGTCACGGGCTGGAAGCGATGATGGCGGCGACGGAGAAGCTGCTGGAAGGCGCCACCGAGATCTCGCGCAAGCAGCTGGCCCTCCACAACACGCTGATGCGACAGGCCTTCCGCAACACACTGGACTACATGAAGTCGGACGGCACGCGCGACGGCAAGGCCGAGGAGAAGCTCGAGGCCGGCACCGAGACCACTTTCGAAGCGATGCGCGACATCGCCTCGACCGCCCTCAAATGCAATCTGGACGCACTCTCGGCGTTCAGCGATCGCATCCGCCGGATGGAGGCGCCGCGGGCGGTCGACCGCTCGCACCCGGCCCAGGCGGCGGACTGATCGAGGAGACCTTGGGCGAGGAGCGTCCGAATCCGCGCCTCGCCCCCTTTTCACCAGCCGTTGCAGCGCGGCCAGACGGCGACGACCTCGTCCGAGCCGTCGATCACGTGATAGCGGTCATAGGCCGCTGACGTGATGCAGGCGTGGTTCGGCAGCACGCGGACGCGCGCGCCAACCGGAAGCTTGTCGAAGGGAAGCGGCGTCCGGCCTTCGACCATGCCGTGCTCCTGATGGACGCCGACCACCGTCACGTCGCCGAGCCCGAGCCCGCCGCCGATGTCGGCGACGCGGCCGAAGCCGATGTCATGAGGCGTGTTTGCGGTCGAGCGATCCTTCGACAGCGCGAGGAAGCCGGCGTCGATCAGCACGCGATTCTCCGGCCGGCGCTGGCCGATCACCGAGGAGATCACCGAGACGGCGATATCGCCCGGGCCGCAGCTGCCGATCTCGGACTGGAACAGGTCGCCGAACATGTAGACGCCGCAGCGGACCTCGGTGACGCCGTCGTAGCTCTTGCCGTGGAGCGCGGTCGGCGTCGATCCGATGCTGACGGTGCCGCAGGGCAAACCCGCCGCCTTCAGCCGCTCGGATGCCCTGACACCGGTCGAGCGCTCGATCTCCGCGACCTCGGCGACCGCCTCCAGCGACCGGCAGGCATAGGAGTGACCGGCATGGACCATGACGCCGGCAAGCCTGGATCCCGGCCCGGCGTGCAGCGCACCGGCTATCGCGAGAAGCACATCGGACTCCACCGGCACACCGCTCCGCCGCCCGCCGCAATCGACCTCGACCAGCGTC
>CAZDGR010000173.1:5691-9139 GCA_964504845.1 uncultured Rhizobium sp. | reverse complement strand
GGTCGTGTTCGAGAGCACGGTCTATCCCGGCGTGACCGAGGATGTCGCCGGCCCGATTCTGGAGAAGACCTCGGGCCTGAAGGCGGGAAGCGACTTCTTCCTGGGATACTCGCCCGAGCGCATCAATGTCGGCGATCCGCTGCACGGACTTTCCAGGATCCCGAAAGTGTTTGCCGGCCAGACGCCGGAAGTGGCGGCCCTGCTGGAGCGGATCTACGGCACCGTCGCCGCCAGCATATTCATCGCCAAGGACATCCGCACCGCCGAGGCGGCGAAGGTGATCGAGAACGCCCAGCGCGACATCAACATCGCCTTCATCAATGAGGTCTCGATGATCTTCGAGCGCCTCGGGCTCTCGGTGCACGACGTGCTGGAAGCGGCCGGCACCAAGTGGAACTTCCATCGCTACACGCCGGGCCTAGTCGGCGGGCACTGCATCGGCGTCGATCCCTACTACCTGGCCCATGCAGCGACAGAGACCGGGCTCGACCCGCAGGTGATCCTCGCGGGCAGGCGCATCAACGACGGCATGGGCGCCTTCTTCGCCGACCGGATCTGGGAAGCGCTGGGATCGCGCCCGGGTGCGCGCGTGCTGGTGCTGGGCCTGACCTTCAAGGAGAACGTGCCCGACCTCCGCAACAGCAAGGTCGTCGACCTGGTGCGCCGGCTGAAGACCCTGGGCGCCGAGGTCTCGGTGCACGACCCGCTCGGCGATCCCGGCGAGGCCGACGAGCACTACGGCCTCGCACTCGCCCGCGACCTCCAGGGCTTCGCCGGCATGGACGCCATCGTCGGCGCCGTCGCACACGACGCCTACCGCGGCTTCGTCGATGCCGACTTCACGCGGCTGCTGACCTCGCGGGGCCTGGTCGCCGACATCAAGGGGATCTGGCGCGGCCGTGCGCTGCCCGGCGGCCTCAGGCGATGGGCGCTTTGAGGCGGCTTTTGAGGAACCGCATCAGCCATCCTAGTCCCCCCACCTTCTCGTAAAGCTGGCTCGCCGCGTCCCAGTGATCGACATGCGAGCGCACGCGCCCGTCCGCGGCGAAGGCGAGGTCGCTCATGCCTTCGATCGTCCAGGTCTCGGGCTTGCCCTTCGGGCGGAAGGTCATCAGCCACTTGAGATAGGCGGCGGTCTCGGACGCCGTCACGTCGAGCACCTGAAAGCGCGGCTCGTCGGTGGTGAGATACATGTGCCGGTAGACCGCGAGCGAGTCAGCATGGCCGCGCACATTGTTGAATGGGTCGACGAAGACCACGTCCTCGGTCCACAGCGTCACGAGATCGGGCAGGGTCTGCGGTGTCAGTGCCTCGAAGGCGCGCGCATAGGCGCGGGCCGGTTCCAGCCAACGGCTGCTCATGCGCCGGTCGCCTTCGCCACCAGCGGGAAGTAGAGCCGATCCGGCAAGCAGCCGAGCAGCTTCAGGATGAAGGCGAAGCGGCGCGGGAAGGCGATCTCGAACGCCGAGCCGGAGAGGCCGCGCACGATTCGCCCGGCCGCGTCGTCGGCCTCGATCAGGAACGGCATCGCGAAGTCGTTCTTGTCGGTCAGCGGCGTGCGCACGAAGCCCGGGCAGATCACCTGGATCTTCACGCCATGCTTGTCGAGGTCGAACTTCAACCCCTCGGCGAGCGCGATCAGGCCGGCCTTGCTCGCCGAGTAGGCCGCGGCGCGCGGCAGGCCGCGATATCCTGCGACCGAAGCGACGACCGCGATGTGCCCGGCGCGCCGACGGATCATCTCCGGCATCGCCGCCGCCAGCGTGTTGGATGCTCCGATCAGGTTGACCTCGATCACGCGGCGCGCGACCGCCGGATCGAAGTCGGTCGCCGGCGTGCGCGCATCGGTCCCGGCATTGACCACTGCGAGGTCGACGGCACCGAGCTCGCGCTCGATCTCGGCGGCGACGCGCCGGGTCGCGCCGGCATCGGTGACGTCGAGCGGATAGGCGCGGATCGCGCCGCCGCTCTCGCTCGCAAGGCTGGTCAGCGCATCGGACCCGCGCGCCGAGGCGGCAACCCGCCAGCCGTCGCGGACCAGCCTGAGCGCCAGTGCCCGGCCGATGCCGGTCGAGGCGCCGGTGATCCAGGCGAGCTTGCCCGTCACGGCGCCGCCCGCATCACGTACTCGAAGTTGGCGCCCCAGAGCTCGAAGGTCATGCCGACCCACTCGCCCTCCTCGGTGTAGAGGGGCGTCACCTCGGCCTTCTCGCTGGTGATCGTGTGCGGGATCGCCTTAACCGTGCGCCCGGGAAGATTGAGGGTCACAGGCTCGCCCCTGGCGATCCTGATCGGCAGCAGCACGCCCCAATGCGTCTCGATCCAGGTCGCCGCCTGCCGAAGACGCGGATTCCAGTAGCTCGACGGCATCGTGTCGGCGGTTCCCGTCTGACGTCCTTCCGGCCCGTCGAGATCGACCTTGCCACCCGCGGCCCACGCCCGAAGGGCGTATTTGGTGCCGTCGTCGTCGGTGGTCGCCTCGACCGACTGCAGCCGGTCGCGCAACCAGCGTTCCGCCGAGCGGTGGGTGTAGCGGTAGAGCGTGAACGGGCCGAAGGTGACCGCGAGATCGAGGGCGACCTGCACCTGCGTCTCCTCCCCCTTCTTCTCGACCGTCACGACATGGCTCCCGATCGGGCGGCCATTGCGCTTGACCTCGAAGTCGAAGCGTCGCGTCTCCGCTTCCGCCCAGCCGGGAAGCAGGACGAGGCACAACGCGAGCTGAACGGCCCGGCTCATACGACTCATGTACGCAAGCAGAGGCGATCGGATCACTTCGAGCCCAGGCAGGCCCTGAATCCTTCGGCCACGCTCTTGAGCAACGCCGGGTACGCCTCGGCGGTTTCCGGCAAGGTCGCCCCCAGCGCATCGATCCGTCCCAGCTTCGCCGGCGTGCCGTCGCTGACCATCTTGGCGTGGGTGTCGGGGTATTGCGGCTCGGCGAAGACGCAGGCGGCGCCGGCCTCGGTGATCCGGGCCCTGGCCTGGCTCACGCGCCTGGGCGACGGGCGGATATCCGGGCGCCGGGTGATCGCCCCGGCCGCCGTCAGCCCATAGCGCTTCTCGAAGTACTGGAAGCTGTCATGGAGCACCAGGAACGGCGAGGCCTTCACCCCGGCCATCGTCCTGGCGATCTCCTGGTCAAGCTGCTCGAGGCGCTGGCCGAGCGCCTGGAGATTCCTGGCATAGATCTGGGCCCGGCCTGGATCGGCGTCGCTGAGTTCGTCGGCGAGCGCGCTCGCGATCGCGCGGGCATTGTCGGGGTCGAGCCAGATATGCGGATCGGCGTCGGGATCCTCCGCGCCCGGATCGGTGCCGAGCGGCCGCGGGCTGGCCTTCGGCGCGTCGTCCTCGACCCAGCTGGGCCCGAGCCTTTGCGGCAGGAGCTTGAGACCGTCGGCGGCCATCAGCTCGACCACCCGCGCATCCTGCGGCAGGTTCTCCAGCG
>CAZDGR010000173.1:0-5591 GCA_964504845.1 uncultured Rhizobium sp. | reverse complement strand
CCGTCGGCGGCCATCAGCTCGACCACCCGCGCATCCTGCGGCAGGTTCTCCAGCGCCCGGACGACGAAGGTCTCGAGCGATTCCGAGACGAAGACCACGATGGTCGCCGTGTTCATCATCCGGACCTCGGCAGGTCGCAGCGAGAACGACGACGGCGCGGCGTTCCCGCGGACCAGGAGCTCCGGCTTGCCCACCCCGGCCATCACCGCCGCAGCCAGGGCCTGGATCGGCTTGAGCGTGACGACGACCCGCGGCGGCTCGGCCGCCCGCGCGGCCTCAGCCGCGAAAATCAACGCCAAGAGGAGACAGAACCGCCTCAATTCCCCCTCGCCCGGGCGTGCACCCGCCGCCCTCGATCGCTATATTGTAGCGTATCAGCCCGGTTGGGCGGAGAAGGACATGCCCGATCGCCGAACGGCGGACGATCACGACCACGCCACCTGCATCGAAGACGCCTTGGCCGAGGCCGAGACGATCTGCGCCGAACGCGGGGCGCGGCTGACCGAGCTGCGCCGGCGGGTCCTGGAACTGGTCTGGACCAGCCACGAGCCGGTCGGCGCCTACGACATTCTTTCCAGGCTCGGCGGCGACGGCCGGCGGGCGGCCCCGCCGACGGTCTACCGGGCGCTCGAGTTCCTGCTGGAGCACGGTCTGGTCCACCGGATCGAAAGCCTGAACGCCTTCATCGGCTGCGCCAGCCCGAAGGCGCCGCACTCCGGGCAGTTCCTGCTCTGCACCGCCTGCGGCACCGCGACCGAGATCGCGGATGCCGGCATCCAGTCGGCGCTGGTCAAGGCAGCCGGCCTCGCCGGCTTCCGGCCGGGGCATGTCACCATCGAGGTCAAGGGACTTTGCCGGCGCTGCGCCGGCGGCGCGGCGGCCGAGCCGCACGCCCACGCCCACTAGCATCCAAGGACGACGACCATGAGCGAAGCGCCGGAGATCCGGACGACCGAACGCCTGCCGGTGAGCGTGCTGACCGGCTTCCTGGGCTCGGGCAAGACCACGCTGCTGAAGCACCTGCTGACCCAGCCCGGACTCGACAAGGTCGCGGTGATCGTCAACGAGTTCGGCGAGATCGGCCTCGACCACACGCTGATCGAATCCAGCTCCGAGGGCGTGGTCCTGCTGAACTCGGGCTGCCTCTGCTGCACCGTCCGCGGCGACCTGATCGACACGATGCGCAACCTGTTCCTCAAGCGCGTGCGAGGCGAGGTGCCGGAGTTCGACCGCGTGGTGATCGAGACCACGGGCCTCGCCGACCCGGCACCGATCCTGCACACCTTGATGAGCGACCCGCTGGTCGCCGCGCGCTTCCGCCTCGACGGCGTGGTGACGACGGTGGACGCGGTCCACGGCACCAGCCAGCTCGACGCGCAGCCCGAGCCGGTCAAGCAGGCGGCGGTCGCCGACCGCATCGTGCTGACCAAGACCGACATCGCCGAGCCGAAGGTGGTCGAGGCCCTGCTGGAGCGGCTCCATCGCCTGAACCCGGCGGCGCCGATCGTGCGCGCGACCTTGGGCCGGATCGATCCCAGGCAGCTGATGGATTGCGGCCTCTACGACCCGAAGACCAAGACCGCCGACGTCGCCAAGTGGCTGAACGAGGAGGCCTACGCCGCCGAGCACGGCCACGATCATCACGATCACGATCATCACGACCATGACCATGATCACGATCACGATCATGATCACGCCAACCTCGACGTGAACCGGCACGACGATCGTATCCGTGCCTTCTGCCTATCCTTCGATCGGCCCTTCGCCTGGGCCGAGATCGCCGAGGCCCTCGACCTCTTCGCCCAGACGCACGGGCCGAACCTGCTGCGGGTGAAGGGCATCCTCAACGTGAACGAGTCCGAGAAGCCGATCGTCGTCCACGGCGTACAGCATCTTTTCCATCCGCCGGCGACCCTGCAGGCCTGGCCGCCGGGCGACGACAGGCGCTCCAGGCTGGTGTTCATCACCCGCGACCTCGACAAGGAGTATGTCGAGAAGGCGCTGGACGCGTTGTTCAAGTCCCAGGCGTCGGCGGCCTGACGCCGGCATGTCGCTCGATCGCGTCCTGCATGCGCTGGCCGGAGGCAAGCCGTACTTCCCGCCCGGCCTGTTCGGCATCCAGAGCTCGGCCGAGCGCTACATCTACATGCAGGCGACCGTGCATCTGCTTACCCAGATCCGCCGCGGCCAGCCGCTTCGCATCCTCGAGATCGGTTCCTGGGTCGGCGCCTCGGCGCTGACCTGGCTGGACGCGCTCGACCGCTACGCCGACGGCAAGGGCGAGGTCTGGTGCTGCGATCTCTGGGAGCCCTATCTGGAAGTCACGCCGGAGCGCGCGGTCCACGCCTCCGGCGTCCTGCCGGCCGAGGACGTCGGCCTGGCGATGGATGTCGCCGCAAAGGCCGGCGTCGCCGAGGCGCTGTTCGACTACAACGTCGCTCGTGCCGGTGGCAACGGGCGGGTGATCCGGATCAAGGGCGATTCCGGCCGGGTGCTGAACGGCCTCGCCTCCGAGTCCTTCGATCTCGTCTACATCGACGGCGACCACCGCATGGGGGCGGTGCGCCGCGACGTCGCCGAAGCCAGGCGCCTGGTCCGCCGCGGCGGCATCGTTTCGGGCGACGACCTCGAGCACCAGCTGCACGAGGTCGACGGCGACTTCGCCCGCGCCCAGACCACCGCCGACTGGCTGGTCGATCCCAAGTCCGGCCAGGGCTACCACCCCGGCGTCACCGTCGCCGTCGCCGAAGGCTTCGGGCAGGTATCCGCCTATGGCGGCTACTGGCTGATGCGCCGGGTCGGCGACGCGTTCCAGCAGGTCAGCCTTGCCGGCCAGCCGCTGCACATTCCGCCGCATGTACCGATAGACGGCGATCGTGCCAAGCTGAGGCAAGTCATCTGACCGTCCCCGTCGGAGTTTCCGTTCGATGATCCAGCCCACCCGCCGCCTTCGCCGGCTCCGCAACACGCCGGCGCTCCGCGACCTGATGCGCGAGACCCGCCTCCATCTCGACGACCTGATCTATCCGATCTTCATCGAGGAGGAGCTGGACAAGAAGGTGCCGATCGCGGCGATGCCGGGTGTCGACCGCCATCCGGAAGCGAGCTTCGAGCGGGAGCTGGACGCGGCGCGCGCCGCCGGCATCAAGTCGGTGATCCTGTTCGGCGTCTCGCGCCACAAGGACTCGACCGGCAGCGACGCCTGGGCCGAGAATGGCCTCGTCTACCGCATGGTCGCGAAGGCGAAGAAGCACGCGCCCGACATGACGATCATGGCCGACATCTGCTTCTGCGAATACACCGACCACGGCCATTGCGGCGTGCTGCATGAGGACGGCCACGTCCACAACGACCTGACGCTGGAGAACTTGGGCCGGCAGTCGGTGACCGCGTGCCGGGCCGGCGTCGATGTGCTGGCGCCGTCCGCGATGATGGACGGCATGGTCGCGGCGATGCGCGAGGCGGTCGATGCCGCCGGGTTCGCCCACGTGCCCATCCTCTCCTATTCGTCGAAGTTCGCCTCCGGCCTCTACGGTCCGTTCCGCGAGGCCTCGGGCGTCCGCCTCAACGGCGACCGCAAGACCTACCAGGCCGATCCGGCGAACGCGCGCGCGGCATTGCTCGAATCCGCGCTCGACGAGGCGGAGGGCGCGGACGCGCTGATGGTGAAGCCCGGCCTCTTCTATCTCGACGTGATCCAGCGGCTTCGCGCGCAGACCCTGCTGCCGATCGGCGCCTACCAGGTGAGCGGCGAGTACGCGATGATCAAGTTCGCGGCCAAGGCCGGTGCGATCGACGAGAAGACCGTGGTGCTGGAAGCGCTGACCGCGTTCAAGCGCGCCGGCGCCGACTTCGTGCTGACCTACTTCGCCAAGGACGTGAAGGGCTACCTCGGCCTCTAGGCGGCGCCGCGCGCCTTCACTGCCGGGCTGCCGCCGGCCAGCTTCTTCACCTGGTTCGACGCCGCGATCGGGCCGCCCGAGGCGAAGGCCTCGTGGTTCGCCTCGATGTCGTCGAGGCGGTAGAGGTAGTTCACCATCAGGCCCGCCGATTCCTTCATGCCCTTGGCCGAGGTGTCGCCGAGCCAGTTGATCCGCTCGATGCGCGCGCCGTTGCCGAGGTGGAAGCGGGCGACAGGATCGACCGGCTTGCCGTCGCGCTTCTCGGCAAAGAGATAGACCGCGCCCAATCGCATCAGCGCCGGCTTCAAGGCGGGTGCCAGCTCCGGATCGCCCACCCAGGATTGCTCGAGCGAGAGACGCCAGTCGCCGCGCGCATCGAGCGGCGCCCGCTCGTCTTCCGGGAGCAGCGCGTCGAGCTCCTCCTTCTTCAGGCGGGCGAGCCAGCGTCGGAATCCCGGGATCGGCGACAGGGTCGAGAAGGCGGCGAGCCTCGGGAACTGCGTCGCCAGGTCGTCGGCCACCTGCTTGATCAGGAAGTTGCCGAAACCGATGCCGCGGAGACCTTCCTGCGTGTTCGAGATCGAGTAGAAGATCGCCGTGTCCGCGTCGCGCGGATCTTCCTGCGGCGCCGACGGATCGAGCAGTCGCTGCACGTTGTCGGCGATGCCCTTGACCAAGGCCACCTCGACGAAGATCAGCGGCTCGGTCGGCATCTGCGGATGGAAGAAGGCGTAGCAGCGGCGGTCCGCGTCGAGCCGGTTCTTGAGGTCGGCCCAGGAGCGCACGCGGTGCACCGCCTCGTACTCGGCGAGCTTCTCCAGAAGCGATGCGGGCGAGTCCCAGGTGATGCGCCTGAGCGCCAGGAATCCGACGTCGAACCACGCCGCCAGCATCTGGCGCATGTCCTCGT
Source organism: uncultured Rhizobium sp. (assembly GCA_964504845.1). Classification (GTDB taxonomy): domain Bacteria; phylum Pseudomonadota; class Alphaproteobacteria; order SHVZ01; family SHVZ01; genus SHVZ01. The sequence goes on along the minus strand of CAZDGR010000173.1, from coordinate 779 downwards.
CGAGGCTCGCAAGGTCGGGATCGTCGCCAGCGATCTCCAGCAGCCTGGCGCGCATGTCGACCAGGAACTTCACGCCGTCAGGCAAGCTCGTGAACTGGGTCAGCAGCCTGGCGCGGGGCGACACGGTCGCGGCTCTCAGCTTCCGCTCGGCCTTGACCGCGCCCGGCGTCCCGACCGCGACCCGATAGTCGCCGGCCGCCTTGACCAGCGCCTCGGCGTCGAGCGCGAAGTCGGAGGCCAGGATCTTGAGGAATCGCTTTGTGCCCTCCGGCGAGAGCGTCAGGAAGGTGCGACCGAGCGACGCCGCCCGCGCCCGCGCCGAGACCTCGCCGCCTTTCGCCTCCAGGCAGTCGCGGAACTGCGCTCGCAGAACCTCGGCCTCGTCGCCGGCGATGTCAGGATCGCGCAGCGTGCGCTCGGCGAGGCCCGCGCGTTCCGCGAGGTCGCGCCAGGCCGAGGTCAGGGTCGCCAGCGTGCGGTCGAGGAAGGTGGTCGCCATGGAGAAAGTCTAGCGGCGGGATGGTGGCAGGCTCAATGCGTGGCAGATGTCGATCGTTCCGCCGAGTCCCGCCCCCCATCCCGACCTTCCCCCACGCTCCGCGGGGGGAAGGGGCACGAGTTCGTGTCCCCTCCCCCCGCAGTGGGGGAGGGTTAGGGTGGGGGGCGATGAAGGACTCAGACCCCCAGATAGGCCTGCCTTACCCGGTCGTCGGCCAGGAGAGCGGCGCCGGTGCCGGTCAGCGTCACCCGCCCCTGCTCCAGCACGGTCGCGTGGCCGG
>CAZDGR010000172.1:0-9221 GCA_964504845.1 uncultured Rhizobium sp. | reverse complement strand
GAACATCGCCTGGTGGTTGCCGTTCCTGAAGATGTAGACGTTGTCGGTGCCCTCGACCTTCGTCGTCTGGATCGGCGGGCGCGCCTGCTGCGCCGCCGCGGGCAGGACTGCCGCGAGCCCGATCGCCAGCGCGGCGAGCGCGGCCAGGTGAACTCTCTTCATTTCTCTCCCTTTCTTCTTGGTTGGATCAAGACGCCCCCAAGGGCCAACCTTGCCCGTCCGCCCGGCAAAGCTCAAATCACGCTTCGTCCAGCGGAGGAAGCGGGCACTCAGCAGGACCTGGGTTTCGCCCGCTCGCGGCGTGACCGTCCGTTCCGCGCCTATCGCGAAAAGGGATGTCTGCCGGCGCGCATCGCCGTTAACTCCCCTGTCGATCCACCCCTGAGGACTTTCATGGCCGCCTGGACCCGAAAGCGCGTTTCCCTTCCCGAGAACCAGGGCTTCGATCGCTGCACGCTGGTCAGCGGCAAGCCGGGCCTGCGCGTCGTGGTCTTCGGCGGCACCCATGGCGACGAGATCGAAGGCATCCTCGCCGCCAACCGGGTGGCGAATACCGATTTCAAACTCCTCTCCGGCGTCCTCGAGGTCGTGCCGGTGGTGCACGAGGCGGCTTATCATGCCGACTCGCGCTTCAGCCCTCTCGACGGCGGCAACCTCGCCCGCGTCTTTCCGGGCGATCCGAACGGCAGGCCCACCCAGCGCCTCGCCCATGCGCTGCAGACGCAGGTGCTGAACGGCGTCGACCTGCTGATCGACCTGCATACCGCCGGGCAGATCTACGACATCCCCTATCTCGTCGGATACATCGACGACGGGCGCGACAAGAAGGGACTGGGGGCGCGGGCCTGCAAGGCCTTCGGCGCCGACTTCATCTGGCGCCACGAAGCGCGCGTCGGCGGCCGCACGCTCAGCGACGTGGACGCGGCGATCTACACCGAGGCACCGCTTCCCGGCCCGACCGACATGGGCTTCGTCGACCGCTACTACGACGGCGTGCTGCGCGTGCTGGCCGAGCTCGGCATGATCGACAGGTCCGCGGCCCCGCCGCCGCCGGCCAGGCCGGCACGTCCTATCGCCAGCGGCGGCGACGTCGACAAGGACCTGCAGGCTGCCGGCCACGCCGGCATCTACGTCCCGAAGGTGCGCGAGGCCGAGCGGGTCGCGAAGGGCCAGCTCCTTGCCCAGATCATCGACATCAAGGGCAAGGTGCTGCAGGAGCTGCACGCGCCCTTCGACGGCTGGGTCGTGGTCTCGCAGCGTCGCCCGCACGTGAAGCCGGGCGACTCCGTCGTCGGCATCGCAATCGACGACACGAAGGGCTGAGGCCTACTTCTCTTCTTCGGCGTAGGCGCTGAGATAGCCCTGCTTCAGGTAGCGCTCGTGCGCCGCCTTCATCTTCTCAAGGTCCAGCTCGGCGCCGATGCCGGGCTTGTCGTCGACCGGCTCGATGCCGCCGGGATGGCGCACCGGTTCCTTGACCACGTCGTCGACCAGCATCTGGTGGTAGGTCTGGTGCGCGTAGGAGCAGGCGGTCGATGACGCCAGCACCTGCATCACCGCCCGCGTGCCGATCGAGAGCGGCGCCAGGCTGTGATAGACGACCTGCACGCCGGCGATCTCGCAGAGGCTGGCCGCCTGGTGGAAAGCCCGGATGCCGCCGGCCTGCCAGGGATCGGTCATCACGAGATCCGCAGCCCCGATGGAAATGATGTCGAGGATGTTGTGGTTGAGCCAGCTCGACTGGTTGGCCGCGATCGGGATCGGCGAGCGGCGGCGGAGCACGCCCAGCTCCTCCAGCCGGTCGAGCCGCGTCGGCTGCTCGATGTACTGGACATCGAAGCTCTTGAGCGCATGGACCATGCGGAGCGCCACGTCGGGCGTCCAGTTCTCGTTCGGATCCATCCGGAGCTTCTTGCCAGGTCCGCCGCCGATCCGCATCGCCTCCATCGCGGCGAGGTCCTTCTCCTCGCCGAAGCCGCCCTTGATGTAGAGCGTGCGGTAGCCTTCGGCGGCGTAGCGCCTGGCTTCCGCCTCGATCCGCCTGGTGTCCGGGTGATAGGGAACGAAGGCCATGAACTCGACGTGATCGCGCACGCGGCCGCCGAGCAGCGCATGCACCGGCGCGCCGAGCGCCTTGCCGACGATGTCCCAGCAGGCGATCTCGATCCCGGCGAGCGCCGCGTTGCCGGTATGCGGGAAGGCGCCGAAGCCGCCGACGGTCTGGATGTCGCGCCAGCGCTGGCTCACGCGTCGCGGATCCTGGCCGAGCAGAAGCGGCGTCACCGACTTGATCGCACCCAGCGTCACCTCGGGCGACGGCGCCGGTACCGACTCGCCGAGACCGACGACGCCCTTGTCGGTCTCGATCTCGACCACGATGCTGGTGACGCCGAGGCGATGGCCCTGAGACCACCGCTCGGGCTCGCGGTAGCCGATGTTGACCGGCGTCGCCCGGACCTCGCGGATCTTCATCTTTACGGGATCTCGGCCGTGAACGCGGCCTCCACCCGCATGCCGGCCTGCAGCACCACGCCGTAGCAGCGGCGCACGACCGGGTGATTGCCGAAGTATTCCTTCCAGACGACGTTCACTTCCGGCACGTCGTGATTGACGTTGTGCAGGTAGAGGCGCGCGGTGCAGATCGCGTTGCGGTCGACGCCGGCCTCCTTCAGCAGGAGGTCGAGCTGGCGGAAGGCCTCCCGCATCTCCGCCGCGGCGCCGCCGGGAACCGGCTTCGACTCGCCGTCGGGAATGCCGGTCACCACCGCCTCGAAGACCTTGCCGGTATGGATCACGGCCGAGCTGATCGGGAAGTTCGTGTCGGAATCGATGAATTTCATGGGCGCCTCTCCTGTTGCCGGGAGTCTGGCCCAAGCGGGCCTCGATGGGGAAGCGCACCGGCGGCGGACGAAATGTCAGCCGATCACGCGCTCGCTCGGGCCGGCGTAGGTGCTCGCATAGTCGGCATCGGCCTCGCGCAGGCGTTCGACCAGCTGGAACAGGATGCCGCCGGGGCTCCGAAGGAACGCCGCCTTCATCTCTCCGTGAGCGGCCGTCAGGTGCAGGCGCGGATGGACCTGGGTCGCGCCCAGCGACACCGCCTTGTCGGCCAGCGCCGTCATGTCGGTCACGTCGAGGACGAAATGCGCGAGGCCGGTCGGCCATCCGGCGCTCGCCCCGGTATCGGTCTCGTAGCGCAGCCGGTCGGTCAGGTGAAAGTTGACGCCGCCCAGCGTCATGAACACGACGATGTCCTCGCCGCGGCGGTCGACGGACTTGCGCTCGGCGCCGAGCGCCTCGAAGAACGCGGCTTCCTCGAGGGGATCGGCGACCTTGGACCCGACCGCCCAGAAGCCCCTGATCGTCACAGCACCATCTGGGTCTGGGTCACCAGCGCGACGAGCTTGCCCTCCTCGGTCTCGATCCGCGTCTGCCACACCTGGGTGCGGCGGCCGCGATGCACCGGCGTCGCGGTGGCGATCACGTCGGTCCCCTCCTTCGCCGGCGAGACGAAGTTGGTCTTGCTCTCGATCGTCGTCGTGCCGTTGTTGTCCGGCGGCAGGTTGATGATCGTGCCGCAGGCCCCGACCGTATCGGCGAGCGACATCGCCGCCCCGCCATGCAGCACGCCGCGGCCGTTGCAGAGCGGCGCCGAGACCCGCATCCGCGCGACCACCTTGTCCGGCCCCGCCTCGACGAAGACCAGGCCGAGAGTCTTGGCGAAGGGAAGCTCGAGCGCGTTGAGTTTCTCGACGATCGTCACGAAGCGGCTCCTTGCAGGACTGAGGTCACGAACGGCCGGACGTCCGCGATCGCGCGGTCGATGTAGAGGTCCTTCTCGCCGACCGGCGCCACCGGGTAGAGCGTGTCGCGCACCCGGTTCAAGATGTTGCGGGCGACGAAGGAATCGATCTCGTTGAAGCCGTCGACGGTGAGGATGGCGATCTGCATGGGCGGGCCTCGATGAGGTCCGCCGTCTTAGCCGAGCGCGTGGCTCATGTCCAAGCCGGCGGCTCGAGGATCCTTAGTCCAGGACAGCGTGAAGCACGCGCCAGCTCGCTCCGCCGTAGAGCGGCAATGTCCGCTCGATCCGCCGAACCTTGAAGCCGTGATCCTCGAGCATCGCCAGCAGGTCGTGGACGAACAGCGGGAAGGTCTCGTTCAGCATCAGGAACCGGCCGGCCGGGGTTCCCTTCTCGGGGATGAAGTCCTGCAGAACCAGGTGGCCAACCCGCATCTCGGCCAGCCGCTTGACGATCCCGAGCACATGCCGATGCGGAAGATGGGAGAAGACCATCAAGGCTAGAAAGACATCCGCCTCCGCGCCGAAATCGTATCCGTTGGCTTCGAGATCGAACGACGAGAGGCGACGGAGCTTTGCTGGGAACGGATAATCCCGATCAGCTGCCTTGAGGTAAGCATCGGAGATATCGAGCCCGACATACTCTTTGACGCCGATGCTCTCCTGAGCAAGAAACCGCGCGGCGGTCCCGGCGCCACAGCCGAAGTCGAGGATGCGCGGCCATGCGATGGCGCCGACGACATCCTTGAGGAGCGCCTTGGTGACGACGTTTGGAGCCGAGTCCAGCCGATACCGGGCGGCCTCGATGAAGTCAGCTCCCTTCTGTTGGACCGTGTCGCTGTAGTAGCTGCGGTGATAGGCCTCGACCGCATCAAGGAAGCCGGGGGGGGGCATATCCGTGCGATGGTCGATCACCTGCCGCTCGCACGCCCCGCATGTCACGATGGCATGAAAGCGAGAATCGACCGGCGCGACCGTGTCCGATCTCTCGACGACGACATAGGCTCCGCACGAACACGTCGTCACCGGATGATTGACTACCGTCAAAGCCTCTCGCGCAAAGAAACGGCGCTCCCCTCAAAGGTCTTTGAGCATCGCATTGGCTCGCTATAGTATCCCCACGAAAAAAATCAACCCTTGGTTTAAACCCCGCGCAGCCGAGGGGCGGGGCAGACGACCTGAATCCGGGGATAGTCGACCGCCAGCGCGCCCTACGGCATCGGCACCGGGGCGTCGAGGCCGATCGCCTTCAAGGCCGCCTCGAGCTGGCGGCCGTCATAGGGCTTCGGCAGCAGCCGGGTGATCCGGTCCTCGGTCACCCGCTTCCTGAGGTTGTCGGTCGAGTAGCCGCTGGCGATGACGATGCCGAGGGTCGGCTTGATCTGGCGAAGCTCGCCGAGCAGAACGTCGCCCTTTCGGTCGGGCAGGCCCATGTCGATCAGCGCCGCCTCGATCGCGCGCGCCGACTGCAGCACCTTGACCGCCTCGGTCGCCGATCCCGCCTCGGCCACCTGGAACCCCAGCGTCTCCAGCGTGTCGACCGTTACCATCCGGATCAGCGCCTCGTCCTCGACCACGAGGATGCAGGGCGGCTCGCCCTGCTTGGGCCGGGCGCTCTCGGCCGGCTGAGGCGCGGCCGGTGCCGGCGGCTTCGGCGACGAGGAGGCAGGCGAGGTGGCGAAGGCGTTGGGCATGGGAGCTCCGTCCAGCACCTCGCGCAGCTTGGCAGCCAGCGCCGGATAGGTGAAGGGCTTGGCGATCAGCTGGACGCCGGTATCGAGCCGGCCGTCATGAACGAGCGCGTCGGAGGCGTATCCGGTGGTGAACAGCACGCGAAGCTCCGGCCGCCGCCGGCGCGCCTCCTCGGCGAGCCTGCGGCCATTCATCCCGCCCGGAAGCCCGATGTCGGTGAACAGCAGGCGGACGCCGGGCTCCCGCATCAGGAGGTCGAGCCCCTGCTGGCCGTTCGGCGCCTGCAGCACGCGATAGCCCAGCTCGCGCAGCACGTCCGTCGTGTAGGCGCGCACGTCCTCGTCATCCTCGACCACCAGCACGATCTCGCTGTGCGCGGTGGCCGGTGCGCTTCTCGGGCCGGTCGCCGCCTCGGCGGCGGCGCCATCGGTGCGCGGCAGGTAGAGCTTGACCGTCGTTCCCTTGCCGACGTCGCTGTTGATCTTCACGTGCCCGCCCGACTGCTTGACGAAGCCGTAGACCTGGGAGAGGCCGAGGCCGGTCGCGTGGCCGACGTCCTTGGTGGTGAAGAACGGATCGAAGGCGCGCGACATCACCTCGCGCGTCATGCCGCCGCCGGAGTCGGTCACCGCGACCACGACATAATTCCCCGGTACGAAGTCCGGCTGCAGCGGCGCCTGGCTCTTGTCGAGATGCACGTTGGCGGTCTCGATCACGAGATCGCCGCCGTTCGGCATCGCGTCGCGGGCATTGACCGCGAGGTTGAGGATCGCGGCTTCCAGCTGGTTCGGATCGGCGCTCGCCCGCCAGAGATCGCCGGCGAGCGCGGTCGTCACCTGGATGTGCTCGCCGAGCGTCCGGCCGAGCAGATCCGACATCGCGAGCACCAGGCGGTTGACGTCGGTCGGCTTCGGCTCGAGCGGCTGGCGCCGGGCGAAGGCGAGCAGGCTCTGGGTCAGCGACGCCGCGCGCCTGGCGCCGCGAAGCGCGTTCTCGACCGGGCGTTCGAGCCGGGCGCGGTCACTCCCCTGGCCAAGCTGGCGCTGCAGGGTCTCGAGGTTGCCGAGGATGATCGTCAGCAGGTTGTTGAAGTCGTGCGCGACGCCGCCGGTGAGCTGGCCGATCGCCTCCATCTTCTGCGCCTGGCGCAGCGCCTCGCTCATGCGCTCGCGCTCGGCGGCCTCGGCGACCAGCCGCTCGTTCGCGGTCTTGAGCTCGGCGGTGCGCTCGGCGACCTTGGCTTCCAAGGTCTCGTTGAGCCTGAGCTGGCGCTCCTCTGATTCGCGCAGGGCCGCCTCGGTCCGCCGGCGCTCGGTCAGCTCGGCCTGCGCTGCCTGGTAGAGGCGCGCATTGTCGATCGCGATCGCCGCCTGGCTGGCGATTCCCCTCGCCAGCCGCTCGGCCCGATCGGTGAAGACGCCGGGCTTCGGATGGCCGAAGAAGAGCCCGCCCAGCACCTCGCCCGAGCGCGAGGCGACCGGCACCGCGAGATAGCTGCGGACCGGAAGGTGCCCCTCCGGCATGCCGTGATGCGGCGCGTTCTTGCCGTAGCGCGGATCCTTGGTGATGTCGTCGGAACGGACCACGCCCTCGCCGCCGAAGGTCGGCCGGAACACCTCGGTGTTGCGCGGCATCGGGAACTTCGAGAAGGCTTCGCGCGGCACGCCGGACAGGGTGTAGAGCATGTAGCTCTCACCCTTCCGGTCGATGACGTTGTAGAAGAAGGCACCGAAGGCGGCGCCGGTCAGCTCGGTCGCCGCATCGGTCACCACCTGTACCGCGCGCGACAGATCGAGCTCGGCCGCGACTGCCGCACCCACCTTGTTGAGGATCTCGAGCGTGCGCGCTTCCTCGCGCAGCTCATGGTCCGCCTCGGCACGCAGGCGTCCCAGCGCCAGCGCGGTCTCGATGCGTGCCAGAAGCTCGCTCCCCGTGGCCGGCTGGGTCAGGCAGTCGTCGGCGCCGGCGCGAAGGCCGTCGAGGCGCGCGGCGCCATCGCCCTTGGGCGAGAGCAGCAGGATGCGCACGTCGCGAAGCGCGTCGTCGGCACGGATCCGGCGGACGAGCAGCGCGTCCTGGGCGACGACGAGGTCGGGCCGCGTCGCCTGGATCGACGCCATCGCCTCGCCTTCGGCCGAGATCTCGACGGCGCAGCCGCTGTCCTTCAGGTGCTGGGCATGGACGTGGGTCTCGGGGCCGCCGTCGATCAGCAGCACGCGGCCGCGAAGGCCCGCAGCGGGGACGGCCGCGATCGTCGGTCGTTCCGCCGCGGCCCGGGCGCCGCCGTACCCTGTCAAGGATGACCTCATTCCACCTCCGCCGGCGGACTGCCGATGGGAGCGCATCCCATCCCCGTCCCCGGCGGCCGACACTTTCCGCCGGGGCCGCGCGGCGTGCCCTGGACAATTCAGTGACTTTTTATCGAATGAAAAGAAGAAGCACCTCCGCTACCGCCAACGATCGTCGCCGGCGGCCTGCGTGAGGTGCTGAGGGCGGAGGCGATCGCCCGGCCCGTGAACCGGTCGAGCGCCTCCGAAGAGGCTGGGGATTGGCCCGTCGCCGACGCTTCGCGTCAGCCTACTCGTTGTTCTCGTCGATCGACTGGCGGCGTCCGCTCTCGTCGAACTTGCCGCCCTGCTGCTGCTGCTGACGTCCCGACTCCGGGTTCTGCTGCTGGCCCGGTTGATTGCCGTGCTGCGGCTGCTTCGGGTTGTTGCCCTGCTGCTGCTGCTTGTTGCCCGAGCTCTGATCGCTCTGCTGGCCCGGCTTCTTGTTCATGTCGTTGCCGCTCTGCTGCTGATTCGGCTTCTGCTGCATCATCGTCTCCTGTGTTCAGGGGGCGAACCCGGGCAGCCTGTCGGCACCCGTTCTCGACCCGCCCAGGTCCAACGGCCCGTGCGAAATTTGGTTCCTGCCTTTCGGGGGCGACGAAAGGTGCCTGGATACCCTAACTCATTGAATTTATTTATATCCCGCTTTAACTTCGCATTTACTCGACATGCCTAAGGTGAGGCGCATGACGACCTCGCTTCTCACTCCCCGCTCGCGCGTCCGCGCCATCGTGGGGGCCGTTTCGACGGTGGCTTTCCTGGGCGCCATCGTCCTCGCCGGTACCGTCGTCGTGCTCGCCGCAGCCGCCGTCGCAGGCTCGGTGGCCGGTGGCCTCTTCGCGTGGTCGAAGAGCATGCAACGGCCCCGGGAGCGTCACTCCCTCTATCTCTAGAGGAGCGGCGCTTGCGGAAGGCCCGGCCCGCCCCAAGATGCTGAGGCATGGCCAGGCACCTCTTCGCATCGCTCGCCGCGCTGGCGATTTTGGCCAACCCGGCCGCAGCGCAGGTGACGCCGACCGACGACGCGCAGTTCCGCCGCCAGCAGGAGCAGGGCCGCCTCGACGCCGCCCGCGAGAACGCGCGAATCGAGCGCGAACGATCGGGCTATTCGAACCCGGCGCCGGCGACGACGACGCGCTCGGATCCGAGCGCGATGCTCGATCGCCTTCGCGAGCAGAACCGGCTTCGCGACGACAAGGCTCAGATCGAACGCGAGAGCAACCGGCTGCGCGCCGAGCAGCAGCGCCAGGAACGCGAGCGGATCTTCCGGCCGCCGCAGAACTGAAGTCTCAGCGCCGGTCTTCCCAGGCGCGGCGGCCTTCCTCGGACAGTTCGCCCGCGTAGTAGCCCTGCATCGGCGCCTGGAACGGCCGTTCCTCGAACGGCTTGACCAATGC
>CAZDGR010000171.1:0-9231 GCA_964504845.1 uncultured Rhizobium sp. | reverse complement strand
GCATCGGGCTCGGCTTCTCCAAGGCGACGCTGGTGATCGAGTTCCTGGTCATGGCGGTGGTGCTCGTCTTCCGTCCGCACGGCCTGCTCGGACGCCCCGAGCCGCCGGCGCGTGCGACCGAAGCCGAGAGCGGCGAGCCGATCCCGCCGCTCGTCTGGATTCCGGTCGCATTGGCCCTCGCGTTTCCTCTGCTGGCGGGCGGCTACGCCGTGATACTCGCGATCGACATCGTGATCCTCGCCCTCTTCGCCGCCAGCCTCCGTTGGCTCGTCGGCCCGGCGGGTCTCGTCTCCTTCGGCCACGCGGCGTTCTTCGGGCTGGGCGCCTATGCGGCGGCGATCGCGGCGCTCAAGCTCGGCTGGCCGATGGCGGCGGCGCTGGCCGCCGCACCGCTCGTCGCCGCGTTCGGCGCATTCGCCTTCGGCCTCGTCGCGGTCCGGCTTTCCGGTGTCTATCTGGCGATGCTGTCGCTGGCCTTCGCCCAGATCGTCTGGTCGCTCGCCTTCCAGTGGGACGCGCTGACCGGCGGATCCAACGGGCTCGTCGGCATCTGGCCTGCCGCGGCGGTCGCCGACAAGACCCGCTACTACGCCCTCGTCCTCGGACTCGCTGTCGCCGCCTGGCTGCTGCTCGGCCGGATCGAGCGCGGGCGCCTCGGCTACGCGATCCGCGCCGCGCGGGATTCCCAGCTTCGTGCCGAAGCGCTGGGATTCGACGTTCCCGCGCTTCGCCGCATCGCGCTCGTGATTTCCGGCGCGGTCGCCGGGCTTGCAGGCGGGCTCTTCGTCTACTCGAAGGGGAGTCTCTCGCCCGAGACGCTGGCCATCCCGCGCTCGGTCGACGGACTGGTCATGGTGCTGCTGGGCGGTCTCGCGTCTCCGCTGGGCCCCCTGCTCGGCGCCGGCCTCTTCACCTGGCTCCAGGACGAGGCGGCGCGGCGGATCGAGTTCTGGCGCGCCCTGGTGGGATTCGTGATCCTGGCCCTCGTGCTGTTCGCTCCCAGAGGCCTCGCCGGGCTGCTCAGAAAGCCGCGCACATGATGCTGCTCGCCGCAAGCGGCCTCACCAAGAGCTATGGCGGCGTCCGCGCCGTCGACGGCGTCGACCTCGAGGTCGCATCCGGCGAGATGGTGGCGATGATCGGCCCCAACGGCGCCGGCAAGTCGACCTGCTTCGGCCTGATCGGCGGTCAGGTGCCCGCGGATGCTGGAAGGGTGCAGCTCGACGGCGCCGATCTCGACGGCTCGCCGGCCCGACGCGCGCGGCGCGGCCTCGGCCGCACCTTCCAGGTCGCCCAGGTCTTCGCCTCAATGAGCGTCGCCGAGAACCTCTCGGTCGCGGCCCGCGGACGCGACACGACGCTGCTCGAGCGCGTCGGCCTGGCGGCAGATGCGCAGCGGCCGGCCGCCGACCTTGCCTATGGCGACATCAAGCGGCTGGAGCTGGCGCTGGCACTGGCTACCGGGCCACGCGTGCTGTTGATGGACGAACCGACCGCCGGCATGGCGCCGGCCGAGCGCCGCCAGCTGATGGCGCTGATCGCCGGGCTGGCGCGCGAGACGAAACTCGCCGTCCTTTTCACCGAGCACGACATGGATGTCGTGTTCGGCCACGCCGACCGCATCCTCGTGCTCGACCGGGGCAAGCTGATCGCGTCCGGCGATCCATCCGCGATCCGTGCCAACGCGCGCGTGCGCGAAGTCTATCTCGGTCACGGAGACGGGTCATGCTGACCGTCGCCGGGCTCGAAGCCGCCTATGGCCGCGCCCAGGTTCTGTTCGGCGTCGACCTCGCGGTCACTTCCGGCGAGATCCTGGTGCTTCTCGGCCGCAACGGCGCCGGCAAGTCGACGACCCTGAAGACGATCATGGGCCTGGTCGAGCCGGCCGGCGGCTCGGTGACCTTCGATGGTCGCCGCATCGACGGGATGCCGGCACACGAGATCGCGCGAGCGGGTCTCGGCTACGTGCCCGAGGATCGTCGTGTCTTCGCCGGGCTCACCATCGCCGAGAACCTCGACGTCGGCCGCCAGCCGCCACGCGCGGGCGCGCTGCCATGGGACGAGGAACGCGTCTATCGCCTGTTCCCGCGGCTCGCCGAGCTCAGGGACCGTCGGGCGGGGCAGACCTCCGGCGGCGAACAGCAGATGCTGACGGTGGGACGCACGCTGATGGGCAATCCGCGCTGCCTCTTGCTCGACGAGCCCTCGGAAGGCCTGGCGCCCGTCGTCGTCGACGCGATGGCGGAAGCGACCATGGCCCTCAAGCACGAAGGCCTCGCCGTGCTGCTGTCCGAGCAGAACCTGCGCTTCGCGCTCCGCGTCGCCGATCGCGCGGCGATCATCGAGCAGGGCCGCATCAAGTTCTCAGGTCCCGTCGCCGCACTCGCCGCGGACGAAAGCCTGGCCCGCGCCTACCTCGCGGTCTAGCCCAGCACGACGCGCGGGAAGTAGAACGACACGACCCAGTTCGGCTGGTCGACGATCTCGCTGATGCGCAGGTCGCCGCAGACGCTGCAGAGCATGTAGGCGTCGACCGCAGCCATGCCGGTCTTCCTGGCAAGAAGATCGATCATCCCTGCCACGGCGGCCCGGGCACCTTCCATCAGGTCGGGACCGATGCCGGTCGTCACCTCGTAGCCGGCGCTGTCGAGGTGGCGCGAGACCGGGCCCGGCGTGGTGAAGCGCGGCATCGCGAGATTGGCGCCGCGCACCAGGTCGAACTTGAGCGTGACCTCCATCGGGCTCTCGATCGCGGTGCCGCAGACCTCGCCGTCGCCCTGAGCGGCATGGGTGTCGCCGACCGAGAACAGCGCGCCGGGAACCTGGATCGGCAGGTAGAGCTCGGTCCCCGCCGCCATGTCGCGGATGTCCATGTTGCCGCCGACCGCGCGCGGCGGGACGATCGAGTGCTGGCCGGGCTCGGCCGGCGCGACGCCGATCGTGCCGGTGAAGGGCTTCAGCGGGACGCGGCCGCCGGGGCCGAACATCGCCGGCGCCAGGCTCGACGGATCGTATTTCCAGAGATGCAGCGCCGGGTCCTTGAACTGGTCGGCAAGCAAACCGAAGCCTGGGATGTTCGCGGTCCAGCCCCATCCAGACGGCCGGAAAGAAACGATCGTCACCTTGAGCGCGTCGCCTGGACGGGCACCGTCGATCAGCACGGGGCCGGTCACCGGGTTCACCTTGCCGAAATCCATGGACGTGACGTCCGCCAGCACCGAGGACGGAGAGAGCTGGCCGCCCGAGGCCTCGGCCACTTCGAAGCTGACCGTCTCGCCGGGCTTGATGGTCAGCACCGGCGGATTGGCGTTGTTCCAGCCGAGATGGCCCTGGTGGCGATGCAGCGTATGGCCGTGGCCGTGGTGATGACCGGTCATGATCTCCCCCTCAGAAAGCGCGTGACGTCGTCGAGCACGGGCGCGGTGCCGCGGAACAGCGGCGACAGCGCGATCACGATACCGGCATGGCCGAGGCCTGCATACTCGATCGTCTCCACCGGCGCGCCGAGCTCGGAGAGCCTGCGCCCGAGATTGCGGGTGTTGCGTGGATAGACGGTCCCGTCGCCGTCGCCCGTCGCGAGCAGCATCGGCGGCGCGTCCTTGCGGGCGAAGGTGATCGGCTGTGTCTTCGACATGTCGGGCTCGGCGAAGATCGTCTGCAGCGTCTTCGAGGTCAGCGGCAGGAAGTCGTAGGGACCGGCGAGGCCGACCATGCCGGAGATCGCGGATACCGGCACGCCTTCGGCGGCAAGAAGACGTTCGTCGAGCGCCAGCATCGCCGCGTTGTAGGCGCCGGCCGAGTGGCCCATCAGGAAGATCCGCTTGGGATCGCCGCCGTGCTGCGCCGCATGCGCGCGGACGAAGGCGACCGCCTTTGCGGAATCCTCGAGGAAGGCCGGGAACCCGACCTCCGGATGGACCCGGTAGTCGGGCACGGCCACGACGAAGCCCTGCTCGACCAGCGCCAGCGCGGCGAAGCGGTAGCCGGCCCGGTCGCCCGCTTCCCAGCCGCCGCCATAGAAGAAGACCACGACCGGCAAGGCGCCCGCGACGCCCTTCGGCCGGTAGAGGTCGAGACGCTGACGCGGATGCCCACCATAGGCGAGCTCGACCCGGTCATAGCCCGGCTCGGGATTGACCCAGTTCAGGAGTCCAAGCGGCGAGCACCCGGTGGCGACGAGGGCGACCGCGGCGAGCACGAGCGCCGCACGGCGCATCAGCCTTGTCCGGGCTTGGTCGAGCCGATCCGTTCGAGGAACCGCCGAAGCTCGTCGGCGGCGTTGTCGCCGATGGTGAAGCGAAGCTGGGTCCCGTCCTCGGTCACCCGCACGACCTCGCCCGCGAGCTCGTGGGTCAAGCCCGCGACGCGCAGCGCCACGGTCGTGCCGACCGCGCGGTTGATCGCGAGGTCCATCTTGGCGCCGCCGAGCGAAAGATTGACCACACGCGCCGACTCGCGCCGACCGGAGAAGCTGGCCTCGACCGGGACGTCCACCTCGAAGCGCTCGTAGCGGCGGCGATTGCCGAGCGCGGTCGCGCGCACGCTCTGCGTCAGCCGCCCCTTCAGCTGCTCGAGATCCTGGACCGAGCGCTGCGCCATCACGTGCAGCTCGCCGGAGAGGCTGCGGAGGATCTCCGCCATCGCCACCAGCTCGGCGACGGCACCGCGGTCGGCGAATTCGTCGCCCCGAAGCGCCTCTGCCCGCTGCGTCGCCCGATCGGCGACCAGGGTCAGTTCCTGGGAGACGTCGCGCACCCGTTCGGCGTGCTCGGCGACGGGCCGGAACGCGGCCTGCAGCTCGCGATCGATGGCTTCGGCCATCGCCGCCGCATCTCGCCGGAGCTGTTCTTCGCGCTCGTTCATGTTGGCGGCGCACTCTAGCCGAAAGTGGCCAGGGCGCCTATAGAAGGCGGCCAATGACATCTGTTCTCCGTCCCGATATCCGTCTCCAGCCGGGCCGCCACAAGCGCGCGCTCGAAGGCCATCCGTGGGTCTACTCGAACGAGATCGAGATGACCGCCGAGGCCAAGGCGCTGCCGCGGGGCACCGTCGTGCGCTTCGTCAGCCACGACAGCCGGCCGCTGGGCGCGGGCTTCTTCGACGCCCACTCTCTCATCGCCGGCCGGCTTCTCGAACGCGACGCCGATGCCGCCATCGATACGGGCTGGCTCGGCGCGCGAATCACCCGGGCGCTGGAGCTCCGCCAGCGCCTGTTCGACAGGCCTTTCTATCGGCTCGTTCATGCGGAGGCCGACGGTCTGCCCGGCACGGTGATCGACCGCTTCGGCGACGTCGTCGTGGCACAGGTCAACTCGGCCGGCATGGACAAGCTTTCCGGCGCCCTGGTCGACGCGATCGACGCGGCGGTCAAGCCCAGCGCCGTCGTGATCCGCAACGACTCGGCGCTCCGCTCGGTCGAGGGCCTGGCCGAAGGCGTGCGCGTCGCCAAGGGCACGATCGACGGACCGGTGCGCATCGAAGAGAACGGGGTCGCCTTCCTGGCGCACGTGACCGAAGGTCAGAAGACCGGCTGGTTCTTCGATCAGCGCGACAACCGCCGCGCGGTCGCCGACCTCGCCAAGGGCATGCGCGTGCTCGACGTCTACACGCATACCGGCGCCTTCGGCCTCCAGGCCGCCGCGGCCGGCGCCAAGGAGACCGTGCTGGTCGACCGCTCCGAGCTCGCGCTGGACCTCGCCAGGCGCGCCGCCGATCTCAACGGCGTCGGCGATCGCGTGCGCTTCGTGCAGGCGGAGGCGTTCAAGGATCTCGAGCGGCGCGGCGCGACAGGCGAGAAGTTCGACATCGTCGTCGTCGATCCTCCTGCCTTCGTGAAGTCGAAGAAGGATCTCGTCACCGGGCTCAAGGGCTATCGCAAGCTCGCCGAGATGGCGGCGCGGCTGGTGACGCCCGGCGGCTTCCTGTTCGCGGCGTCGTGCTCGCACAATGTCGATGCGCCGTCGTTCCTGGCCGAGGTCACGCGCGGCATCGGCCGCGCGCGGCGCTCGGGCCGCATCCTCCGCCAGGCCGGCGCCGCCGCCGACCATCCGGTGCATCCGCTGCTGCCGGAGTCAGCCTACCTCAAGGCGGTGATGCTGCAGCTCGACTAGCGCTCGGCCAGGATGAAGAGGCGGCGGAACGGGAAGAGCGTCGCGCCTCGGCCTCGCGCGGATAGGCGATACGCAGGCCGTCGCGATACTTCTCGACGAATTGCGGGCGGAGCGTGTCGTCGAGCGCATCGAGCACGGGGCGGAGCGCGGTGCCCGACGTCCAGCTCAGCACGGCGTCCTCGCCGGCGAGCGCCTGCAGGTAGTCGATCTCCCAGACGTCGATCTTCGCGACCAGCGGCTTCAGCAGGCGCCAGTAGCTGTCGGGCGACGAGACCGGATCGTGACGGAGCTTGCCGGCAAGCGGCGCCTTGAAAGGCGTCTCCTCGGAGAGCCGGGCGATGATCCGGTGCGAGGGCTGGTCGTGGTTGTGGGGCATCTGGATCGCGATCGTGCCGCCCTTCGTTACCTGCTCGACCAGGCGCGGGAACAGTCGCTCGTGATCCGGAAGCCATTGCAGGCAGGCATTCGAGAACAGCAGGTCGACCTTGGGAACCGGCGACCAGGCGGCGACGTCGCCGTCGACATAGCGGGCGCGACCGTCGAGCGCGCGCGCCTTCTTCAGCATGTCGGGAGAGGAGTCGAGGCCGACCGTCTCGGCCTCTGGCCAGCGGGCGGCCAGCATCTCGGTGATGTCGCCCGGCCCGCAGCCGAGATCGACGATGCGGCGGGCCTGGATGTCCGGAATGCGCCCGATCAGGTCGAGCGCGGGCCTAAGGCGATGGTCGCCGAACTTTGCGTACTGGGCCGGATCCCAGCTCGGCATCAGTGCCGGGATTCGAGCTTGTCGTAGCCGCGGCGGATCATGCCCATGATGAACAGGACGGCGAAGCCGGCGTAGAGCAACCCGGCATAGTAGGCACCGTCGCTATGCGCATGCGAGGCGACGGAAAGCGCGTAGAGCGCCGTAATGGCGATGATCCCACCCAAAATCCAAGGTCCAGTCCCAGACACCTTCTTGTCTCCCCTCAGGTCAAGGCTCTATCGGCGCGCCACCATCAGCTTCTTGATCTCGGCGATGGCCTTCGCCGGGTTCAAGCTCTTCGGGCAGGTGCGCGTGCAGTTCATGATCGTGTGGCAGCGATAGAGGCGGAACGGATCCTCCAGCGCGTCGAGCCGCTCGCCGGTCGCCTCGTCGCGCGAGTCCGCGATCCAGCGATAGGCCTGCAGCAGGATCGCAGGGCCGAGATAGCGGTCCCCGTTCCACCAGTAGCTGGGGCAGCTCGTCGAGCAGCAGAAGCAGAGCACGCATTCCCAGAGACCGTCGAGCTTGGCGCGCTCCTCGGGGCTCTGCCGACGCTCGACGTCGGGTGGCGGCGGCGACTCCGTCTGCAGCCAAGGCTGGATCGAGGCGTATTGCGCGTAGGGCACCGAGAGATCGGGGACCAGGTCCTTGATCACCGGCATGTGCGGCAGGGGATAGATGTCGACCGTGCCCTTCACCTCGTCGATCGGCTTGAGGCAGGCCAGCGTGTTGGTCCCGTCGATGTTCATCGAGCACGATCCGCAGATGCCTTCGCGGCACGACCGCCGGAAGGTCAGCGTCGAGTCGATCTCGGTCTTGATCTTGATCAGCGCGTCCAGAACCATCGGCGCGCATTGATCGCGGTCGATCTCGAAGGTATCGAGGCGCGGGTTGGCGCCCGAGTCCGGGTCCCAGCGGTAGATCCTGAACTTGGCGACGCGCTTGGTCCCCTCGGGCGCCTTGTGGGTCTTGCCCTCGGTGATCTTCGAGTTCGCAGGCAGGGTGAATTCGGCCATGGCGCGTCCCCTTAGTAGACCCGCGCCTTGGGCGGGATAACCTGGATCTCGTTCGACAGCGTGTACATATGGACGTCGCGATAGCCGAGAGTCGCCTTGCCCTTGCCGTCGACCCAGGCGAGCGAGTGCTTCATCCAGTTGACGTCGTCGCGGTCCTTGATGTCGTCCCGGGCGTGCGCGCCGCGGCTTTCCTTGCGCGCCTCGCCGGAGGCGAGCGTCGCGATCGCCTGTCCGATCAGGTTGTCGAGCTCGAGGGTCTCGACCAGATCCGAATTCCAGATCATCGAGCGGTCGGTGACGCCGATATCCGCCATCGACGCGTGCACGCCGGCGATCTTGCGGATGCCGGTCTCCATCGATCCCTGGTCGCGGAACACGGCAGCGTGCTGCTGCATCGCCTTCTGCATCTCGAGCCGGATCTTGCCGGTAGGATTGCCGCCCTTGGCGTTGCGGAAGCGGTCGAGGCGGGCCAGCGCCTGGTCGCCGGCCGAGGCCGAGAGCGGCTTGTGCGCCTGTCCCGGCTTCACCAGCTCGGCCGCGCGATGCGCGGCGGCGCGGCCGAAGACCACGAGGTCGAGCAGCGAGTTGGTGCCGAGGCGGTTGGCGCCGTGGACCGAGACGCAGGCCGCCTCGCCGATCGCCATCAGGCCGTGGCAGACGGCGTCCGGGTTGTCCTTGGTCGGGCGGATCGCCTCGCCGTGATAGTTCGTCGGGATGCCGCCCATGTTGTAGTGGACGGTCGGCTGCACCGGGATCGGCTCGCGCGTCACATCGACGCCGGCGAAGATGCGCGCGGTCTCGGAGATGCCGGGCAGGCGCTCGTGCAGCACCTTCGGATCCAGATGCTCCAGGTGGAGCATCATGTAGTCCTTCTCCGGCCCGCAGCCGCGGCCTTCGTTGGCCTCGACGGTCATCGCGCGGCTGACGACGTCGCGGCTGGCGAGATCCTTCGCCGACGGCG
This sequence comes from uncultured Rhizobium sp., assembly GCA_964504845.1. Taxonomy (GTDB): domain Bacteria; phylum Pseudomonadota; class Alphaproteobacteria; order SHVZ01; family SHVZ01; genus SHVZ01. Next base: position 402 of record CAZDGR010000171.1, on the reverse strand, counting down.
CGTAGCGCTCCATGAAGCGCTCGCCCTCGGAGTTGGTGAGGTAGCCCCCCTCGCCGCGGGCGCCTTCGGTGATCAGGCAGCCGGCGCCGTAGATGCCGGTCGGATGGAACTGCACGAACTCCATGTCCTGGAGCGGCAGGCCTGCGCGAAGCACCATGCCGCCGCCGTCGCCGGTGCAGGTATGGGCCGAGGTGCAGGTCTGGTAGGCGCGGCCGTAGCCGCCGGTCGCCAGCACCACCTGGTGCGCGCGGAAGCGGTGGATGGTGCCGTCGTCGAGGTTCCAGGCCATGACGCCGCGGCAGGCGCCGTCCTCGTCGATGATCAGGTCGAGCGCGAAATACTCGACGAAGAACTCGGCGCCGTGGCGCAGCGACTGCTGATAGAGCGTGTGCAGGATCGCGT
>CAZDGR010000170.1:0-9292 GCA_964504845.1 uncultured Rhizobium sp. | reverse complement strand
CCGTCTCGACGACATCCGCAACCGCTTTCCGTTGGCGCTCGATCACGGCTGCCATCGCGGCGAGCTTGGCCGCGTGCTGAAGGGTCGCGGCGGTATCGAGCATCTGATCCAGGCGGACCTCGCACCGGAAATGGCGGCGAGCGCCGGCGGCCTCGCGGTCGCTTGCGACGAGGAGCTGCTGCCTTTCGCCGAGGGAAGCCTGGATGCGGTTCTCTCGTGCCTCAGCCTCCATTGGGTCAACGACCTTCCCGGCGCGCTGGTGCAGATCCGGCGCGCTTTGAAGCCTGACGGCTTGTTCCTCGCCGCCCTGTTCGGCGGCGAGACGCTGTCGGAACTCAGGCAGGCCTGGCTGGAAGCCGAAAGCGAGATCGAAGGCGGCGCCGGCCCGCGCGTCTCGCCCTTCGCCGACCTTCGCGACGCGGCAGGCCTGCTGCAGCGCGCCGGCTTCGCGTTGCCGGTCGCGGACGCCGATCGCCTGACGGTGACCTACCCCGATGCGCTGACCCTGATGCGCGAGCTGAAGGCGATGGGCGAGGGCAACGCCTTGATCGAGCGCCGACGCTCGCCGACGCGGCGCGACACGCTCGCGGCCGCCGCCGCGATCTATCACCGTCGCTTCGCCGAGGCCGGCGATCGCATCCGCGCCACCTTCCAGGTGATCTACCTGATCGGCTGGGCACCGTCGGCCGACCAGCCGAAGGCGCTCAAGCCCGGCAGCGCCGCGCAGCGATTGGCCGATGCACTGGGAACGACGGAGCGAAAGGCGGGCGAGAAGGCGGGGCGCTAGGCGGAGATCAGGCCGTCAAGTGGCTTCACCGTGCGGCTCTCGGGGAAGACGACCTTCGCCAGCGCGTCGTCGGGCAATCCGAGATGGCTTTTGAGCAGCGCCTTGGCGACCGCGCGGAGGTCGGTCGTCGGCGCGAGGTCGCGGCTCTCGTAGAGCTTGGCTGTCGCGAGCCCTGGCCACGTGCCGAGCACGCGTCCGCCACCGACGCGGCCGCCGAGCACGAAGGCCGCGCCCGCGGTGCCGTGATCGGTGCCGAGCGTGCCGTTGACGGCGGCGGTGCGGCCGAACTCGCTCGCCGCCAGCACGACCGTTTCGCTCCAGGCGGATCCGAGCGCGTCCTTGAGCGCGATCATGCCGTCGGCGAAGGCGGCGAGCGGGCCGGCGATGCGACCGCGTTGCTGGGCATGGGTGTCGAAGCCGTTGAGCTCGAGCACGGCGACCCGTGGGCCCTCGGCCGACGCCAGCAGCTTGCCGGCGGCCTCGGCCGCAGCCTTGAAAGCACCGGGCCCGCGCGCCGGAACGTCGCCCATCGCCCGGCCATCCATAGCCTTCGCCGACATCGCATGCGCGCCAATGCCCTGGGTGAAAGCCGGCCCCAGCGTCCGGTCCTCGCGATAGAGCGCGGCGACCTTGGCGAGGAAATCCGTCGATGCATCGGGAAGCGTCGGCGGGGCCCATGTCGCGACGGGAATCTCGCCCCGCAGCGTCAGCGGCACCGTCTGTCCGACCGCGAGACCGAGGCGGCGGTCGCGTTCCTTGGGCTTGCCGAGCAGCGCGATCGACCGGTTGAGCCAGCCGCCGTTCTTGGCGCGCGGATCGTCGGTGCCGTTCTCCAGCAAGTCCTGGCCGTCGAAATGCGAACGTTGCCGATAGGGTGTAGCGACCGCATGGACGATCGCGAGCTGCCTGTCGCGCCACAGAGGCAGGATCGGCGCCAGCGCCGGATGCAGGCCGAAGCGGCCGTCGAGATCGATCGCGCCGCCGTCCTTGCCCGGTTCGGCAAGCGCGATCTCGCCGCGGAGCGTGCGATAGTCGGGATCGGCGAAGGGCGCCACTGCGCCGATGCCGTCGAGGCCGCCGCGCAGGATGACGAAGACGAAGCGCCGGTCAGTCGGGGCGGCGGCGAGCGCCAGGTTCGGGAACGGCAGCGCCAGCGCGGAGAGGCCCATCAGCAGGCGGCGGCGGGTAGCGAGCATGGGCATCACCTCCGCTGGAACTCGGGCGAGGACAGCATCAGCGCCAGTGCCTCGGTGCGGCTGCCGGCACGGCGGATCGCGGTGCCGGTCTCGTCGGAGAGCGCGTCGCCGAGCACGGCCTCGGCGAGGTCGCCGGGCTCGCGCCGCGTGCGCACGCGCCCGGCGAAGGCGAGCGCAAACTCGACCCGGCGCATCATCGACTCGGGCGTCGCCCATGAGGCCGCATCGTCGGGCCAGCCGGCCGGCGACGGCGCGGTCAGCGGTGTCTGTCCCAGCACCGTCTGGGCGCGTATCAGCGCACGGTCCTCGGGCTTCACATCCGTCGCGCGCAGCGCCGCGACGACGAATTCGGCCGGGCTTCGGACCTTGGTCAGCGGATCGCGCCAGGCGCGATCCTCGGCGATCACCGCCCGGGTGACCTGCTTGAGATCGCCGTCGGTGTCGAGGAAAACGCGAGCGATCCGATCGACCGCGTCCGCGGGCGGCTGGTCGGCGATGAAATGGCGCGCGAGCCTGGTCGCGACATGGCGAGCGGTCGAGGGATGGCGGGCGAGAAGATCGAGCGCCTCGCGCGCCTCGCCCTCGCCGCCCTCGGCGATCGTCCGGCCGAGGAATGCCTTCGACCCGGGTTCGTGGATCACGCCGACATAGACGAACTCGCCGATCACGCCGCGGCGCGGATTGCCGATGGTCCAGCCCGTCAGCATCTCTGCGAAGCTGCGCACGTCCGCCTGGCTGTATCCGCCAGCGACGCCGAGCGTGTGCAGCTCCAGGATCTCGCGGGCGAGATTCTCGTTGAGGCCGCGCTGACGGCGCTGGCCTGCCCGGCTCTTCGGTCCGATCGACTCGGCTTGGTCGAGATAGAGGATCATCGCCGGATGGCGGACGACGGCGAGCAGCAGGTCGGCGAAGCGCCCGGTGACGTTGGGACGGATCGCTTCATCCTCGAAGGCGACGGCGATGCCGGCGACGACCGGTCGCACCGCCGAGACGGTGAAGTGGTTGCTCCAGAGATGGACCAGGCGCTCGCGGAAAGGTTGGTCGGTCGAAGCCGCCCGACGCGTCCGGGCGCCGATATCGGCGATGAAGCCCTCGCGATATTCCTTGCGGTAGAGCTGGATGATGCCTTCGTCGCCGCGGGCGTTGCGGGCATCGAAGAACAGCTTCAGGCGATCGCCGGTCCGGCCGATGCCGGCGGTGGGTTCCGATCCGTTCCCGAGCTGGGAAAGAAGCCAGCCGCGCGGATCGCCCTTGATCTCGGCGAGCTCGCCCGGCCGGGCGCCGAGGCCGAAGCGCGATGCGGCGATGAAGGCGTTGATCGACATGACGAGTCCCCGGTCCGTCCAACCGTTATACGGACGTTCAAGGATAGTCCTGCGCTGGCCGCGGAACCGCAACCGCGGTCACAGGAAGGTTACGGCCGGGTTTCGGCAAGCCTTGGAAGGGTCAGGATCGCGACCAGGCCGCGGAGCACGGCCGACAGCGCGAACATCGCCACCAGCTGGCTGCCCCAGACATAGGTCTCGCCGAACAGCGTGATCTCGGTCGGCATCCTCGTCGTGAGCCACGCGGCGAAGAAGGCGCCTGCCGACCAGAAGGACATGCTCAGCACGGCGTGGACCGCGGTCGCGAGCGCGCGCCGGGCCGGCGGCACGGTGTCATAGAGGAAGGTGGTCGCGGCCAGCGTGTAGCCCGACCAGGCGACGCCGACGATCATCTGGGCGAAGAACAGCGCCCAGTAGTTCGTGGTGAAGACCCAGACGACCGGGACCAGAGGGATCAGCGCACCCGAGATCACGATCACGACGCGGTTGCCGCTCATGTCGCGCACGCGGCCCCAGAACGGCATCAGCGCCGCCTGGGTCACTGCCGCGGCCAGCATGTTCCCCATGAATTCGAGATAGGTGAAGTGCAGCTCGCGCAGCATGTAGACGTGGAAGAACGGGCCGGCGAAGGAGACCGCGGCGAACATCAGCCCGATCGACAGCGAGTAGCGGAAGAAGCTCGACTGCCAGAGCCGGAGCAGCCCGCCGGTGTCCGAGGTCAGGCGCTCGGAGTCGGGCGTGATGCCCGGATCGGTCACGCCGGCAAGCTGCCAGAGCGAATAGAGCCGGCCCAGCCCGCCGATCGCGAAGATCGTGGCGAAGCCGGCGCGCGCCAGGTCCTGGTGCTCGAACCAGTGCAGCACGCCGCCGGCCGCCGCCATCACCGTGAAGCCGATGACGCCGGCGAGGCCCGTGCGTCGGCCGAAGTAGCGTCCGCGCAGGTTCTCCGGCAGGTGGTCGCCGATCAGGCTGATCCAGCTCGGCTGCATCAAATGGTTGCCGGCGTGGTAGATCGCGGCGCAGACGATCAGGATCGGATACGCCAGTTCCGGAAACAGCCAGGGCAGCACCAGCACCGTCGGCAGCATCGCGATCTGGATCGCGCAGCCGGCGACGATCAGCGTCTTTCGGCGGACGCCGCGACGCGCGAGCCAGGCGCCGGCGACCTGGATGAATGAGCCGACCCAGCCGGGGAACGCCGCGACGATCGCGATCTGCGATGCGGTCAGGCCGATCAGAACGGCATAGGCGTTCATGTAGTTGTCGACGACACCGGTCAGCACCGCCTGGCCCATGCCGTCCTTGATGCCGCGCTTCAGGCTGCGATCGGACTCGGGCTTGTCGGACCAGGTCGCCACGACGGGTCAGAGGAAGTCGCGGAGCATCGCGACCAGCGGCACGTCGGCCGGCGGCATCGGATAGTCGCCGAGACGCTGCGGCCTGACCCAGGCGAGCTCCTGGCCCTCGCGCGGCGTCGGCGTCCCCTCCCAGCGCCGGCAAAGATAGAGCGGCATCAGCAGGTGGAAGCGATCGTATCGGTGCGAAGCGAAGGTGAAGGGCGCGAGACAGCTCCCGGCGGTGTCGATGCCCAGCTCTTCGCGAAGCTCGCGCACCAGCGCCGCCTCTGGCGTCTCGCCCTCATGGACCTTGCCGCCGGGAAACTCCCAGAGCCCTGCCATCGGCTTGCCGGGCGGACGGCGCGCGATCAGGACGCGTCCGTCGGCATCGACCAGGGCCACCGCCGAGACCAGCACCGTCGGCACCGGTGGCAGCACCGGATCGCGTCCGCATTCGGGCGCATCGAGGGCATAGATCTCCAGCTCGTGGCGCCAGCCGCGGCTCGGGTAGTCGCGCGTCTCTTCGCCGATGCGCACGAAGCCTATGCGGGCGATGACCTTGCGTGAGGCGGTGTTCTCGGGTTTCACCGCGGCGATGATGCGGCGATAGCCATGGCGCTCGAAGGCATGGGCAGCGAGCCGCCTCGTCGCTTCCGCGGCGTAACCCTGGCCGCGATGATCCTTGGCAATCCAGTAGCCGGTCTCGGCGGTGCCGTCGGAGCGCGGCCGGAAGCCCACGGCGCCGACCAGGACGCCATCGCTCGCGCGGCAGGCGACCAGATCGCAGATGCCGATCCGCTCGAAGCTCTCGGCCGTCTCGGCGATCCATTGCTGGGCGTCCGCCAGCGTGTAGGGATCGGGCAGGAGCGGCAGGAACGCGAGAATGTCGGGCTCGGCGACCGCCTCTGCGATCGTCGGCGCGTCGGCAGGGACGGGACGTCGGAGGATCAGGCGCTCGGAAACGAGCGGGAGATCAGCTCCGGTAGCTGCCATTGATGTCGATGTAGCGATGGGTCAGGTCGCCGGTCCAGACGGTCGCCTTGCCGCGGCCGATGCCCACATCGATCGCGATGCGGATGTCTCGCCCGGCCATGTGCGCGGCGATCGGCGCCTCGTCATAGCCTTCGACGCGGGCGCCGTTCCTGGCGACGGCGACGCCGCCGATCGAGATCGAGAGCTTGTCGCGATCGGCCTTCTCGCCGGACTTGCCGACCGCCATCACGATGCGGCCCCAGTTGGCGTCGCCGGCGGCGATCGCGGTCTTCACCAAGGGCGAGTTGGCGACGGCGAGACCGATCTTGCGCGCGGTGCGCTCGGAGGCGGCGCCCGAGACCTCGATCGTCACGAGCCGTTCGACGCCTTCGCCGTCCTTGACGACGAGCAGCGCCAGATCGCGCATCACCGCCTCGAGCACCCGGCGGAATCCGGCGAGACGCTTGTCGCCGGCGTCGGAAACCGGTGCGTGCCCGGCCTTGGCGGTCGCGAACAGGATGATCGTGTCCGAGGTCGAAGTGTCGGAATCGACCGTGATCGAGTTGAAGGTGCGCGGCGTGTACTTGGTCAGCAGCGTCTGCAGCGCCGGCGCAGCGACCGCCGCATCGGTGAAGATGAATCCCAGCATCGTCGCCATGTCCGGCTGGATCATGCCGGAGCCCTTGATGATGCCCTGAAGCCTGACCTCGACGCCGTCGATCTTCGCCGTCCGCGTGACCGCCTTCGGATAGGTGTCGGTGGTCATGATCGCGCGGGCCGCCGCGGCCCAGTCGTCGTTGAGCTTGCCCTGGAGCCCGGGCAGCGCCGCGGTCAGGCGGTCGTCCGCCATCGGCTCGCCGATCACGCCGGTCGACGCGACGAAGACCTCGTTGTCGGAGCATCCCAGCAGCTTCGCGGTCGCCTTGACCGTCCGCTCGACGCTCGCCTCGCCGGTCTTGCCGGTGAAGGCATTGGCGTTGCCGGCATTGACCACCAGCGCGCGGGCCTTGCCGCCCGCCATCGCCTTCCGGCACCAGTCCACAGGTGCCGAGCGGGTCAGCGACTTGGTGTAGACGCCGGCGACCGCCGTGCCCGCGGCCATCTCGACCAGCAGCACGTCGGTGCGGTCCTTGTAGCGGATGCCGGCAGCGCCGGTCGCCAGACGGACACCGGCGACTGCCGGCAGGGAAGGCAGCGCCGCCGGCGCCAGCGGGGAGACGGGATGGGACATGGACCTGGACGCGGCTTGGGAGAACGGGAGCCGCTTGGTTACTGGGTCTTGGGCGTCCCGTCCAGATTGAAGCGCTCGACCTTGGCCTTGCCGCGCAGGTCCTTGAGGAAGTCCTGGATCACCTCGCGGGACATCTCTTCCTGAAGCTCTGCCTTCACCTCGTCGAACGACGGCGGGCCGGAGGTGCGCTTGTCCTCGACGCGGATCACGTGCCAGCCGAAGGACGACTTGACCGGCGCCTCGGTGATCTCGCCCTTCTTCAGGCCGAAGGCGGCCTCGGAGAATTCCGGCACCATCTGCTCGCGCGTGAAGTAGCCGAGATCGCCGCCGCCGCTGGCCGCGCTCGGATCGATCGAGCGCCGCTTGGCGAGATCGGCGAAGTCGACGCCCTTCTTGAGCTCGGCAATCACCGCCTTCGCCTCCGCCTCGGTCTTGGTCAGGATGTGGCGGGCGTTCACCTCTTCCTGTCCGGGAATGGTGGCGGCGAAGGTCTTGTACTTCTCGCGCAGGGCCGCCTCGGTCACCTTGGTCTCGATCGAGCGGGTCAGCAGCACCTCCTGCAGCACGCGATCGGTGGCTTCCTGGATCTTCCGCTTCACCGCAGGATCGTCATCGAGCTTGGCGCTGCGCGCGGCATTGCCGATCAGGCGAAGATCGATCACGCGCTCGAGCAGCATCGGGTAGAGCGCTTCCATCGGCATGCCCTGGGCCTGCGGCGGAAGGCCGCGCATGGTGCCCTGCAGCTCGGAACGCAGGACCGGCTGGCCATCGACTCGGGCGATAACCGGATCGGCCGGCACTGCCATCGAAGGCGCCGGCGCCGGCGTCTGGGCATGGACGGAAGTGACCGCGAGCGTCGCGAGCGCGAAGCTCAGGAGAAGGCGATGCATGTCGGAAATCCTTGAATCAGGCGCAGGCGAGGTCGTCCGGCGCACTCTCGAGGATCATCATGCCTTCCAGGCCCGAGTCGCGGCAAGGGCAACTGCCGGCTGTCACGACAATGTTCAGATCGCGACGTCGACCGGTCCGGACGGTACCGAGGCGCTCGGCGCCGAGGGCAGAAGCGGCGCGGCGACGGTAAACGTCACGCCCGCTGCGCCGCGATCGGCATAGGCCGGGGTGGCGCCGGGTCCCTTGTAGGTGAAGCCGACGGTGCGAAGCCCGATCTCGGCCTCCGCGTTGCCGATGCTGGCACCGCTCTCCTCGTGACGCGCACCTGGGATGTCGACGTCGATTGCGATCTCGGCCTTGCCGACGGTGACATCGCCCTTGCCGGATCCGTGCGGGAAGCCGACATGCACGTCCTCGAGCTTGACCGAGAGGCGGCCGGACTCGAACTGGGCCTGGGTCGCCTGGCGATCGATCGCCAGCCGCTCGCGCGCCGCTTCGGCCGCACGCCGGGCCATGTCCTCGGCCTGGGCCTGCGGTACGCCGACGCTCTTGAGGAAGCCCGCGATCGCCTGCGTGGCATGGCCGAGCGCACGGGCGACCGGCTCCCAGCGCGCCATCCGATGCGACAATGCCTGGCCGGGTTCGGCCGCTCCCGAGCCGACGCTCGGTCCGACGGTGACGACGCGGTCGACCTCATCGGCCTCCTGTCGCTTGTGCAGGCGATGATCGGGCAAGCCGGTGGTGCCGGGCGGCACCGCGGTCACGATCAGCTCGGCCAGATGGCGTGAAGAAATGCCCGCGGATCCGCCGGGCTCGGTCGGTTGGCTAACCGGTAGCAGCATGTTCCCCTCCTTCTGAGGTCGGATGCGCTTCCGCACGTCTGTCAGGCCCAGAACCCGCTTTTTGCAGGGAAAGCCCGGATCGTCTAAACTACCCTTAATATAAATACGCCGAATCACCCGGGCGCGCAACTCCCCCGCAACTTCACTTGGGGACCCGTCGTTGACACGCCCAAGGGCACCACTTATCTGTCACGCGCCCCCTTGTCAGGGCCCTCCCCAAGCGCTTCTCCGAGGTTTTTGATGTTCGGCGCCCTCGCCCGCCGGTTGTTCGGCACCGTCAACGACCGGATCGTCAAGCGTATGCGCCCCAGGGTCGAGGCTATAAACGCCCTCGAGCCGGATCTGGAAAGGCTTACGGATGAAGAGCTTAGGGCCAGGACGGACTGGTTCCGAAAGCGCCTCGAGGAGGGCGAGAGCCTCGACGACCTTCTGGTCGAGGCCTTCGCCACGGTCCGGGAGGCCTCCAAGCGCACCCTTGGCCAACGCCATTTCGACGTCCAGCTGATGGGCGGCATGGTGCTTCACGACGGCAAGATCTCGGAGATGAAGACCGGCGAAGGCAAGACGCTGGTCTCGACGCTCCCGGTCTATCTGAACGCGCTCGCCGGCAAGGGCGTGCACGTCGTCACCGTCAACGACTACCTGGCCAAGCGCGACGCCGAGTGGATGGGGAAGATCGACTCCTTCCTCGGCCTCACCGTCGGCGTGATC
>CAZDGR010000169.1:0-9405 GCA_964504845.1 uncultured Rhizobium sp. | reverse complement strand
CCGGCGCAGGTACCAACTGCGGCTCAAGCCATCGCCGTGTTCACCGCTGATCGTCCCTTTGACGTCCTGCACATGCTGGTACAACTCTTCGGCGATTGCCTGCATCTTCTGCGTGTCGGCGGGGTCCGCCAGATTGAGGAACGGGTATTTCGCCACCCGCGAGGAAGCTCGAGTGCTCGCCCGAGATCGCGGTGATGTTGGGCTCGGCGAGGATGGTGACGCGTCCATCGCTGGCAAGGAGGTCCAGGGCCTGGTTGATCGACACCCGGTTGTTCGCGACCCCGGCGCTCAGCGTCGTCGGCGTCTCCGACGACGATGTCAGGCGTGCGGTTGCGGCGCTGATGCCGAGGGTGCAGGCGAGGGGAGTCGCCTTCATGCTCGATGGCAATGCCGGCCTCGCCGCCGAGCTCGGCTGCGACGGCGTCCATCTCGACAGGCCGGAGGCTTATTCGGGTGCCCGCCGGCTGCTCGGCGGTGCCCGCATGATCGGCGTCTCGGCCGGCGACTCCCGCCATGTCGCGATCGAGGCGGCGGAGGACGGTGCCGATTATGTCTCCTTCGGCCCGTTTTTCCCGAGCACGACCAAGCAGGCGCCGTCCCTCGCCGATGCCGAGATCGTCCGCTGGTGGAGCGAGCTGATGGAGATCCCGTGCGTCGCCGTCGGCGGATTGACACCGGGCAATTGCCGCCCCTTGGTCGAGGCCGGAGCCGACTTCGTCGCCGCTTCCGGCGGCGTCTGGAATCACTCGGGCGGCGCGGCGGCCGCGGTCGCCGCCTTCAACGAGGTCTTTCGCTGACCTAGGCTCAGGCGCTGACGCAGGGTTATGCACTAACCCCGGGCGCGTGTCCGTACATCGCTTCGGGATCCGGCGTCACCATCTTGGCTCCGGCTTCGAAGCGGAGCTTGCCGACGAAGCCTGCGGCTTCGAGCGAGCGGGTGAAGATCGCGTTGATGTTCTGGGTGACCTCGCCCGGCAGGGCCTGCTTGGTGCGCACCACGAGGTCGAGCTTCTTCGCCTGCACCATGCCGTCGAGCTGGAACTGGCCGAGCCGCGTGAAATCGGCCTCGACCAGGAAGCGTTTGCCCGGCGGCGCATCGTCGTCGCCGTTCTCGCCGCCGTCGCGATGGACGAAGAGACGGAGCTGCCGGATGCCTTCGCCGTCGAAGACCGGCATGAACATCGGCCGCCACTCGCTCGACTGCGCCGCCTCGGGCGATCCGGCCTTCGCCATCTCGCGGAACTCTTCCGAGAGCCGCTGGATCAGCCTGCCGCGGCCGGACTTCTCGAGCGCCTGCACCGAGGTCTCGCCGAGCCAGCGCTTGAGGTCGCCGCCGCCGCGGAGCGCCACCAGGAAGAAGGCGAGCCCGCCGGCGAGCTGCGGCCCGGGCTTGGCGATCGTCTGGTCGAGCACTGCCTGTGCCGCCTTCGGGTCGATCGCGCGCAACGTGGCCAGCGCCTCGTCGAGCGCCGTCCATTGATGCGAGAGCTCCATCAGCGTCGCCGGCTGGCCGGCGGCCTGGCCGGTCGCGGCCGTTCCCGGCGGCTGCATCACGCGAAGCTGGAGCTGGGTTCCTTCCGGCAGCGCCACCTTGGCGCCGAGCGTGAAGAGGCCGAGCGGCGTCTCGACGATCGGCTGGCCGGCGATCGTCGATCCCATCACCGTGGCGCCGAAGCTGACCGCGCCGCCTTGAGCGGTGAGCGTCATCGGCTGTTGTGACTGAGCCGCGCCGGGCACGCGCGGCGTCATCTCGGTCACCTGCAGCAGGAGCGCTGTCCCGGGACGAAGCGCCAGTACCGGCGCGCCGCCCAAAGGCGCGGTCGCACCGGATGCGGTCTGGCCGCCAGTCGGCGTCGGCATGACCTGCGTCGATGAGGGGATCGCCGTCGCGACGGGACGCGGCGTCGGAGACGAAGCAGGCGTGCGCGCCGTCTGCTGCGCGTCGCCGCCATCCGGATCGACGCCCTGCTGGCGCGAACCGGTCTCGGCCGATGCCGACGGCGATGCAAGCGGCGTCACCGCAACCGAAGTCGCGGTCGCGGCGGCCGGCGGCGGTGCGCCGGGCACGGCCGCCGGTTGGGCGACCGTGGTCGGCAACGGCGCCGGAGCAGGCGGTGGCGCCGGCGTCTGAGCGACGGGGGCGGCGCGAACCGCAGTCGCCAGCACTGCCGGCGCCTGGGTGGCGGTCGGTGCCGGTGTGGCCGCTGCCTGCGGCTGGGGCGCGACGGCCTGGCTGGCGGAAGGCCCGGGCGCTGCAGATGGCGGCGTCGGTGCGGCAGCGGATGGCGACGGAGGTCCCGGCAGAGTGGGAGATGCGGCTTGCGCGGTCGGTGGCGAAGGCGTCTGCGTCGAAGCCGCGTTCAGCAGTGTCGCCAGTGCCGGCGCCGGCGTCGGAAGCGGTGCGGGCTGTGCTTGCGGCAACGGTACCGGGGTCGATGAAGTCGTCGGCAGCGACGGCTGTGGCAAAGGCGCCGGGGCCTGTCCGCCGGGCGGAGGCGCCGACGGCAAGGTCGCGCCCGGAAGGGGCGCCGGTGCCGGTGTCTGCGCCGGCGTCGCAGCCGGAGTCGGCGGCGCCTGCGTCGTCGTCGGCTGTGGCGTGGCCGTCGTTGGGCGGGGCTGGGTCTGCGTCGGCGCTTCGTCCGCGGCAGGAGGCGGCGGTGCAGGCGGAGTCTCCGGCGTCTCGGTCGTCGTCACCGCCGGCGGTGTCGGCGGCGCCTGCTCGAGCGTCGCGGTGACCACGGTGCCGGGGGCGAGCGAGGTCGGCTGAGGCGGCTGCGGGGCGGTCGGCCTGGCACCGGTGACGACCGCAGGCTCAGGCGTGTCGGCGAGCGGAGAGGACTGAGCCGCTTCGGGGGTCGGAGCCTGGACCTGAGATTTGACCGTGCCGTCCGCCGGTGGCGGCGTCGGCTGGGGCGCCGTCGTGATCGGCTGCGCCGGTAGAACCGGCGGCGACGGCGCGATGCTGCTCATCCGAGGAGGCGGTCGACCACGCCTTCGATATCCTGCGCCGCGTCGCTGCCCGGGAACTTGGTCAGCAGCGGCGACTGGCGCCGGATGCACTCTGCCACCTTCTTGTCGCGGCGGATGACGCCGGCAAGCGGCGGTGAGATCTTGAGGAAGCCCTGGCAGGCCTTGAGCAGCGTCCCGTAGGTGCGCTGGCCCTCCGCGGCGTTGGTTGCCATGTTTACGATGACCCGGAGGTCGGCGGTCGGCTCGTCGGCGTGCGTGACCTTGATGTAGGCATAGGCGTCGGTCAGCGCCGTCGGTTCGGGCGTGGTGATCACGAGCGTGGTGCCGGCGGATGCGGCGAGCACGCGGACCGTGCGGTCGAGGCCGGCGCCGAGGTCGAGCACAACCTGGTCGTACTGCTTGGCGACGTCGACGATCTCGCTGCCGAGCTGGGCCAGGCGCTGGGCGGGCAGTGTCGCCAGCGAGCCGGTGCCGGAGCGGCCGGCGACGATGTCGAAGCCGCCCTCCTCGTAGCGGGTGGCCGCCTGCATCAGGCCGATGCGCCCGGTGATGACGCCGCCGAGGTCGCGGTCCGGGGTGAGGCCGAGTTGGATGTCGACATTGGCGAGGCCGAGGTCGCCGTCGAACAGCAGGGTCTTGCGGCCTGCCCGGGCCAGCGCGTGGCTCAGCGTGATCGAGAACCAGGTCTTGCCGACGCCTCCCTTGCCGGACGCGACGGCAACGACGTTCTTTGCCTTCGCGAGAAGGGCGGAGCGGGGCGCTTGGGCTGGCGTTGCGGTGGTCATGAGTAGGCTCGCTTGAGAGGAGCGGCAGCCTCTTCGGCCACCAGATCAGGAAGCAAGAGTCGGGCCATGGCCACGGGGTTGAGCGGATTGAGGCCGTCAACCACGGCAGATGTGACGCTTGCGTCCGCGAGTTTCAACCGACCGGCCTCGGCGGCGACCAGGAGGCTGCCGAGACGGCGGGCGAGGTCGAGGCGGGTGATGATCAGCCGGCTCGCGCCGAACTCGGCGAAGGCGCGCGCGACTTCGGCGGCTTCAAGGGGATCCGTGCCAGCTGCCATTACCAGGCAGGTATCGCCCTGGGCCGCCTGAACGAAGGGCCGAAGAATGCCCATGTCGTCGGGGCTGAACGGATTGCGGCCAGCGGTATCGATGATCGTCAGCTCGTCCTTGCGGTACCCGGATAAGGTCTCCTTGAGGCGCTGGGAGGTGTCGATGCGAACGACCTCGACCTTCAGCACCTTGCCGAACACCTGAAGCTGCTCGAAGCCGCCGGCCCTTTCGGTATCGGTGGTGAGCAGGTGCACCGGCCGGCGCGCGAGCGCGGCGCGGGCCGCGATCTTGGCGACCGTGAGCGTCTTACCCTGGCCGGGCGGGCCGATCAGGATGATCGGCTTCGTCGGTTTGAGGTCGTTGATCGGCTGGAAGGAGAAGACGTCGTCGAGCGCGCCGGCGAGCGCCAGGATCGCATCGTCGATGCCGAGCGTGGTGGCGCTCCGGAGCATCCGCTCGGCGAGGTTGGGTGCCACGCCGTGGCGCGAGAGCGCATCCGACAGGTACTCGATCGTGTCGCGCTTCTTCGCCGGCGGCTTCAGCGGCGAGGGCTCGGGCGCCGCTTCGAACTCGGGATCGGCGCCGTCGAGCGCGGCGGTGAGGCGCACGCCCTTGCCGCCCTCGCCACGCTGGGTCGAGACGATGATCGCGTCCTCGCCCAGATGGTCGCGCACCATCTTCATCGCCTCGGACATGGTGCGCGCGTTGAACGTCTTGAGGCGCATGGCGCGGCCTTATCCCCCTCAGATCTGCCCGAGCGTCTTGATGCGCGCCTTCGCGTGAACCTCGCTCTGCGACATCACCACGGTGGCAGGACGGAAACGTTCGATGATCGAGCGCACATAGGGGCGGACGCCCGGGCTGGTCAGCAGCACCGGGATCTCACCCATCATCGCGTAGCGCTCGAAGGTGGTCCTGACCGCCTGCATGAACTCCTGCAGCTTGGACGGCGCCATCGACAGCTGGCGGTCCTCGCCCTGGCCGACGAGGGACTCGGCGAAGGCCTGCTCCCAGTCGGGCGACAGCGTCACCAGCGGAATGTAGCCCTGGTCTGCCGAGTATTGGTCGCTCAGCTGGCGGGAGAGCCGCGTGCGCACATGCTCGGTGATGAAGCCGATGTTGCGCGACAGGCTAGAGCCTTCCGAGATCGCTTCCAGGATCGTCGGCAGGTCGCGGATCGAGACGCGCTCGGCCAGCAGGTTCTGCAGCACCCGCTGCAGGCCGCCGACGGTGATCTGGGTCGGCACCACGTCGCCGACCAGCTTCTGGTGATGGGAAGCGCACTCGTCGAGCAGCTTCTGCGTCTCCGAGTAGGAGAGCAGGTCGGGCATGTTCTCCTTCACCACCTCGGTCAGATGCGTGGTGATGACCGTCGGCGGATCGACGACCGTGTAGCCCTTGAACATCGCCTCCTCGCGGGAGGCGGCGTTCACCCACATGGCCGGAAGGCCGAAGGTGGGCTCGCTCGTTTCCTCGCCCTGGAGCGCGATCTTGCCGCCGCGCGGATCCATGACCAGCAGCTGGCCGGTGCGAAGGTCGCCGCGGCCGGCCTCCACTTCCTTGACCCGGACCACGTAGGTGTTCGACGGCAGCTGCAGGTTATCCTGGATACGCACCGACGGCATGATGAAGCCGACCTCGGACGCGAGCTGCCGGCGGAGCGCCTTGATCTGATCGGTGAGCCGCCCGCCCTCGGTGTTGCGGATCAGAGGCAAGAGGCCGTATCCGAGCTCGAGGCGTATCAGGTCGATCGCGAGCGCCGTCGAGATCGGCTCCTCGGCGACCGGAACCGGCGCGGCCTGGGCCAACTGCTCGATGTTCCGCTTCTCCTGCTCAATCCCCTGGTAGCGCATATAGGCGACGCCGCCGGCGACGCCGGCGATCAGCAGGAAGGGCAGCATCGGAATGCCGGGCAGAAGGCTCATGCCGGCCATCACCGCCGCCGACATGCCGAGCGCGGTCGGATAGGCCGACAGCTGGCCGAACATCGCCTTGTCCGCCTTGTCGGCGGCGCCGGCCTTGGTGACGAGGAGACCCGCGGCGGTCGAGATGATCAGCGCCGGCATCTGCGAGACCAGGCCGTCGCCGACGGTGAGCACCGTGTAGTTGTTCAGCGCTTGGCTCAGCGACAGTCCGTGCTGCAGCGGCCCGATGATCAGGCCGCCGATGATGTTGATGAAGGTGATCAGGACGCCGGCGACCGCGTCGCCGCGGACGAACTTCGAGGCGCCGTCCATGGCGCCGTAGAACTGCGACTCGTCCTCGAGCTCCTTGCGCCGCCTCTTCGCTTCCTTCTCGTCGACGAGACCGGCGGAGAGGTCGGCATCGATCGCCATCTGCTTGCCGGGCATGCCGTCGAGGGCGAACCGCGCCGCGACTTCGGCGATGCGGCCCGAGCCCTTGGTGATGACGATGAAGTTCACGATCACCAGGATCGTGAAGACGATGATGCCGATGACGAAGTTGCCGCCCATCATGAACTTGCCGAAGGCCTCGATGACCTTTCCGGCGGCGGCCGTGCCTTCGTGCCCGTGCTCCAGGATCAGGCGCGTGGATGCCAGGTTGAGCGACAGCCGGAGCATCGTCGAGACGAGCAGGATGGTCGGGAAGGCGTTGATCTCCAGCGCCTTCTGGATGAACAGCACGGTCATCAGGATGATGACCGACAACGTGATCGAGAGCGCCAGCGAGATGTCCAGGAGCCAGGTCGGCAACGGGAACACGAGCACCGCCAGGATCGCGATGACCCCGAACGGCATCAGCAGGTCGCCGCTGTTGCCGAGGCCGAAGCGGCGCATCAAGCCGCCCAGGCCGGGGCCTGCGGCTGTACCTGCGGTCTGCTGTGTATCGGCCATCGCGGTCGGTCTCGCCTAAGCGCGTCAGCCCGTCGGCACCCGCTCGCCTTCGCCTGGCATCGGGATCGGCACGCCTTCCTGGCTGTACTGCTTCAGCTTGTTGCGGAGCGTGCGGATCGAGATGCCGAGGATGTTGGCGGCGTGCGTACGATTGCCGAGGCAGTGTTGCAGCGTGTCGATGATCAGGTCGCGCTCGACGTCGGCGACCGTCCGGCCGACGAGCGGCGCGCGGTCGGCGGTGGCGGCCCGTCCGGCCTGCGCGGTGGCGGCCGGAGGAACCACGGCGGCCGACTCGGCCTTGGCGCCGGTCAGCAAGATGTTGTCGGCCTCGATCGCCGAGCCGGAAGCGAGGAGCACGGCGCGATGCATCGTGTTCTCGAGCTCGCGGACATTGCCCTTCCAGTGGTGGCCCTTCAGGCGCTCGGACGCCGACGGCGACAGCGGCTTGGCCGGCACGCCGTTGGCCTCGGCATACTTGCGCACGAAATGCTCGGCGAGCGGGATGATGTCGCCCGGCCTCTCGCGCAGCGCCGGCATGCGCAGGTTGAACACGTTGAGGCGGAAGTAGAGATCCTCGCGGAAGTCGCCCTTCTTGACCGAGTCCTCGAGGTCGCGGTTCGAGGTGGCGACCAGCCGGATGTTGACCTTGACCGGCTGGTTGCCGCCGACCCGGTCGATCTCCCGCTCCTGGATCGCGCGCAGCAGCTTGGCCTGCAGACGTGGATGCATCTCGCTGATCTCGTCGAGGAGCAGCGTGCCGCCGTTGGCCTCCTCGAACTTGCCGATGCGGCGGGTGACTGCACCCGTGAAGGCACCTTTCTCGTGGCCGAAGAGCTCGCTCTCCAGCAGGTTCTCCGGGATCGCCGCGCAGTTCACCGAGACGAACTTGTCGCCCGAGCGACGGCTCTTCGCATGAAGGAAGCGCGCCATGACTTCCTT
This sequence comes from uncultured Rhizobium sp., assembly GCA_964504845.1. GTDB lineage: Bacteria > Pseudomonadota > Alphaproteobacteria > SHVZ01 > SHVZ01 > SHVZ01. The sequence continues at coordinate 1,586 of CAZDGR010000169.1, read as the reverse complement.
GCCGGTGCCGGACTCGCCGGTGATCAGCACGGAGGCATCCGATGGCGCGATCTGCTCGGCGAGCTTCATCGTGCTCGTCATTGCCGCGTCGCGATAGACGACCTGGGTCGACTCCTCGGTGACGGCGGCGATGACGGCGGCGATCAGCTCGGCGTTCGGTGGCAGCGGCACGTATTCCTTGGCGCCTGCCTTGATCGCGGCGACCGCGGTGTCCGCACTGGTGCCGATGCCGCAGGCGACGACCGGAACGTGGATGCGTTCGTTCTTGAGCGAGGAGACCAGGTTGGCGATATCGAGCTTGACGTCGATCATCACCAGATCGGCGCCCTGGCCGGAGCGGAGCTGGGTGAGGCCGGAAGGGATCGACTGGACATGCGCCACCTTGGCGCCGCGATCCATCGCGATCTTCCCCGCCGCCGTGATGTGCCCGTCGAGCGAGCCGATGATCAATAGACGCATCTTCGTCTCCGTGTCCTCGAGGGCCCGCTAGTCGAGCGAGCCCAGCCGCTTTTCCGGCGGCAGGACGGTGTTGAGCAGCATTTCGATCCGTGTCGGATTCTCCTGTCGCCCGATGGCGGACGCCCCGATCACGTAGAGCCGGTTGACCAGCGCCTCCTCGGCGGAGTTGCGGTCGAGCTTGGAAGCCAGCGGCGCGAAAACCATGTTGGCCAGAACCGCGCCGTAGAAGGTGGTGAGGAGGGCGACTGCCATCGCCGGGCCGATCGCCGACGGATTGTCGAGCTGTCCCAGCATCTGGACGAGGCCGACCAGCGTGCCGATCAGGCCCATTGCGGGCGCGACCTCGGCGGCTTTCCTCAGGATCGAGGCGCTCTTGGCGTGGCGGCCCTGGATTGCCGCCTGCTCCTGTGCCATCACGCTCTCGACGTCCTCGGGCGTGGCGCCGTCGACTACGAGGCCAATCGCCCGGCGGAGAAAGGGCGCATCGCGGAGCTGGGCGAGCTGGCGTTCGAGGGCGAGCACGCCTTCGTTGCGGGCGAGCCTCGCGAGATCCAGCATGCGCCGGGCGGCGTCGCCGCTGTCGGGCGTGCCCGAGAACAGCGCAACCAGCATCAGCCGCTGAGCCCGCCAGATCTCGGGCAGCGAGTACGAGATGGTGGTGACCGCGAAGGTGCCGCCGAAGACGATCAGGATCGAGGGCAGGTCGATGAAGGCGGTTGGCGCGCCGCCGACCACTGCAGCGATCAGGATCACTGCGAAGCCCGCACCGAGCCCGAGCACGCCCGCGAGATCGGGTCCGGTGCGCTGGACGGGAGCAGCGACGCCGACGGCGCGATTTCCGCCGGCCACCTTCAGCTTGGGCGCGGGCTCAGCCATCGGTTACTGCGAGCGATCCGACTTGATGATTTCGGTCATGGTCACGCCCAGACGCTCGTCGACGATGACCACCTCACCGCGGGCGACCAGGCGGTTGTTCACATAGATGTCGATCGCCTCGCCGACCTTGCGGTCGAGTTCGACGACGGCGCCGCGGCCGAGCTTGAGCAGCTGGCTCACCTGCATGGTCGACTTGCCGAGCACGGCCGAGATCTGAACCGGAATGTCGTAGACGGCTTCGAGGTCGCGCG
>CAZDGR010000168.1:0-9432 GCA_964504845.1 uncultured Rhizobium sp. | reverse complement strand
CCGTCGATCATGCTGCTGGTGCCGGGCAGGAGCCCCAGGCCGAAGACGAAGATCGCCGCCAGAAGTACCGCGCTGGCGAAGGGCGGGACCGAGGTGGTGAGGATCGAGGCGAGGGAGATGCTGCGGTCGGTCAGCGAGCCTTCCTTCATGCCGGCGACGACGCCGAGGCCGAGGGAGAGCGGGATCAGGATGGCGAAGAAGCAGGCGGCGAGAATGCCGGACGCCGCCAGCCTGGGGCCGAGGACGGTCGAGACCGGCGCGTTGTAGAGGCGCGAGTTGCCGAACTCGCCGGTGAGGCAGCGCAGCGCCCAGTCGAGGAAGCGGACATGAAGCGGCTCGAAATAGCCGTTGGCCTGGAGCCAGAGGTCGCGCTGCTCGCGTGTCGAGTATTGGCCCAGCGCATCGGCGGCGACGGTCTCGGGCGAGATCTCGAAGATCAGGAACAGGACGATCGAGACAAGCGCGATCGAGACGGCCGAGTTGAACAGGCGTTGTGCGATCAACCGCGCCATCGACTGCGTTGCGCCCCCCTTCGAGCATCGCGATCGGAAAATCCGGCGCGATGTTACCTAAGGAGGGTCATGCGAGGCAGCCAAATGCGACGGCGCGATGCCGAAATCCACCGCATCCGACGGTCGCCGATCGATCGTTTCGTGGGACGGGCACATGTTTCAGCGCGTGTCGCTTCCAGGCTACGAACCGTCGTCTTTGATCAACTTGGCAGGCCAGCGCAAGGTGACGCTTTCGTATCAGAAAGGAGGGCGGCCGGAAGTCGGCCGCTCCCGGCTTCTGCGCCTTGGGGAGGTGCCGCATGTCCCGTGACGATCGCGAACATTCCTACATTCCGAAGCTGAAGACGCTGTTCGCCGAAGGCAAGTGCGACCGGCGCGAGTTCCTGCGCACCGCGACGCTGCTCGGCGTCAGCGCGTCGGCGGCTTACGCCTTCGCCGGCAAGATCGACAAGGGCGCGGTCGTGCCCGAGGCGCTCGCCCAAGGCACGCCGCGCAAGGGCGGCTCGCTCCGGCTCTGCGCCCGCGTGCGCGAGACCGCGCATCTGCACCGCACCGGCAACGTGCCGACGAGCAATCTCGCCCGCCAGATGGTCGAGTACCTGGCGAACACCGGCGTCGACAACGTCACGCGTCCGATGCTGCTGGAAAGCTGGCAGCCGAGCGAAGACCTCAAGACCTGGACGCTGAAGATCCGCAAGGACGTGAAGTGGCGGAAGGGCGGGGTGCTGACCGCCGACCAGGTGATCTGGAACATCAAGAGCGTGCTCGATCCCAAGACCGGATCCTCGGTGCTGGGCCTGATGAAGGCCTACATGACCGTCGACGTCCCGACCGAGGAGAAGGACGCGGCCGGCAAGCCGAAGATGTCCTCGCAGCTCTGGGATGCGAACGCGATCGAGAAGGTCGACGACTTCACCGTCCGCATGAACCTCCGGATGCCGCAGCTCGCGGTGCCGGAGCATTTCTTCCACTATCCGTTCTTCATCGTCGACCCGACCGAGAACGGCAGGCTCGGCATCGGCATGAACGGCACCGGCGCCTTCGAGCTGGTCGAGTACGACATCTCGAAGCGGGCTGTGATGAAGGCGCGGAAGGACTACTGGGGCAAGGGGCCCTATCTCGACGAGGTGATCTTCGTCGACCTCGGCGACGACCCGGCGGCGGAAGTCGCGGCCCAGGCCTCCAAGCAGGTCCACTCGATCGTCGCGACCAACCCTTCGCAGCTGCCGATCCTGAAGCGGCTGCCAGACCTCGACTTCTATTCGGTCGGCACCGGCGCCACCGTCCATGCGCGGGCATATCCGGTGAAGCCGTTCGACGACAACCGGATCCTGAAGGCGATGCGGCACGCGACCGACAACGACAAGGTCGCCGAGATCACCTTCGGCGACATCGGCAGCCGCGCCGAGCATCACCACGTGGCCCCGGTTCATCCGGAATACGCGCCGATGCCGCCGTTCAAGCACGACAAGGACCTCGCGAAGAAGCTGCTGGCCGAGGCCGGCCATCCGAACGGCATCGAGATCCCGATCCCGCTCACCGTCTCCAACAACTGGACCAAGGACGTCGCGACCGTGATGATCCAGCAATGGGCCGAGGTCGGGATCAAGGTTCGTCTCGAGGTGTTGCCCTCGCCGGAATGGAACAAGGTGTGGAACACCGCGCCGTTCGCCTGCGGCGACTGGTCCCACCGCCCGCTCGGCGTCATGTGCCTGGCGCTGGCCTACCGGACCGGCGTTCCCTGGAACGAGTCCGGCTTCTCCAACGCCGAATTCGACAAGGTGCTCGACCAGGCGGAGGCGACCGCCGACGTCGAGAAGCGCCGTGTGCATGTGAGACGGCTGCAGGAGATCCTTCAGAACGATGGGCCGCTGGTGCAGCCGCTGTTCCGCAAGGTCTTCACCTACTGCGACAAGAAGATGAAAGGCTTCAAGATGCACCCGACCCAGTACATCGAGTGCAACGAGATCTGGCTCGACGCCTAGAGGACGCAGGACGTCACGCGGCGCGGAGATCCGGCCAGGATTTCCGCGCCGTTCCTTTTCCGACACAGAAGTCGGTTTTCAAATCTACCGCCGCGTGCTCTCCTATGTCGTTTTCTGACGGCTCGGAGGGTGGTCGTGAACGCCGGCCGGAACGAGCCCGACGTCTTCACCGTCGGATTCTTCCTCATTCCCGACTTCTCGATGATGGCGTTCGCGGCGGCGCTCGAGCCGCTGCGTTCGGCCAACCGCGTCAAGCAGGCGACCCTCTATCGCTGGAAGCTGTTCTCGCGTGATGGCGAGCGGGTGCTGGCGAGCAACGGCATCGGCTTCGACGTGCAGGGCGGACTCGACGAGCAGCCCGGCGTCGACATCATGCTGGTCTGCGCCGGCTACAATCCCGAGACCTACGACGACAAGAAGGTGTTCGCCTGGCTTCGACGGATCTCGCGGTCGGGCGCCAAGATCGGTGCGCTCTCGACCGGCGCCTATCTGCTCGGCAAGGCAGGCCTTCTCGACGGCAAGCACTGCACGGTGCATTGGGAGCACGTGGCGTCGCTTTCGGAGAAGTTCCCGGCGGCGATGACCACCTCGGGCATCTACGTGATCGACGGCAACGTGCTGACGTGCTCGGGCGGCATTGCTGCGCTCGACATGATGCTGAGCGTGATCGCGAACCAGCATGGCCGGGCGGTCGCCAATGCGGTCGCCGAGAACTTCATCCATCCGCGCATCCGCGAGCATGACGACCGTCAGCGGATGGAGCTGCAGACGCGCCTCGGCATCTCCCATCCGCGCCTGCTCACGACGATCATCCGGATGGAGAGCGCGATCGAGGAGCCGCTCGACATGAACGAGCTCGCCGACTCGGTCGAGCTCAGCCCGCGCCAGCTCGAGCGCCTGTTCCGCCGCTATCTCAAGACCACGCCGCACGGCTACTACGTGAAGCTGCGCCTTGAGCGGGGGAGGCGGCTCTTGACCCAGACCAGCGCCTCGATCCTCGACGTGGCGATGTCCTGCGGCTTCGTCTCGGCCTCGCACTTCACCAAGTGCTATCGCCGCATCTTCGGCCGCACGCCAACCGACGAACGGCGCGCAGTGCTCGCTGGGAACTAGGCTTCGACCAGACCCTCGGTCGCCGCCAGTGCCCTCAGGTGATGATCGGCAGGCCCGAACAGGGTGTCGATCATCGTCATGCGCTTGAAGTAATGGCCGACCTTGTACTCGTCGGTCATGCCGATGCCGCCATGGAGCTGGATCGCCTGCTGGCCGACGAACTTGCCGGAGCGGCCGATCTGAACCTTGGCTGCGGCCATCGCCTTCCGGCGCTCCACGGCGTCGGGCTCGGCCGCCATCATCGTCGCGTAGTAGGCCATACTGCGTGCCTGCTCGAGGGCGATCAGCATGTCGACCGAGCGATGCTGGAGCACCTGGAAGGCGCCGATCGTGGTGCCGAACTGCTTGCGGGTCTTCAGGTACTCGACCGTCGCCTCGTGCATCACCGACATCACGCCGATCGACTCGGCGGCGAGCGCCGCGATCGCCTCGTCGACCACGCGCTCGATCGTCTTGAACGCTCTGCCGGGCGTTCCCAATGCCGCCTCGGCTTTCACGCCGGTGAACGCGATCTCGGCGGCGCGAAGCCCGTCGACCGTGGGGTAGCCGCGGCGGACGATGCCGGAGGCATTCGCATCGACGAGGAAAAGGCCGATGCCGTCGCGGTCGCGACGCGATCCTGAGATCCGCGCGCTGACGATCAGCTTGCCGGCGGAGTCGCCATGCAGCACGACGCCCTTCTCGCCGTCGAGCACCCAACCGTCGCCATCCCTCCTTGCGGTCGTCGCGACGTCGGCGAGCTCGTAGCGCGCCTGGCGCTCGCCATGGGCGAAGGCGAGGGTGAGGCTGCCATCGGCGATCTTCGGCACCAGATCAGACTTCTGCGCGTCGCTGCCGGCATGACGGATCAGGCCGCCGGCCAGCACGACGGTCGCGAGATAGGGCTCCAGCGCCAGCGCGCGGCCGAGCTCTTCCATGACCACCATGGTCTCGACCGGCCCGGCGCTCAAGCCCCCATGCTTCTCCTCGAAGGAGAGGCCGAGGATGCCGAGCTCCGCATACCTGGCCCACAGCGCGCGGCTCCAGCCTTCCGGCTCTCGCCGGTTGGCCTGGCGCTGCTCGAACGAGGAGTGATCGGCGAGCAGCCGCTCGACGCTGTCCTTGAGGAGCTGCTGCTCCTCCGATAGATCGAAATCCACGTTTCTTCAGAGCCCCAGGATGGCCTTGGCGATGATGTTCTTCTGGATCTCGTTGGATCCGCCGTAGATCGAGATCTTGCGCCAGTTGAAGTAGACCGGCGCCACGGTCCCGGCCCAGTCGGGACCGATCGGCGGCTCGTTCGAGCCTTCGTCCAGCTCGTCGGGGGCCGGCATCGCATAGGGGCCGACCAGCTCCATCGCGAGCTCGGTCACCGCCTGCTGAAGCTCCGAGCCCTTGATCTTGAGGATCGAGGAGGCGGGATCGGGCTTCTTGTCCTTGCGGCTCTTCTCGGATGCCACGACACGGAGCTGGGTCATCTCGAGTGCCTTGAGCTCGATCTCGACCGAGGCGAGGCGCTCGCGGAAGCCCTGGTCCTCGATCATCGGCCGGTCGCCGTCGCGCTCGCCGCGGGCGAGGTGCTTGAGGCGCCGGATGCGCTCCTTGGTGACGCCGACGCGGGCGATGCCGACGCGCTCGTTGCCGAGCAGGAACTTGGCGTAGTCCCAGCCCTTGTTCTCCTGGCCGACCAGGTTCTCGACCGGCACGCGCACGTCGTCGAAGAACACCTCGTTGACCTCGTGGCCGCCGTCGATGGTGATGATCGGCCGTACCGTCACGCCCTTCGACTTCATGTCGATAAGCAGGAACGAGATGCCCTCCTGCTTCTTCGCCGCCGGATCGGTGCGGACCAGGCAGAAGATCCAGTCGGCATGCTGGGCGAGCGTCGTCCACGTCTTCTGGCCGTTGACGACGTAGTGGTCGCCGTCGCGCTTGGCCGAAGTGCGGAGAGATGCCAGGTCCGAGCCGGCGCCGGGCTCGGAGAAGCCCTGGCACCACCAGTCGTCGAGATTGGCGATGCGCGGCAGGTAGTGCTTCTTCTGCTTCTCGTTGCCGAAGGCGATCAGCACCGGGCCCAGCATGCTGACGCCGAACTGGAGCGGGGGCGGGGCCGCCGCCTGCTGCAGCTCGTCGAGGAAGAAGTATTGCTGGACCGGCGACCAGCCGGTGCCACCCCATTCGACCGGCCAGTGCGGTGTCGCCCAGCCGCGCCGGTTGAGTATGCGCTGCCAGCCGACGAACTCTTCCTTCGTCAGATGGCGGCCCTCCGTCATCTTGGTGCGGACCATGTCCGGCACCGACTCCTTGAAGAAGGCGCGGACCTCGTCGCGAAAGGCGATCTCTTCCGGGGTGAAGCGCAGATCCATGGGTCAGCCTCCCGCGCCCGCCTTGCGGGCCTCTTCGTCGACCAGTGTCTTCTTGGACAGCTTGCCGACCGCGGTCCGGGGGAGCGCTTCCCGGATCTCGAGCATGGTCGGCATCTCGTGCTTGCCGATCTTGTCGGCGAGGAAGGAACGAAGCTCCTCCAGAGCGAACGGTGCCGCACCGGCCTTGAGCTTGACGAAAGCCTTGGCCGACTGGCCTCGATAGCTGTCCGGAACGCCGATCACCACCACCTCCTCGACCGAGGGGTGCTCGTAGATCGCCTCCTCGATGATGCGCGGATAGACGTTGAAGCCGCCCGAAAGGATCATGTCCTTCTTGCGATCGACCAGGAACAGGTAGCCGCGCTCGTCCATGTAGCCGATGTCTCCAGTGAGGAAATGGCCGTCGACGAAGGCCTCCTCGGTCTCCTTCGGCTTCTTCCAGTAGCCCTTCATCACGTTGGGGCCCTTGATGCGGAACTCGCCCTTCTCGTTCGGCCCGAGCACGCGACGCGGATCGTCGAGCGCGACCACGTCCATCACGATGCCCGGCAGCGGCATGCCGATCGAGCCCGGCTTCCAGTCGCCCTGGAGCGGCAGGTTGGTGCCGGCGGGCGAGGTCTCGGTCATGCCCCAGCCGCCGCCGACGCGGAAGCCGGTGATCTTCTCGAAGCTCTGCTCGACCTCGACCGGGAGCGAGGCGCCGCCGCACGTGACAAGCCTGAGCGAAGAAAGGTCGCGCTTGCCGATCTCCGGATGCTGCAGGAGGGCGATATACATCGTCGGCACGCCGAGCATCAACGTCGCCTTCTTCTCGGCGATGTCGCGGATCGTCGTCTCGGCATCGAAGCGGATGCGGAGCAGGATCTCGCTGCCGAGCGCCAGGTGGCGGATCAGGATCGTCGTCAGCGCGTAGATGTGGAATAGCGGCAGCACGCAGACGACCTTGTCGTCGCCGCGGCGGAGCGCGCCCTGGCCTTCGGCCCAGGTGTCGTAGATCGCGACCGCCGAGGTCAGGTTGGCATGCGTCAGCATCGCGCCCTTCGGCGTGCCGGTGGTGCCGCCGGTGTATTGCAGCACCGCGAGATCTTCAGGCGCCACCGTCGGCCATGAGGCCGGCGGCGAGCCGCGCGCCATCAGGGACTGGAAAGTGAGCGCGCCGGCAGGGGCCGGCGGCAGCGGCGCCGGCGTCGGTCCCCAATGAACCTGCTCGGAAACGATCAGCGTATCCACGTGACCCGAAGCGACGAGCTTCTGCGCGTTGCCGAGAAGGGAAGGGTGATTGGTCGTCAGCAGGACGCGGGCGCCGCTGTCGTGAAGCTTGTGCGCGAGCTCGCGCTCGGCATCGAGCGGGCTCATATGAATCACATGCCCGCCGGTCTTCAGCGTGGCAAGGAAGGCGATCGGGTGATCCGGCGTGTTCGGCAGGTAGAGCGCGACGGCCTTGCCCTTGCCGATGCCGAGCCCCATCAGCCCGGCGGCGACCTTGGCGACCGACGCGTCGAGCTCGGCATAGGTGATCGGCCGGTCGAGGTACTCGATCGCGGTCCGGTTGCCGTGCCGCTCGACGCTCGCGGCGAAGAGGGCAGGAACGGTCGATGCTTGGATCGGCGTGTCCCAGCGGACGCCCGGCGGGTACGACTTCTCCCAGAGATAGGGCCGCGTCATGACGCCGAGGCGAAGCCGCGGCCCTCGCGGGCAAGGCGATCGAGAACAGGTGCCGGGTTGAGCGAGGCGTCGCCTGATTTGCGCGCCTGCTCGGCGAGCCAGTCGCGGATGGTCTTGAGGCCCACTTGGTCGGCGTGGTGCATCGGTCCGCCGCGCCAGGCCGGCCAGCCATAGCCGTAGACCCAGATCACGTCGATGTCGCCGGGCCGCTGGGCGATCCCTTCCTCGAGGATCTTGGCCCCCTCGTTGATCATCGGATAGTTGAGCCGCTGGATGATCTCTTCCTGGCTGATCTGGCGGCGCTTGATGCCGAGCTTCTCCGACGCCTCGACGATGATCTTCTCCACGTCAGGATCGGGGATGGGCTTGCGCTTGTCGGCCTCGTCGTAGCGGTAGTAGCCCTTGCCGTTTTTCTGGCCGTAGCGCCCGGCGTCGGTGATCGCGTCCGCCACCGCGGCACGAACACCGCGAGCCCGGCGTGCGCGCATGCCGATGTCGAGGCCCGCCAGATCGGAGACGGCAAGGGGGCCCATCGCGAAGCCGAACGAGGTCGCCGCCGCATCGATCTCGTGCGGCAAGGCGCCTTCGAGCAGCAGCTGCTCGGTCGCTTTCAGGCGGGCGCCCAGCATGCGGTTTCCGACGAAGCCGTCGCAGACGCCGACGATCACCGGCACCTTGCCGATCTTGCGGCCGACGGCGATGGCGGTTGCCAGGGTCGCGTGCGAGGTCGCCTTGCCGCGCACGATCTCCAGCAGCTTCATGACGTTCGCCGGGCTGAAGAAGTGCATCCCGAGCACGTCGGCCGGCCGCTTGGTCATCGCCGCGATCGCGTTCACGTCGAGATAGGAGGTGTTGGTTGCCAGCACCGCGCCGGGCTTGGCGATGCGGTCGAGCTTGCCGAAGATCTCCTTCTTGATCTCCATCTCCTCGAACACTGCCTCGATCACGATGTCCGCGCCGGCCGCCTTCTCGATGTCCAAGGTCGGCGTGATCAGGCTCATGCGCCGGTCGATCTTGGCCTGCGGCGTGCGGCCGCTGCGCTTGTAGTTGGCGAGGATCGTATCCAGGCCGCGCTTGAGCGCCGTGTCGGTCGTCTCGATCAGCGTGACCGGGATGCCGGCATTGGCGAAGGACATGGTGATGCCGCCGCCCATGGTGCCGGCGCCGATCACCGCGGCCGAGGCGACCGGCTTTGCCTGCGTGTCGGCCGGCATGTCGGCGACCTTGGCGGCATTGCGCTCGGCGAAGAAGACGTGGCGCTGCGCCTTGGACTCGTCGCTGGAGACCAGCTGCTTGAACAGCTCGTATTCGTAGGCGATGCCCGTGTCGAAGGGCATCTCGATCGCCGCCTTGATCGCATCGACGCAGGCCTTGGTCGCGGGCAGCACGCGGCCCTTGCCGGTCAGGGCCGCGGCCGCCTTGCCGAAGGCGTCGCGGTCGCCCGGAACCGACATGTCGCGGACGCGCGGCAGGTCGCCCGAGTCCGCGAGCGTTTCGGCGAGCTTTGCCGCCGCATCGACCACGTCTCCCGACGCGACCTCGTTGACGAGGCCGGAGGCCTTCGCCTCCTCGGCCGGCATCATGTCGCCGGAGGTGATCATCTTCAGCGCCTTCTCGGCGCCGATCAGGCGCGGCACGCGCTGGGTGCCGCCGGCGCCCGGCAGGATGCCGAGCTTGATCTCGGGCAGGCCCAGCTTCGCGTCCTTGGCGGCGACGCGCGCATGACAGGAAAGCGCCAGTTCGAGCCCGCCGCCCAAGGTCGTGCCGTGGATCGCCGCGACCAGCGGCTTAGGGCTCGCTTCGATCGCAGTG
>CAZDGR010000167.1:0-9480 GCA_964504845.1 uncultured Rhizobium sp. | reverse complement strand
ACCTGCTTAAGCGCCTGCAGCGAGATATCGGCCTGACCTATCTTTTCATCGCGCACGACCTCGCCGTGGTTCGCCACATCTCGACCCGGGTCGCAGTCATGTATCTCGGCCGCATCGTCGAGCTGGCGCCGACCGCGGACCTGTTTGCCAAACCCTTTCATCCCTACACGCAGGCGCTGCTGTCGGCGATCCCTAGACCGAAGCCGGAGGTCAGGCGAGGGCGGGTGCTGCTGAGCGGCGACGTGCCGAGCCCGATGTCCCCGCCGTCCGGCTGCCGTTTTCATACGCGCTGCCCGCTCGCCGCGGATCGCTGCCGCATCGAGGATCCGATCGCTCAGGATCTCGGTGCGGGACGAAGCGTCGCCTGTCATCTGGTGCGGCCCGGTGAGGCGCCGCCGGACATACGGAGGAGTGCATGACCTACGACCTGCTGCTCAAGGGCGGCCATGTCATCGATCCGGCAACCGGTCGGGACGGAGTGGCCGACGTCGCCTTCAAGGGCGGCAAGGTCGCCGCCGTCGCCGAGCGGATTTCCGATGCCGACGCTAGCGAGGTCCGGTCGGCGGCCGGATTCCATGTGGTTCCCGGCTTGATCGATCTTCACGCACATGTCTACGTCGGCGGCACCACCTACGGCGTCGATCCCGACCAGCTCGGTCGCCGGTCCGGCACGACCACCGTCGTCGATGCCGGCAGCGCGGGAGCCGCCAACATCCGCGGCCTGGTCGATCAGCAGCAGCGGCTGACGGATGTCCGCATGCTCGCTTTCGTCAACCTGGCTTTCCCCGGCATCTACGGCGATCTTCGGGCGGTCTACATCGCCGAGGCGAGCGATCTTCATCTCCTCAACGTGCCGCACGTGATCAGGACCCTGAAGGCTTGGCCAGAAAGCGTGGTCGGCATCAAGATCCGGGTCGGACGCTCGTCGACCGCGGCACTCGGCGCCATGCCGCTGCACTTGGCGATCGCGGCCTCGGAGCAGGCGGGAAATGCGCCGGTGATGGCGCATATCGGCGCCGACATGCCGCCTCGCCTCGAGGAGATCATCGATCCGCTACGAAAGGGCGACATCGTCACGCATTGCTATACGCCGAAGATGAATAAGCCGCTGACCACCAAGGGCCAGCTCCGCGACTGCATGGTGGCGGGGCGCGAGCGCGGCGTGATCATGGACGTCGGCCACGGCGCCGGTTCATTCGGCTTCGATGTTTGCCGTGCCATGCTGGAGCTGGGCTTCACGCCCGACGTGATCTCCTCCGACGTGCATCTCTATTCGGTGGATGGGCCGGCCTACGACGTGCTCGTCACCATGTCGAAGTTCCTGTGCCTGGGGCTTCCGCTTCCCGACGTGATCCGTGCCGCGACCGCAGCTCCCGCGGCGGCGATGCGTCGGTCCGACATCGGAACGCTGGCGCCAGGGGCCGCCGGCGACGCGGTCCTTCTGGAGACCAGGAAAGGGCCGGTCGTCTACGTCGACGCAATCGGCGGCGAGATGAAGGCCGATCGGCGCCTGGTGCCGCGCGGAGTCGTGCTGGGCGGCAGATGGTGGAGCGACGGCATGCCGCCGGCGCTCAACGGTTCGAAGTAGTCGGCAGCGGGGGCGGGACCTCGCGCCCGACCGGCTTGCCGTCGGGCAGGGTCGGCCCCTTTGCTAGCCCGTCGAGCTTGAGGGGCGCCACCTTGAACGGGGTCGGATCGATGAAGCGCTCGACCGCGTTGGTCATCATCTTGGTCAGCAGGTTGTCGTAGTTGTCGACCGGCAGCGCGCCGACGAAGCACATCGAGCCGACCGACAGGACCGCGCCGCCCGCCGGCGTCTCGAAGAAGGTGAGGTCCGAGCGCATCAGGTCCTTTTCCGTGCCCGGCCAGAACTGGGTGATGCGGTCCTCGTTCACCGGCCCGTATTCCGGATGGCCGAGAACGTGGCCCTCGGCGATCACCAGCGCGTTCCTGGGCGTGCCCATGCCGAAGTCGATGCGGTCGAGCTCGTGGCCGACGGCGCCGCCGCCCATATGGCCGCGTTCGCCCATCTGGATGCCGGAAGTGAGCTGGTTCTCGATGCCCTTCCTGAGGAACGCCACGCGCGGGTCCATGATGCCGTCGGTCGTCTTGTAGGGGTGGCCGTTGTAGGTGCCCTGGGCGGTGAAGCTGATGCCGACCAGCTTGTGCGATGAGCGGCCGATGCGCCGCCAGAGCCCGCCATAGCTGCCGTCGAAGGCGTGGTAGCTCTCGCCGACCTCGGTCGCCCAGATGCGGACGCCGCTTTCGGCGCGGCGGACTTCCATCGCCCATGGCGCCAGCGGGTGGAACACCGCCTTCCAGTAGAAGCCGTTGCCGCCGAGATAGAAGAGGCGGCCGCCCTGGTCGAGGTAGTTCTTGAGCCCGTCCAGCGTCTGGTCGGTGTGGTACTCGGGATGCTGGCAGGTGATCACCAGCGAGTAGGGCTTCAGCAGGTCGACGCCCTCGGCATGCAGGTCGTGGTCGGTGACGATGTCGTGATCGAAGCCCTTCCGGTCCAGCCAGTCGACGATGTAGCTGTCGACGTTGAGCCAGTAGGTGCCGGAGCCGATGTCGCTGCTCTTGTCGAGCATGATGAAGTGGTTGAAGCGCTTGTCGACCATCGGCCGGGCCGAGATCGCATGCGTCACGCCGCTGCCGTCGGAGTGGTAGTTGTAGGGCGAGAGGCCGAGCTCGGGATTCTCGTCGGGCTGCTGGGTGAGCGCCCCCCAGGCCTCGGCGCGGGCCCGGTTCTGCTTGCCGAAGCCCGGGCGCACGAAGTTGTTGTAGACGTGATAGGTGACCGTCGGCAGCAGGATCGCGATCTTCGCCTTCTTCTGATGCGCTGCAGGGCGCACGAAGAACGGCACGTTGTCGATCCCGGCGGCGCTCTTCAGGTGCACGCAGTACATGCCCGAGGGCCAGTCGCGCGGGATCTCGATGTCGAAGTCCTTCTCCCAGCCGACATCGCCGATGTCGTCGTCGTGGAAGTGGATGGCGCCCCACTCCTCGGGCAGATGCGTCCAGCGGTGTTCCTTGCCCGACCAGTTCGATCCGGTCATGGCGCGGTCGGGCATGTTCTCGACCTTGCCCTTGAAGCCGTGCGGGCCGACATCCTCGATGTCGAAGGTCGGGATGCCGATCGAGAAGTCCCAGCAGGCGAGGAGCCGCGGCGGCTTGCCGTTCGGCGTCTTGCCCTTCTGCGCGGCGAGGGCGGCCTCGGCGTCGGTGCCGGTCCAGATCGTCGGCCGCTCGATCTTGCCGTTGTAGTGGGCCTCGGGCTTGGCCCCGGCGGTCTTGCCCGGAAGGGCTGCGACCAGCGCCGAGCCGGCACCCAGTTTCGGTACCGATGGCAGCGTCACCGAGGCCTGGCCGTCGTCCTCGAAGCCTGGATGGCCTTCGCGCGGGCGCTGGCCGATCGTCAGCTTCTTCGTCGCCGGATCGAGCACCATCCAGAGGTCGTACCAGGCGCGCTCGATCAGCTGCTTGCCCGCCGACACGCTGGTGGTGCGGCCGCCCGAGGTGACCGAGGCGACGGCGCCGTCCTTGTCGACCTCGATCGCGACCACCGTGCCATCGGCGCCGGTCCAGGCGAAGACGCCCTGGCGGCCCTTCCTCGGCGTCGTCGGCCAGACAGTGAGGGCGACCACCAGGCCGCCCGATGCGGCCGAGAGGTCGAGCGAGGGGAAGCGGAGCCACGATCCCAGATGCGTTCCCTGCTCCTTGCCGGGATGCCGGCCGTCGGTCGGGTGCGGCATCTTGATCTCGCGGTAGCCCGGCCCCTTCGGGTTCGGGTCGCCGCACATGACGCGGGCGATGCGGGTCTCGAACGGCGCGTTCTTGGCGCTGCCGACCCTCAGGCCGATCGTTTCACCCGGCTTGACGCTCCAGCGATCGACATAGCCCAGCAGCGGATGCACGGCGCTCTCCCGAGATTTCATTGAACCCGGGTAGGAGAGGCAGTGGGCGGAGGAAAATCAAGGCCGGGCAACCAGCCGAGGAACGCCCTCACCCTTCGACGTCGGCGACGAAGACGTCGCCTTTGCTCAGGATGAGGACGACTTGGGGACTTCGACCACGTCCTCCGGCCTGTCAGTCCACCTCATGCTGAGCTTGTCGAAGCGTGAGGTGGCCGTTCCGGCGGTGCCTAGCGCTGCAGCGCCGAGACCACGTCGCCGGAGGACCAGACCTGGCCGAACACGCGGGCGAAGCCGGAAAGGGCCGCGCGGTGATGGTCGGGGAAGAAGGTCGCGGACGCGTCCTCGGCGATGATGACGTTGAAGCCGCGGTCGGCGGCGTCGCGCGAGGTGGTCTCGACGCACATGTCGGTCGCCATGCCGGCGACCACCAGCGTTTCGATCCCCATGTTGCGCAGCATCCACTCGATGCCGGTCGAGTTGAAGGCGGAGGAAGTGTTCTTGTCGATCACCATCTCGTTCGCTTCGGGCTTCAAGGGCTCGATGATCTCGTGCTCGAAGCTGCCCTTGCTCCAGAGCGTCGGCGTATTGGTGGTGGTGACGGAGTCGGTGTCGCGCCGGCGGCGGCGGGCGATCATGTCTCGGCCGTCGGGCATCAGCGGCCCGTGGCGGGTGAACAGCACCTGACGGCCGGCGCGGCGGAACGCGGTCAGCAGCTTCTTGGCGTTCGGGATCGCGGTCCCGGTCAGGCGCGGCACGTAGTATCCGGCGATCTCGGGGTACCTGAGCGACAGCATCTGCGCCACGCCCGCATCCGGGTTGCAGCCGTAGTTCTGCATGTCGATGACGATGAGTGCCGATTTCTTCCAGTCGACCTCGAAGCTCGGCCACGGCATGTGCCAGCCGGGCAGGGTGGTCGGCGAGTCGATCGGCTTCGTGTCGGTCATGGCGTTCCTCCGCGGAGGCCATGCTAGGCTGATCGCGCGCCTTCGTCATTCCCCGAGGTATCCATGTCCACCGACCTGCTGACGCTCGACGCCACCGATGCCGCGCGCCTGATCCGCCAGAAGAAACTTTCGCCGGTCGAGTACGTGCGCGCGATCGTGGAAGCGATCGAGCGGTCGCAACCGGTAGTCAACGCCTTTACGGTGGTGACGGCAGAGCGGGCATTGGAGCAGGCGAAGCTCGCCGAAGGGGCGGCGATGGCCGGGGCGGGGCTGGGACCGCTGCACGGCGTACCATTCAGCATCAAGGATCTCGTCGATACTGCCGGGGTCGAGACCTTCTACGGCTCGGCCGTCCACAAGGGGCATGTTCCCACGAAGGATGCGACGACCGTGCGCCGCCTCAAGGACGCCGGCGGGGTCTTCGTCGGCAAGACGACGACGCCGGAATACGGCCACAAGGGCCTGACCGACGGCCCTTCCTTCGGCATCACGCGCAATCCGTGGAACCTCGACTATTCGCCCGGCGGCTCGTCGGGCGGCGCCGGCGCGCATGTGGCGGCGGGCCTGGGGCCTTTGGCGCTCGGCACCGACGGCGCCGGCTCGATCCGTCTGCCGGCCTCGGCGTCGGGAATCGTCGGACTGAAGCCGACACGCGGTGCCGTGGCGCATGGCTATGCACCCGACGTGATCTCCAGCATCTCGTACTCCGGTCCGATGACAAGAAGCGTCGCCGACGCGGCGCTGATGCTCGACGTGCTGGCGGGACCGGAGCCGGACGATCCCTGGAGCCTCGGCGGCTCGCTTAAGGCCGTGTCGGCCGGGCTCACCGGCAACCGGATCGCGGGACTCAGGATCGGCTATATCCGCTGCATGGCGAACCCCGACGTCGACCGCGAGGTCGAGGCGGCGACCGAAGCGGCGCTGAAGACGCTGGGCGAGCTCGGCGCCGAGGTCGAGCCCGTCACCGACAAGATCGACTGGATCGAGGAGGACGGCCGCATCCTGATGCGCACGGGCATGTGGACCAAGAGCCGGAACGACCTCGAGCGCTGGGGCAACCAGCTGGATCCCAGCTACCGCGACTTCATGGAGGATGGCCGCAAGGTCTCGATGGAACGCCTGCGCGAGGCCGAGAGCGCGCGGACGCGGCTCTACCAGGCGGTGCAGAGGTTGTTCGGCCGCTACGACGTGCTGGCCTCGCCGTCGCTGGTGGTGCCGGCGCTGAAGGTGAACCACCATGCCTCGCGCGACCAGATATTGGTCAACGGCAAGCCGCAGGGCTTCACCCGCACCGGCTTCAGCTCCTATCTCTATCCGTTCAACCTGACCGGCCACCCGGCGATCTCGGTGCCGAACGGCTGGAACAAGGAGGGGCTCCCGATCGGGCTGCAGCTGATCGGCCGCTGGTGGCACGACCGCGACCTGCTCAGGCTCGCCGCGATGCTGGAGATCGCGCGCCCCTGGAGCCAGCGCCGCCCGCCGCACTGGGGCGGAGTGAAATAGTCAGGTCTCGATCGTCGCCGGCGCAGGGCGCGATCCCAGCCAGCGCGATGCGGCACCGGAGGCTTCGGCGGCCGCCGCTTCGAGCGTGGCGCCGCCCGCCAGCCGCGCGACGCGATGGCCGGGGAAGGTGTCGCCGGCACCGACCGTGACCTGGCCCGGCGGCGCGGCCGGCCCCGATGGCACCGTCGTCTCTCCCTTCGGCGTGACGACCAGTAGCGGCGAGGGGCCGTCGGTCAGCACCAGCCCGCCGAGCGGTCCGCCGGTCGCCTGCTCGGCCCGTGCCCAGATCGCACGCGGCGCGTCCGTGGTGTCGGAGCGCGAGACGACGACATGGGTTCCCGGGTATCGGCCGACACGGTCGCGGAGCGGAAGCTGGACCAGGACCGGCGCGCCTTTCCTGACGCACGGCATCGCCGAGATCGGCGACCAGCAATTGACGTAGGCGCCGTCGAAGTCGCCGGTTTCCGGCAGCATGGGCAGCGGCCGGCTCGCCTGGGCATGGGCGAAGACCAGGGTCCGCTCGCCATCCGGGTCGACCAGGATGTCGTAGGTGTTGGTGCGCGGCATCCATCGGACCGTGCGCGTGCCGACGCCGAGATCCTTGAGGCGAGGATGGATCGCGTCGCCGATCGCGTCCTCGCCGAGGACGCAGGCGAGCATCACCTCGTGTCCGGCCGCGCGCAACGCGTTGGACGCATACCAGCCGGCGCCGCCGATCTGGATCGAGGTGCCGGTATAAGCGTGGCGGCCGCCCGGACGCAGCTTCTCGGCGAGCGTCCAGATGCGGTCGGCGTTGACGCTGGCGACGACCAGAAAACGCGCCATCCGCAGCCTTAGGAGCGCGCCGCGACCGCGACGGCGGCACCGGCCATGACGCCGCCGGTGACGCGGTTGACGACCTTCATCGCCCGCGCGCTGGCGAAGGATCGCCGTGCGCGGGCGGCGAGCACGACATAGGCCACCAGGATCGCGCCATAGACGACGACCTGCGTCGCGACCAGCAGCACGTAGTCGACAACCGTGATCGCCTCCAGCGGCAGGAGCGTCGGCAGGAGGGCGAGATAGAACAGCATCGTCTTCGGATTGCCTGAGCCGACGGCGATGCCGCCAAGGAAGAGACGCACGCCTTCGCCTTTGACTGCCGGCACGTCGGTCAGCGGCATGGCAGGCGCGGTCCACATCTTCCAGCCGAGATAGAGCAGGTATCCGGCACCGATATACTTGATGGCAAGGAACAGCAGGTGGAAGGTCTCCGCCAGCACGGCGAGGCCGAGCACCGCGCCGGTCAGCCACAGGATGTCGCTGATCAGCAGGCCCAGGCAGAAGCTCGGCGCGCCGGCGACGCCGCGGCCGAGCGCGCGCGCGACCAGTGCGGCGATCGTCGGTCCCGGCGAGGCGCAGGCGACGAAGAGGACCGCAGCGAAGGCGATGAGTGACTCGATGCCCATGGCTAATACGCCAGCGCCCAGCCGTCACGGCGCGGATCGGATCCGGCCATGCGGACGCCGTTCTCGAGGATGCGGATCGCTTCCACGCTGCACGGTCCTTCGAGGTCGCCGACGACCTTGACGTTGTGGCCCTTCTGGCGGAGCGCCTCGACCGTCTCCTTCTTGAAGCGGCCTTCCATCGTCACCGAGTCCTCGCCGGTGTGCGGATAGTTCGCGGCCTGGCCCGGCTGCATGCAGGTCCAGCGCGGCATCTCGAGCGCCTGCTGCGGGTCGTAGCCGTGCTCGATCATCGCCACCAGCACCTGGAAGTTCACCTGCACCTGGTTGTCGGCGCCGGGCGTGCCGAAGGTGAGCCAGGGCTTGCCGTCCTTCATCACCAGCGGCGCGTTCATCGTGTGGCGGACGCGCTTGCCGGGCTTCAGCTGGTTGGCGTGCCCGTCCTCCAGGTGCCAGTAGGCCATCCGGTTGTTGAGCAGGATGCCGGTGTCTCCGGCGGTCACGCCCGAGCCGAAGCTGGAGTTGATCGACTGGATCGCCGAGACCGTGTTCCCCTCGGCATCGACGACGCAGTAGTAGGTGGTGTCGCCGCCCGCCGCGGCCGAGAACGGCACATGCGGTGCCGCGCGGTTGCGATCGATCGCCGCCGCACACTCGTCGGCATAGGCGTCCGACAGGAGCTTATCCAGCGGCACGGTGCCGTGGCGCGGGTCGGTGCCGTAGCGCTCGCGATCCAGGAAGGCGCGCTTGCGGCATTCGAGCAGGATATGGATCAGCTCGGGCGATCCCGGCTTCAGGCTCTTGAGGTCGAAACGCTCGGCGATCTTGAGTTCCTGCAGCATGACGAAGCCGGTCGAGTTCGGCGGCGTCTGGCGCACCTCGTATCCCCGATACCTGACCGAGATCGGGGCCACCCGCTCGGCCTGGCAGCTTGCGAGATCGTGCTCGGTCAGCAGCACGCCCTGGGCCTGGCACGCCGCGGCGAGGCGCTTGGCGAGCTTGCCGCGATAGAACCCTTCGGCACCGTCGGCGGCGATCTCCTCCAGCGTCCGGGCGAGGTCTTCCTGGACGATCAGGCTGCCGACCTCCGGGCCGCCGCCGGTCTTCGCATCGAGGAACACCTTCCGGCTGCGCGGGTCGACGCCGAGGATGCCCTTGGCCTCGCCGGCGAAGTGCGAATAGCCGTGGGTCGCGGCGAAGCCGTTCCGGGCATAGTCGATCGCGGCGCCGAACAGCTTCGACCAAGGGAGCTTGCCATGCGCCTTGTGCATGGCGGCGATGCCGGCGACGGTGCCGGGGATCGAGGTCGAGAGCGGGCCGGAGACCGGGATGCCGCCTTCCTTGCGGTAGCGTTCCACCGTCGCCTGCTCGGGCGCGGCGCCGGTGCCGTTGTAGCAGATGCCTTCGCCGGATCCCGCGAGCGCGATCTGGTAGAAGCCGTCGCCGCCGATGCCCGACATCATCGGCTCGACCACGCCGAGCGCGAAGGAGATCGCGACCGTCGCGTCGACCGCGTTGCCGCCGGATCGTAGCACGTCGAAGCCGGCCTGGGTCGCGAGTGGATGATTGGTCGCGACGGCGCCGCGGCGCCCCATGATCAGGGGGCGGTGGCAGCGGGGATCGGGAAGCATGGCGGCCTCTTACTTGGGCAGGCGGGAGGAGGGGCATCCT
>CAZDGR010000166.1:0-9483 GCA_964504845.1 uncultured Rhizobium sp. | reverse complement strand
CGGGCGTTCCGGTTGCGTCAGTCGCAGTCGAGGCTCAGGTACTTGCCTTCCTGGCGCGTGATGTCGCGGACGCGGCCGCGGCAGCGATATGTCACGTAGAGCGTCTTCACCTGTCCCGGCGTCGGGTCGCCGCAGAGCTCGTTCCCGGCCTTCAGCGAGCAGTCTGACTCGCCTTCGCAGGCGCGGCGAACCGCCCGCGTCGCATCGCAGCTGCGCCGGTCGGTGCCGTAGCGTGCCTGGACGATCCGGAGCGGCGGGTCCTCGCGGGACGCCTGCGTCACCGGGCGCGGGGAGCTGCCATAAGGGCTGCCGCGGCCGTCGTCGATGCACCCGGAGACCATGAGGGCGAGGAGAACGAAGAGCAGGTGCCGCAAGGGCGCCTCCACGGGGACTTTGGCGGGAGCCTAGGTCACGATCTTGGCACAGGCATGGCGGCCTGCGCCGCTAGAACTCCTCGTCCCAGTCGCCGTCCGGCTGGCTTGCCTTCTTAGCCCGCTTCGGGACCGGACGCGCCGCCGCGACCGGCGGCGCGTCCGCTTCCGCCGGCGTAGCGGGCGCGGACTCGACACCGGCCTGGAAGCTCGACACCACGGTGACGAGCTGGCCCGCCTGGTCGGCAAGGGAGGCGGCGGCGGCCGAGCTTTCCTCGACCAGCGCCGCGTTCTGCTGCGTCGCCGCATCGAGGTCGCTGAGCGCCCTGTTGATCTCGGTGATCGAGCGCGCCTGCTCGCGGCTGCCGGCGGCGATCTCCGGCGCGATCTCGGCGACGCGGCGGACGGTGTCGATGATGCTGGTCAGGGCCTCGCCTGCCTCGCCCGACAGCTTCACGCCCTGGCCGACCTCCTTGCTCGACTCCCCGATCAGGTCGCGAATCTGCTGGGAGGCCTGGCGCGAGCGGTCGGCGAGCGAGCGCACTTCCTGCGCCACCACCGCGAAGCCCTTGCCGGTCTCCCCGGCGCGCGCCGCCTCGACCGCGGCGTTCAGCGCCAGCAGCTTGGTCTGGAACGAGATCTCCTCCATCACCTGGATGATCGCGTTGATCTTGGCCGACGAGCCCTCGATCGCCGACATCGCGGTGACGACGCTGGCGACCGCCTTGCCGCCGTCCTCGGCGCTGGCCAGCGCCTCGGCCGCCAGCTGGCGCGACTTCTCGGAGTTCTGGGCGTTCATCGTGACCGTCGCCGAGATCTCGGTCATCGTCGCGACCGTTTCCTGCAGCGCGGACGCCTGGCGCTCGGTGCGGGAGGCGAGATCGTTGCTGCCCTGGCTGATCTCGCTGGAGGCGGCGCGGATCGCCTGGACCGACTCCGCGACCCTGGACGCGGTCTCGGTCATGCGGCCCATCATCTCGCGCTCCTTGTCCTGCATCTCGCGCTCGTTCTCCTGCATCGTGCGCTGGCGGACCGAGTTCTGGCGGAGCACCTCGACCGAGCGTGCGAGGCCGCCGATCTCGTCGGGGCGCTCGGTGCCGGGAATCTCGATGTCGAGGTCGCCGTCGGCGATGCGCGTGGTCACGGCCTCGGCCTCGTTGATGTCGCGGCTGACGCTGCGCACGCCCCACAGCATCGCCACGAACAGCACGATCATGGCGACGGCGATCGCCGCGGAGTGCCAATAGAAGCTGAACTCGAGAGCGCCGAGGCGTACCGCCAGCCCGGCGGCCGAGGTCGCCGAGATGGAAGACCAGAGATCGACCAGGCCGGCCAGCAGCGCTTCGTCGGCGCCGGCGAGGACCGGCGCCGCGTTGGGGTTGAGGACGCCGTCGTCGACAGCGGCGAGGAACTTGTGCTCCCGCTCGATCAGGGCCGCCACTCTCTGGACGAAAGGCGCCCAGCCGCGCCCGTCGGCGTCCGACTGCGCCGACCGGTTCATCGCGCGCGCCAGGCTCTGCAGGTGCTCGCGCACGACGCCCATCTGCTGGCCGAGCTGGTCCATCTGCCCGCGGATGACGAAGCCCGAGGACATGCCGCCCTTGCGGGCGTCGTCGATCTGGAAGATGCGCCCCATCATGTTGGCGCGGGCGATCAGGATGCCGGGGAAGATCTCGAACTCGGCGATCTGCGACAGAACCAGGTCCGCGTTCGGGTCCTCGATGTTGTGGAAGACGGTGGAGATCTGCGCGGACTGCTCGAGGAGCTGGTTCAAGCTCGCCTCGTGGGCTTCGGCCACGGCGGCGATGGCCAGGTCGCGCGACTCGCGCAGAGCGAGAACGCGATCGATGGCCGGCTTGAGGCTCGGAATCTCGGCTTCGTAGCCGCGCGCCGCCTTCATGTCGCGATGCAGGGTCGCGAGGCGCGTCATCGCGGCCTTGATCTGCTCCTCGCTGCGGGTGACGGCTTCGCTCGCCGGAGTGCGGGCCGACAAGCCCTTGAGCAGCGCCACCTCGTGCCGGTAGAGAGCGATTGCGAGATCGCGCAGGGGCGCGACGAAGGTCTGGCCGGCGACGATGTCGCGCTGGAATTGGATCGACTGGAAGCTGTTGTAGGACAGCAGTCCGAACAGCCCGGCGGAGAGCGCCGCAGCGCCGCAGATCAGGCTTGTGAGCTTCGTCGAGATCTTCATTCTGAGCTACCTCGGCGGGATGCGGAAGGTCAGGTGAGCGGACCGAGGATCTTCTCGACCCGCTGCTTGAGCCCGTCGAAGGACACCGGCTTGACCACGTAGCCGTTGACGCCGGCCTGGACGACGGACTGGACGGTTTCACCGTCGGAGCTGCCGGTCACCATCAGCACCGGCGTGCGCTTCAGCACCGGGTGGGCGCGCATCGCCTTGAGCAGGTCGAGCCCTGAGCCGTTCTCCATGTTGATGTCGGAGATGACCAGGTGATAGGGCTGCTTGCCCAGCTGCTTGAGGGCGGCTGAGCCGCTCTCGGCGACGTCGACGTTGTCGACGCCGAGCCGCTTGACGTAGCCGCGCATGATGCCTCGGACGCTTTCCTGATCGTCGACGACGAGAACGCGAAGGGATTTGGCTGCGGGCATTTTCAATGTCCTCACTCGGATGAGCTTTGGTCGAGCATCGCCTGGGCGATGCGGGTGAGCGGAAGCTGGACGGAAACGGCACCGGCCTCGGCGGCGGCGCGCGGCATGCCGAAGACGACCGAGGTGCCGGCGTCCTGGCCGATGGTCAGCGCGCCGGCGTCGCGCATTGCCTTGAGGCCGATCGCGCCGTCGCGGCCCATGCCGGTCAGCAGCACGCCGGTGGTGCGCTTGCCGAAGCGCGCCAGCGAGATGAAGAGGCGGTCGATCGAGGGCACGTGGAGCGCCCCCG
Source organism: uncultured Rhizobium sp. (assembly GCA_964504845.1). Classification (GTDB taxonomy): domain Bacteria; phylum Pseudomonadota; class Alphaproteobacteria; order SHVZ01; family SHVZ01; genus SHVZ01. The sequence continues at coordinate 6,213 of CAZDGR010000166.1, read as the reverse complement.
GCGTGCCTTCGACCAGCCGGCAGATCGGGCGCCCGCCGGCATCGGCACGGACCTCGAAGTCCTGTCCGCCGCGCCCGATATGGACGGTGCCGGGCAGGATCGGCGCACCATCGCGGGCCTCGGTGACCGCAAGGGGAAGCGACGCGTCGAGGCGGGAGGCGAAGCGGCCGGTGAAGGATCCGGGCAGGTGCTGGACGATCACGATGCCCGGCGCATCCGCCGGCACGTGCGCCAGGATCTCGCCGATGGCCTCGACGCCGCCGGTCGAGGCACCGATGCCGATCACGTCGAGATGGGTGAAACGGTTCGAGGCGGCGGCGGGAGCCTCGGCCTTCGGCGCCGGTGCGGCCGCCGGCTTCCGCGCCGCGCCGCCGCGCACGCGGGCATGCGCCGCGGTCTTCACCTTGGTGCGGATCTCCTCGGCCAGGCTGCCGATCGATTCGCTGAGCCGGCGCGTCGGCTTGGCGACGTAGTCGATGGCGCCGAGCTCGAGCGCGCGCAACGTCGTGTCGGCGCCCTCGGTCGTCAGCGTCGAGATCATCACCACCGGCATCGGCCGGAGCCGCATCAGGCGCTCGAGGAAGTCGATGCCGTTCATGTGCGGCATCTCGACGTCGAGGGTGATGACGTCGGGCGTCAGCGCCTTGATCTTCTCGCGCGCGATCAGCGGGTCGGGAGCGACGCCGGCGACCTCGATCGCCGGATCGGCCGAAAGAATGCCGGTGAGCAGCTCGCGCACCAGCGCCGAGTCGTCGACGATCAGCACCCGGATCGGACGTTCAGGTTCGGACATAGCTGCTCGGCACGTCGATGCGTCGGACCGGCAAGCGGGCGCCGCGGGCGACCTCGGAATGGCCGAGGCAGAGAATGCCGCCGACCTTGAGCAGCCCGGCGAGGCGCGCGATCACCCGCTCCTGGTCGGCGCTCGACAGGTAGATCAGGACGTTCCGGCAGAAGATCGCGTCGAACGGGCCGCGCATCGGCCAGTCGCTGCCGATCAGGTTGTGGTGCTTGAAGCGAACCAGCTCGCGTGGGGCCTCGGCGACGGTCGAGCTGCCGTCAGCCTCTCGGCGAACGAACGGCCGGGCGAAGCGCGGCAGCCGGCCGATGTCCTCCGGGGTGTAGCGAGCCTGCTCGGCCTGGACGAGGATCGAGCGGTCGATGTCGGTCGCGAGGATGCGCGCGTCGGTCACCGGATGCTTGGCGCGGAGATGCGAGAGCAGGATCGCCATCGAGTACGGTTCCTGGCCGGCCGCACAGGCGGCCGACCACAAGCGCACGCGGGTGTTGCCGGGTGCCATCAGCTCCGAAAGGTGCTCGGACAGGAGCTTGAAGTGATGGACCTCGCGGAAGAACCGCGAATGGTTGGTGGTGAGCTGGCCGACGACGCGATCCCATTCGGCGTCTTCGGGATTCGACAGGCGCTGGCGATAGGCGGCGAATGAAGCAAGCCCGAGCTCGCGCACCCGCGGCGCCAGCCGGCGAAAGACCAGCGCCGCCTTGGTGTCGGGAAGGATGATGCCGGCGCGCTGGCGCATCGCCTCGGCGAAGAAGGCGAGGTCGTCCGGCTCGAAGGCGGGGCCGCTCGCCTTCGCCGCGACATAGACCTCGCCGATCGCGTCCGCGCTGTCGCCGGCGGCCATGGTCATCCGCGCGGCCCCTCGAGGGATCCAGCCGGCATCGCGTGCTCGATGCCCGGGAAGGTCTCCTGCACCAGCCGGTCGACGTCGGTGACGCCGAGGATGCGGTCGTCGATGAACACGACGCCGGCCATGAACGGCGTCGCGTTGCCGCCGTCGATCTTCGGCATCGACGCCATGTTGCCGCCCTTGGCGTTGACGATGTCGGTCACCGAGTCGACCAGGAGTCCGATCGAGCGCGAATCCTCGCTCCGCACGATGACGACGACGTGGCGTGCGGTCGCCTCGGTGGCACCCCGCCCGAGCCTGGCGGCGACGTCGTAGATCGGCACGATCTCGCCGCGGATGTTGACGATTCCGCGCACGTACTCAGGCGTCCTGGGCACCGCCGTCGGCTCCGACCAGATGCGGAACTCGACGACGCGCTCGATCGGGATCAGGAACTTGCTGTCGCCGATCTCGAAGCTGACGAACTGCGCCTCCGACGTATCGTCGGGCTTGCTTTCGCGCTGCGCATCCATGCCCGCCTCCCTCAGTCCGCCCCGGCGGGGGCTTCGATCCTCCGGCGTCCGAGCTGGGCGTTGCCCAGGGACGGGAGGTCGAGAATCAAGGCCGGTCGGCCGTCGCCGAGGATCGTCGCCCCGGAGAGGCCGGCGACCTTCCGATAGTTCTTCTCGAGGCTCTTCACGACGACCGGCTCCTGGCCGATCAGGTCGTCGACCTGGAGCGCGAACAGGTCGCCGCCGGCCGGGCGGACGACGACCAGGATCGCCTGGGTCGGATCCTCGACCGCGCCGGGAATCGAGAATTCCTTGGCCAGGCTCACGATGCGCAGCATCGAGCCGCGCCAGGAGAGCATCGGGTTCTGCTTGTCCATGCGCACGATCGACGCCGGCATCGGCCGGAGGCTCTCGACGATGGCGCTGATCGGGACCAGGTAGTTGTGGCGCGCGACCAGCGTGACCATCGCGTCCAGGATCGCCAGCGACAGCGGCAGATGCAGCGAGAAGGTCGAGCCGCGGCCCGGATGCGAGGTCAGGGTCACCTGGCCACCCATCTCGGCGATCGTCGCGCGTACCGCGTCCATGCCCACGCCGCGGCCCGAGATCGAGGTGACCGCCTCGGCGGTCGAGAATCCCGGCAGGAAGATCAGGTGGTCGGTCTCCTCGTCCGAGAGCTGGGCGTCCGGCGCGACCAGGCCCCGCTCGATCGCCTTCTGCAGCACGCGCTCGCGGTTGATGCCGCCGCCGTCGTCGGAGAGCTCGATCACGACGTGGCTGCCGCGCTGCTCGGCGCTGAGCCTGAGCCGGCCGACAGGGTCCTTGCCGGCGGCGAGGCGCTTCTCGGTGGATTCGATGCCGTGGTCGATCGAGTTGCGGATCAGGTGGGTCAGCGGCTCGCTCAGGCGCTCGACCACCGTCTTGTCGATCTCGACGGACTCGCCCTGGACCTCGAGGCGGATCCGCTTCGAGGTCGCCTTCTCGAGATCGCGAACCAGCGCGCCGAAGCGCTGGAACACCACCTTCAGCGGCTGGGCGCGGATCGACGTCGCGGCGTCGGCAATGTCGCGGATGTGCTGCGACATCTCGTCGAGGGCCCGGAACAGGCTTCGGTACCGATCGGTATCGAGGCCGGCTGCCTGACGGGCGAGAAACGCCTGGGTGATGATCAGCTCGCCCACCATGTTGCCGAGGCGCTCGAGCTTCGGCACGTCGACGCGGACCGTCGGCGTCGCCTGGGTACGGGCCTTCGCAGGATCGGCTGCCGGCTCCTTGGGCGTGGGCGCAGCCGGCTCGGTCTTCTTCGCCGCCGGCGCGGTCGGCGCTGCGGGTGACGGAAGCGCCAGCGCCTTGGGCTCGGGCGCCGCCGGCGAAACCTCGTGTGACAGGTCCGGTTCCGGCCCGGCGTCGATCTCGAACGTGGCGAGGTCGTCGATCATCTCGGCGATCTCGTCGAGATCGCGCTTCGGCGCGGCGCTGTCGAGAACGATCGTCCAGGAGATGTGACAGACCGAGGGATCGAGCTCGGCCAGGCCGGGGATCTTCGAGACCTCCGCCTCGACCGACGCGGTGCCCAGCTGCTTGATCGTACGCAGGATCAGGAGCGGATCGACGCCGGCCGCGAGCAGGCGCGGTCCCGGCGCGAAGCGGATCTGGTACTGGCGGATCGGCTGGGCGATCGCGTTGGAGGACGTGGCCTCGAGCGGGATCTCGGGCTCGACGGGCTCGGCTTCTTCCGGCTCGTCCGCGAGGCCGGCCCTCTGGCGCAGGCTGGCGAGCGCCGCATCGACACGCGCCGCCGGCGCCGGACTCCCGTGCTGGGATTCGTCGACCAGCATGTGCAGCACGTCGACGCCGTCGAACAGCAGGTCGAGCGCTGCCTGGTCGAGCTCTGCCTTGCCCTTCCGCAGCAGGTCCATGAAGGACTCGAAGGCGTGCGCGAACTTGGCGAGCCGGTCCATGCCGAAGGCGCCGGCGCCGCCCTTGACCGAATGGACCGAGCGGAACAGCGCGTTGATCGCCTCGGGCGACGCCTCGTTGCGCAGGGACTCGACGCTGCTCTCGGCGCTGCCGAGCAGCTCCTCGCATTCGAGGAAGAAGATGCGCTTGAGGTCTTCTTCTTCGGTCATGGCTCGGCGCCGGCCGCGGTGCGCGCCATCAGCGAGCCGAACAGGCCAAGGTCCTCATAGGCCTGGCAGAGCGCGTCGGAAGGCGAGACCAGGCCTACCTGCAGGTCGCGGGCGCCGTAGGAGATCGCCGCCGCCTCGATCAGCTGGATAAGCGCGGTCGACGGCTCCTCCACCTGGCTGCCGTCGAGATGGATCGACTGGCCGGCTTCGAGGCGTTCGGCGAGCGCCGCCTTGATGTCGCGCATGGTGGCGAGGTCGGCCGTCGACGGCAGCTCGAACCGACCGATGGGCGTCGGATCTCCCACTCGCACCCCCAACAAGACCCTTCTGGTCAGGATCCCCCACAGAATCCCGAATTCGGTCAGCACAGTAGCCATCGCCTCGTGATCAGGCAATCGCAGTGGCGCGAATTTTCCCCGTTAACCTTGCGAATTTTCAGAAGACTATTGCAATCGCCCCGGCGGATGCTGCCCACTCCGCCGCGGGCCAGGAATTGGGGGGTCCTGAATGTTTTCGTTCCGCAGCAAGACCTATGACATCCAGGCGCGCCGGAAGGGCCGCTGGACGATCGAGCAGACCGCGAGCGACCAGGCCAGCGCCGAGACCATGGCGAAGGCCCTCCTCTCCAAGCTGAAGGATATCGAAGCGGTCCGCGTCGTCCTCGACAGCAAGCCGGACGAGCCGCTGTGGGAGCAGGAAAAGCCCCAGGTCACGGCTCCCCTGACGGTCCCCCAGATCGAGGAGGCGCCGCTCTGCGCCCGGCCCGAAGACCTCTATGGCCCGGCTGCCCGCAAGACCCTCAACCGCCTGTTCCGCCAGTATCTCGACAAGTCGCCGCTGACCCCGACCGAGATCATGCATATCGGCCGCGAGATGAAGCGGCTCAACGATTTCGAGTCGATGGTCCAGACCGCGATCGACCGGGCGGCCAGGGCCCAGAAGGGACCGGAGGGCGAGGACGCCAAGAAGCGCACCGACGCGCTCTGGAAGCTCTCGGAAGCCGTCACCAAGCGGGCGAACGAGGCCGACAAGCTGAAGCTGCCCTCGATCCGCGAGCTCGGCTTCGACGAGGCGATCCGAGCGGTGGCCAAGACCGCGAAGCCGGAGGAGCTGATCTTCCTGCTCCGCTGCATGATCGCCCGCGAGCTCAGCCAGACCCGCTCCTGGTACGGCAAGCTGATGCAGGCGCTGGAGTGGAACAACGCCACCAAGGAGACCGCCAGCATCGGCCTCCTCGACGACTTCATCTCCGACTCCCTCGGCAGCGCCACGCTGATCGCCGACCTCCTGGGTCAGCAGCCGACCTTGATCGACGCGTTGTTCAAGCTGCTCGACATGGCGGAAGGCAAGTTCAAGGGGCCGGGCAAGGGACAGGCGCCCGATGTCGTCCAGGCCGAAGAGGCGCTCTGCAAGCTGATGGCGACCGGGCGTCTGCCGGCGAGCCAGGACATCCTGATGGAGCGCGTCCGGTCCGAGCTGCGCGGGCCTAATCCGCTGGTCCGCAACAACCAGATCGTCGAGCAGAACCGCTTTCGCGACTTCATCAAGCACGTGCTGCGCGAGAGCGGCGTATTCGGCGGCGCCGCCATGGCCGAGGCGCTGGTGCATCGCACTGCCGCGGTGCTGGAGATGGGCGGGCCGAATGGGCTGCGCGCCGGCGTCGGCTGGATCGTCGAGGCCGGTGCCTCGTCGCTCGCCAACGCGAACTTCGTGGTGGCGCTGTCGGGCACGCGGATCGCGCCGGCGCTGGAGGCTGTGGTGTCGGTCGAGCTCAAGAAGCAGATCGCCGGCATCGCCGATCCGGCGGCGCGCGCCAGGATCCTGGCCGAGCTCGACAAGCAGATGAAGACGGCGAAGGCCTAAGCCGCCGCCTGCGCCTCGCCGTTCCTGAATCCGGAGGCGACGGCGACGAGCTGTCCCGCCTGGTCGGCGAGGGAGGCGGCG
>CAZDGR010000165.1:0-9498 GCA_964504845.1 uncultured Rhizobium sp. | reverse complement strand
AGCCGAAATTGCCCTGCCCCTGGATGAGCGGCAGGCTCATCGAGAAGTCCTGGGCCATGCGGACCATGGCGTCGTAGATCGAGGCGTCGCCGTGCGGGTGGTACTTGCCCATCACGTCGCCGACGATGCGGGCACTCTTGCGGGCGACCTTCGACCAGTCGTAGCCGCCTTCCATCATCGCGTAGAGGATGCGGCGGTGGACGGGCTTCAGGCCGTCGCGGACGTCGGGAAGGGCACGCGCCACGATCACGCTCATCGCGTAATCGAGGTACGAACGCCGCATTTCCTCTTCGATGGTGACGGGCGCGATGTCCGTCGGTGGAACGGTGGTCGTCACGTGGAAAATGAGGTCCGGTGCGGTTGCGAACGAAGAAGGAACACACCGGGTCGCTGCGGGGTCGTTCCTATGACGCTTTGGTTAGCATATTTCGCACCCGCAAACAACGCGCGAAGCGGTCAGGAGATCATGCCCCTGAGGATAAAAATTACAGCCAAAATCAATAAGATAAATGCAGGCGCGACGGTCAGGAGGAAGCCCGGACCGCGGGCCGCGGCGTCGCGATAGTACGCGTGCGCATAAACGACCCGGCCGACGACCCAGACGGCCCCCAGAAGGGCCGCCCAGAGATCGACGGAAACCACCGCCGCCAGCCACAGCGCCGGCAGGAAAAGCGCCAGCTGCTCGAGCGTGTTCATCTGCACGCGGAAGACCCGGTCGAAGCCCGGATCGCCCGACGTCGCCGGCGCCTTGATGCCGAACCGCCGGCGCGCGGCACTCACCTTGCGCCCGGTCCAGAGGAAGACCAGCAGGGCCGCGACCGTCGCGAGCCCGGTGAGCGGATAGGCGAAGCTCACTTCTTCAGCGCCATCCGGCGATCGAGATCGGCGACGTGCGTCGTCTCTCCCCGCTCCTGTGCCGCGGCCTTCTGCTGGGCCAACGGCACGTCGAGGGCGACGAAGACCTTGCCGTCCTTGTCGGCGCGGCCGTAGGTCTCGGCAAAGGCGGCCTCGGCAATGCCATAGATGTCGTCGCCGTTCTTGACCAGCACGCCGCCGGCGTCGATGCGCTGCTGCTCGCCCCACGGCGCCTTGAACGTCACCGGCTCGGTCAGCAGCACGGCGAGCACCGTGCCCTTCGAGCGGAATTCGCCCGGCCGGCCCGGGTCCGGCTCGTAGAGCCTGTCGAAGCGGTTGCCGGCGATCACATAGCGCTCGCCCAGCGTACCGGTGACGATGTAGTCGCCGGGCTTGGCGACGTTCTTGGTCTCGGGCTTGCCGGCAAGGATGGTCACCACCTCCTGCTCGGCCCTGGCGACGACGATCTTGTCCTGGGTCAGGCGCGCGGTCTTCCGGAACGTCGCCGCACCGGCGAAGCTGGCGCTCTTCGGGTCGATTTCCTTGTAGGCGGTCTGCGCTTCGGCCGCGGCGATCCAGCCGAGGCAGAGAAGCGCCGCGAGGAACCTCGCGGCCGACATCAGAACGGGATCTCGTCGTCGAGATCCGCGCCGCCTTTGCGGGCGGGCGGGCTCGACGGGCCGGGCGCGTCGGCGAACTCGCCGCCATGGCTGGCGCTGCCGCTGTCGCCCCGGCCATCGAGCATGGTGAGCTCGCCGCGATACCGCTGCAGCACGATCTCGGTCGTATACTTCTCGGCGCCGGACTGGTCGGTCCATTTGCGGGTCTGGAGCTGGCCCTCGATGAAGATCTTGGCGCCCTTCTTCAGGTACTTCTCAGCCACCTCCGCCAGGTTCTCGTTGAAGATGACCACGCGGTGCCACTCGGTCCGCTCCTTGCGCTCGCCCGACTGGCGGTCACGCCAGGATTCGGAGGTCGCTAAGGAAAGATTAACCACTTTCCGTCCATCCTGGGTGTTGCGGACCTCCGGGTCGCGCCCGAGATTTCCGACCAGAATGACCTTGTTTACGCTCCCGGCCATGTCGCTCCCTTCCGTCGGCTGCGGCCGTCCTTCGTAGTCCTTTGCCGCCGTCTCGTCGATGATCGCAGCGAGGGGCAAGAATATGCTCGCCCCAAGCCTAACGGAACAGATAGATTTCGCTCAGGGCAGCCTCTATACCACCCGACACTGATGTTCGAGCTCCCCAAGTTCCAGCTCTTCGAGAAGACCCGCGCGAAATTTCGGCGGAAGAAGAAGCAGGCGCCGTCCCGGCCGAAAAAGCCGGTGTCGCCGAAAGTCCGCTACTGGGTCCTCGTCCTGGTCGATACCGCCATCGGCCTGCTCATGCGTGCCCTCACCTGGGGCATGATCTTCGCGATCGCCGTGCTCGACATCGTCGCGGTGGCCGTGACCCTGATCGTCTCCTTCCAGGACGACCTGCCGGTCTGGCTCGTCGACTTCGTCAAGGAGCACGTTTTCAGCTCGCAAAAGCACGTTCGGCTCACCCTGCAGATGCTCAACCTCGACGGCATCGCAGACATGATGCGCGACGGTCTGAAGGCCCTCGGGCTTCTATGGGTCGCGGTCATGGTGCTGACATTCGGCGCCACCGTGCTGACGCGCTACGTCTGGGCCCGGCGGACGCGGAAGAAGGCCGAAGCCGATGGCCGGCTCGGGCGAAAGCTGAAGCCGGGCGAGGTCCTGGTGCCGCTGCACGATCCGCTGATGCTGGAGATGAACGACGAATTCAGCCGCTTCGCGCACCTCTACGCCTTCTACCTCGATCTCCGCTGCCGCAGCGCCGAGGACGCGTCGCGCGTCGCCCAGACGATGGACAGCCTCAAGGCGAGCCTCGGCGCCGAGTTGATCAAGCTCGCCGAAAGCCAGGTCGTACAGGTGAAACGCGATACGGCGATCTCGGCGCTGACCGACGCGGCCCGCCTTATCACCAATGGCGGCATCGTCGGCGTCATCCTCCGCTCATCCGACTACCACCGCATCAAGAAGCCGGAGTCGGAGATCTCCAAGTCGCCGCCGCCGGCGGGCGCCAAGCCGAAGATCAGGATGTCGACGTCGTGGGGCGCCAAGCCCAACGCCGTAGCAGCACCGGTTCCGGAGACCGGGCCGCTCTCCGCTCCACCGGCGGCGGTGACCGCTGCCGAGGCGCCGGCCGAGGAGGCTCCCGCGCCCGAGCTGCCGACGATCCAGATGGATCCCGCCTCGCTCGTCGCCAACAAGGCGCGCGACATGCTCGCCGGCCTGCGCGGCTAGCGCGAGATCAGATCACCGAGGCTTTGTACTTCTCGAGCCGCATCATCAGCTCGATGTCGATCTCGCCGGTGTTCCACCCTTCCAGCACCCGGACCTGGCGGCGCATCGACACCGACATGTCCTGCCACTTCTGCTGGTTCGTCCTGACCTCGCTCTGCGGGACCAGCGGCAGCAGGCGGACCATCTCGATCACCGCTTCCTTCTGCCGGTAGTGGACCTCGCGCTGGGCCGAGTCCCAGACCTTCAGCACGCCGTCCCAGCCGTCGAAGAACCAGCCGAGCTTGTCCATCGCCGCCTTGAGCTGAACCTCGGTCTCGTGCCAGGGAACGATGAACTTCGCGATGTTGTCGAGGGCGGTATCGAGATCGGCGATCGGCTTGGTCGCGACCCGGTTGGTCTCCTCGGCAACGTCGGCGACCAGCGTCGCATCGGGGGCGGTATCGTCGGCCCACTCGCCGGCGGCCCAGTCGCGCATAACCCGCGACAGCTCGGTCAGCTGGGTCCAGATCCGCCGCATCGGCCCGACCGCGGCACTGCGGGTTACGCCCAGCGGCGCGATCATGTTGCCCCATTGCTCGAGCCGGTCGAGCAGTTCCTGAAGCTCGATGTCCAGCCTCTCGCCCGCGGCGGTGAGCTCGGCACGCGCCCGTTTCTTGCCCGAGTCCGACATCAGGTCGGTGACGACGAACTTCTCCTTGCTGGACGACAGCTGCTCGAGGGCGCGGACGACGACGAAGAGGCGCGTCACCAACTCCTGGTTCTCGGCGGCGCTGAGGATCGTCTTGGCGGCGGCGGCGGCATCGGCGCCTGCGAGCCCGGTGCTGGCGATCCGGAGCGTGGCGACACGGATGTCGTGCGGGCTGGTCGCCGACTTGGCTTCCATCTCCTCCAAAAGAGCGCGATCGTGCACCGTCATCTTGAACATCTCCGGCATCGACTTGGCCGGGATGACGTAGGTGCCCTTGGAGCCGGAAAGGCCGGGGATCAGGTATTCGACCTTCTCGGGATTGGTCGAGCGCAGCCGCGCGGCAGCCAGCACCGGCGTCGTGAAGGGCACGGTGGCGCCCCGTTCGGCGAAAGTCGCCGGCCAGAAACGTTCGCTGGTGGTGGCCGTACTCATGGGATCCGCACGCCTATGGCGCACTCTCGTGAGAAGAGGCGCCAATCAATCCATTCGTGCGAGCGGTTGCAAGGCGACAATTTTCGATAATCTTCATCTTTTGTTTACGATCGAGCGGATGCCTGGCTAATCCGTTCGAACGTCAAGGAAAATGGGGCGAGCGACCGGGCTTGAACCGGCGACCCCCAGATCCACAATCTGGTGCTCTAACCAACTGAGCTACGCCCGCCACCGGCGCCATACCTAATCGGGCACTCCCCCGCCGTCAAGCCGCGCTGCCGCTCAAACCACCGGAAAATCAGGGCCGTGACGGCCTCAAAGACCCTGAGCGGTCCCCCTCCCCGATTCCGCCTCAGAACGCCTCGGCCGGCATCTCCATCAGGGTCTTCCGGCCGGCGAGCACCGTCCGGAACAGGGTGTCGGTCTCCGGCAGCACGCGTTCGATGAAGAATCGCGCGGTCATGACCTTGGCGGCATAGAAGCCGTCGGCGTCGTTTCCGGCGGCGATCTTCGCCTGGGCCAGCTTGACGATCCGGCACCAGAGGAACCCCATGACCACATGACCGAACAGGCGGAGGTAGTCGGTCGCTCCCGACACCGCCTCCTCGGGGTCCTTTAGCCCCTTCTCCGCCAGCTGCGCGGTCGCCTGCTGCAGCTTGGCGAAGGCCTTCGCCAGCGGCATCACGAACTCGGCGAGCTTGGGATCGGTGCCGTTCGCCTGGATGAAGGCGTCCACCGGATGGAAGAAGCGTCGGAGCAGGCGCCCCATGTTCTGAGGCAGCTTGCGGCCGACAAGGTCGAGCGCCTGGATGCCGTTGGTACCCTCGTAGATCTGGGCGATGCGGGCGTCGCGCACGAACTGCTCGACGCCGTGCTCGCGGATGTACCCGTGGCCGCCATAGACCTGCTGCGCCGTCACCGTCGACGCGAAGCCCTGGTCCGTGAGATAGGCCTTCACGATCGGGGTCAGCAGCTGCACCAGCTCGTCGGCCGCCTCGCGCTTCGCCGCATCCGGGTGCTTCTCGGACTCGTCCAGCAGGCGGCCGGTCCAATAGGCCATCACGCGCGCGCCTTCGGTGAAGGAGCGGATCGAGAGCAGGTTCTTGCGCACGTCGGGATGCACGATGATCGGATCGGCGGTCTTCGCCGCGTCTTTGGTGCCGCTGACGGAGCGTCCTTGGGTGCGCTCCTTGGCGTAGTCGCGGGCGTTCTGATAGGCGACCTCGGCGAGGCCGAGGCCCTGCATGCCGACCGAGAGGCGTGCCTCGTTCATCATCGTGAACATGCAGCGCATGCCACGGTGCGCTCCGCCGACCAGCCATCCGACCGAGTTCTCGAAGTTGAGCACGCAGGTGGGCGATGCCTTGATCCCCATCTTGTGCTCGAGCGCGCCGGTCGTGACGCCGTTGTGGACGCCGGGCTTGCCATCGGACATCGGCAGGCGCTTCGGCACCAGGAACAGGCTGATGCCGCGGATGCCCTCCGGCGCGTCGGGCAGCTTCGCCAGCACCAGATGCACGATGTTGTCGGTGAAATCGTGGTCGCCGCAGGAGATGAAGATCTTTGTGCCGGTGATGGCATAGCTGCCGTCGCCCTTCGGCACCGCCTTGGTGCGGATCAGCCCGAGATCGGTGCCGCATTGCGGCTCGGTCAGGCACATGGTGCCGGTCCACTCGCCGGTCGCGAGCTTCGGCAGGTAGGCGCGCTTGAGATCTTCGACCGCATGGGCGCGGATCGCCGCGTAGGCGCCATTGGAGAGGCCCGGGAACATGCCGAAGGCGAGGTTCGCCGAGCAGAACATCTCCTTCACGACGTTGTGCAGGAGCCGCGGCATCCCCTGCCCGCCATCCTCGACCGCGCACGGCATGCCGACCCAGCCGCCCTCGCGAAACGCCTCGTAAGCTTCCTTGAAACCCTTCGGCGTGCGCACGACGCCGTTCTCCAGCACCGAGCCTTCCTCGTCGCCGGAACGGTTGAGCGGCTGCAGCACCTCTTCGCAGATCTGGGCTGCGGCCTCGAGGATCGCGTCGGCGGTATCGGCGCCGTATTCATCGTCGCCGGGAAGCCGCTCGGAGTCGGCCAGCACCTCGTTCAGCACGAAGCGGATATCGCGAAGCGGCGCTTTGTAAATAGCCATCGCTAGTTCCTCAGCGGCTTGCCGGTGGTCAGCATGTGCTCCATGCGCTGGAGCGTGCCCTCGGTCTTGACCAGACGCATGAACGCCTGGCGCTCGAGCGCGTAGAGCTTGTCCTCGCTGGTCGGCTCGATGTGATCGGCATCGTCGCCGCCGGTGATGACCTTCGCCAGCTCCTTGACCACGACCTGGTCGTGCTTCGTGACCTTGCCCTGCAGGGAGAGGCCTTCGACCTGGAGCTGGATCGCGGCGACGCCGGTCGGACCCGGCAGCTTGAGCACCGGCGGCTCCGGCGCCTTGTATTTCTTCGCGAGCTTGAGCGCCGTCTCTTTGGCGTCCGCAAGCAATCGATCGCGGTTCATCGTGATGCCGTCCGTCGGACGCAGGAAGCCCAGCTCGCGGCACTCATGCGCCGACTTGCCGACCTTCGCCATCGCCACCGTCTCGAACGCCTTGGCGACCGGCGGCATCGGGCCCTTCGGCATGCCCGGCAGAGTTGCCCAGCGCGTCAGCAGCTCCTTCGATCCGCCCCAGCCGGGCACCAGGCCGACACCGCATTCGACCAGGCCGATATAGCTCTCGGCATGGGCCTGCACGGCCGAGCAGTGCAGCAGCACCTCGCAGCCGCCGCCCAGCGCCATGCCTGCGGGCGCGCCGACGGAAGGGAACGGTGCGTATTTGAGCGCCTTGAAGGTCTTCTGTCCCTGGTCGACCAGCTGGTCGATCGCCGGCCAGAGGGCGACATTGGCGGCGAACAGGGCGAGGCCCAGATTGGCGCCGACCGAGAAGTTGTCGGCGTCGTTGTGGATCACGAGCGCCTTGTAGCTCTTCGTCACCGTGTCGATCGCCTTCTTCACCATGCCGAGCAGGTCGGCATCGAAGGCGTTCATCTTGGTGTGGAACTCGAGGCAGGCGACGCCGTCGCCGAGATCCCAGAGGCTCGCCGCCTTGTTGCCGACGATCGGCTGCTTGCCGCGCTTGACGTCGGCGAGCAGCAGCACGCCCGGCCGGCGCTGGATCGCGTGATAGGCACCGTCAGTGCCGAGATATTCGACCGCGCTGCCTTCCGTGCGATAGAAGCCGCCGGCCGCGGCTGCCGTGGTCACCAGCGACGGCACCGCCTTGCCTTCGGCCGCGAGCTTGTCGGCAAACCACCGGGCGCCGAGCTGGTCTATCATCTCGAACGGCCCGCGCTTCCACGCGTATCCGAGGCGCATCGCCTCGTCGACCGCGGTTACCTGGTCGGCGATGTCGGGCACCAGCGACGCCGCGTAGCCGAGCGTGTCGCGCATCACCGCCCAGGCATAGCGTCCGCCCTTGTCGGGATGCTCGGCGAGGACCTTGAGGCCCTTGCGCGCCGCCTCGACGGACTCGAGCCGCGGCTTGCCGGCCACGTGGTACTCGCCGGTCTTGAGGTCGATCGCCTCCTTCACCCGCGATCCATCCGCGCCCTTGGCGAGACGATAGAAGCCGCCCTTGCCCTTACGCCCCGTGTAGCCGTCGGCGATCATCTTCTCGAACAGCGCCTGCGGCCGGTAGATGCGGCGGTAGTCGTCGCCTTCCGGCAGCGTCGCGAGCAGGCTCTTCGAGACATGCGGCATCAGGTCGAGGCCGACGAGATCGAGGAGGCCGAAGATGCCGGTCTTGGGGATGCCCATCGGCCGGCCGGCGACCGAGTCCGCCTCCTCGATCGTGAGGCCGAGGTCGATCGAATGGTTGATCGCCGCCTGGATCCAGTAGGTACCGATCCGGTTGGCGATGAAGCCCGGCGTGTCCTTGCAGTCGACCACGCCCTTGCCGAGCGCGTGGTCGCAGAAGTCGCGGACGATCTCGACCGCCTTCGGCTTGGTCGAGGGTCCGGCGACGATCTCGAGCAGCCGCATGTAGCGCGGCGGATTGAAGAAGTGCGTGATCAGGAAGTCCCTGGCAAAGGACTTCGGCAGGCCCTTCGTCAGGTTCTGAAGCGGGATGGTCGAGGTGTTGGAGGAGACGATCGAGCCCTTCTTCCGATGCGCCTCGATCTTCTTGTAGACCTCCTGCTTGATCGTCAGGTTCTCGGCGACGACCTCGACGATCCAGTCGCATTCGCTTAAGCGGTCGAGGTGGTCTTCGATGTTGCCGGGGGTCACCAGGCGCGCCGCGCCCGCATGCATGAACGGAGCCGGATCGGTCTTGAGCAGGCGCTGGATCGCGCCCTCGGCGACCGCGTTCCGGTTGCCACCGTCCTTCGGCACGATATCGAGGAGGTGAACGGGCACGCCGGCATTGGCGACATGGGCGGCGATCCCGCCCCCCATCACGCCGGAGCCGATGACGCCGACGCGGCCGATCTTCAGCTTGGGCTTGGATTGAAGCGGAGGCATCAGACGGCCTCGAGAATGGTCGCGATCCCCTGCCCGCCGCCGATGCACTGGGTCGCCAGCGCCAGCGACTTGCCTTCGCGCTTGAGCAGCGCCGCCGCCTTGCCGGTGATGCGCGCACCGGTGGCGCCGATCGGATGCCCGAGCGCGATCGCGCCGCCGTCGAGATTCACCTTCGCAGGATCGATGTCGAGGTCGCGCATGCTGGCGATCGCCTGCGAGGCGAAGGCCTCGTTGAGCTCGACGACGTCGAGGTCCTTTGACGTGATGCCGGCGCGCTTCAGCGCCTTCTTGCTGGCACCGATCGGGCCCAGGCCCATCACCTCGGGCGCGCAGCCGGCGACCGCGATCGAGCGGATCTTCGCCAGCACCTTGAGCCCGTGCGCCTTGGCGTAGTCCTCGGATGTCACCAGCACCGCGGTCGCACCATCGGTCAGCGGCGAGGAAGTGCCGGCGGTGACCGTCCCCTCTTCCAGGAACGCAGGCTTGAGACCGGCCAGCGCTTCCTTGGAGGTGCCGGCGCGGATGCATCCATCCTTGGCGACGCCGTTGATCGCGACGATCTCGGCGTCGAGCTTGCCGGCGGCCTGCGCGGCCGCAGCCTTGGCGTGGCTCCCGACCGCGAACTCTTCCTGCTCGGCGCGGGTGATCTGGTACTGGCGCGCGACGTTCTCGGCGGTCTGGCCCATCGACATGTAGGCCGCCGGCATCTCGCTCA
>CAZDGR010000164.1:0-9568 GCA_964504845.1 uncultured Rhizobium sp. | reverse complement strand
AGATCTCCTACATCCACGCCGAGGGCTATGCCGCCGGCGAGATGAAGCACGGACCGATCGCGCTGATCTCGGACGGCGTGCCGGTGATCGTGATCGCGCCGTCGGACGAGCTGTTCCAGAAAACCACGTCGAACCTGCAGGAGGTCCTGGCCCGTGGCGGCCATGCCATCGTGCTGACCGACTCCTCGGGCGCCGAGAAGCTGAACGGCACCAAGGCCAAGGTCTTCACCGTGCCCAGGGCCGAGCCGCTGGTGGCGCCGATCCTGTTCACGATTCCCGTCCAGCTGCTGGCGTACTACGTCGCCGTCGCCAAGGGCAACGACGTCGACCAGCCGCGCAACCTCGCCAAGTCGGTCACGGTCGAATAGCTATCCCGCGCCGTCCGCACGGTTGACCCGCCTCGGGGTCCGGGTGTCGAATGCCCGGACTTCCCGAGGAGACGACCGATGCAAGCCAAAGCCCCGCCGCCGGCTTTGAAAGACACCAAGCTTCTGCGCGACCAGGCCTATGTCGACGGCGCCTGGGTCCGGGCCGACAGCGGCAAGACCTTCCCCGTCACCAACCCGGCGACCGGCCAGGTGATCGCCGAGGTCCAGGACCTGGGCGCGAAGGAGACGCGCGCCGCGATCGAGGCGGCGAACGCCGCCTGGGGTCCGTGGCGGAAGAAGCTCGCGAAGGAGCGCTCCGCGATCCTCCGCAAATGGTTCAACCTGATGATGGAGAACCAGGACGACCTCGCGGTCCTGATGGTCTCGGAGCAGGGAAAGCCCCTGGCCGAGGCCAAGGGCGAGGTCGCCTATGCCGCCTCCTTCGTCGAGTGGTTCGCCGAGGAGGCGAAGCGCGTCTACGGCGACACGATCCCGCAGCATGGGCCCGACAAGCGATTGGTCGTCGTGAAGGAACCCATCGGCGTCGTCGCCGCAATCACGCCGTGGAACTTCCCGGCTGCGATGATCACCCGCAAGGTGGCGCCGGCTCTGGCCGCGGGATGCACCGTGGTGGTGAAGCCGGCCGAGCAGACGCCGCTGACCGCGCTTGCGCTCGCCGAGCTGGCGGAGCGTGCCGGCTTCTCCAAGGGCGTGTTCAATATCGTGACCACCAACCAGGCGCCCGCCGTGGGCATGGAGCTCACCACCAACCCGATCGTCCGCAAGGTCGGGTTCACCGGCTCGACCGAGATCGGCAAGCTCCTGATGAAGCAGTCGGCCTCGACCGTGAAGAAGATCTCGCTCGAGCTCGGCGGCAACGCGCCGTTCCTGGTCTTCGACGACGCCGATGTCGATGCCGCGGTCGCCGGTGCGATGATCTCGAAGTACCGGAACACCGGACAGACCTGCGTCTGCGCCAACCGGCTCCTGGTCCAGGACGGCGTCTATGACGCCTTCGCGAAGAAGCTCGCCGAGGCCGCGTCCAGGCTCAAGGTCGCCAACGGCCTCGACGCCGGCGCGCAGCAGGGCCCGCTGATCGACGAGGCGGCGCTGGCGAAGGTCGAGGAGCATCTGGCCGACGCCAAGGCCAAGGGCGCCAAGGTGCTGATCGGCGGCAAGCGCCATGCGCTCGGCGGCACCTTCTTTGAGCCGACCGTCGTCGTCGACGTGACAACGCAAATGAAGATGGCGCGCGAGGAGACCTTCGGGCCGGTGGCGCCGCTGTTCCGCTTCAAGACCGAGGAGGAGGCGATTCGCCTCGCCAACGACACCGAGTTCGGGCTCGCCGCCTACTTCTACAGCCGCGACATCGGCCGGGTCTGGCGCGTCGCCGAGGCGCTGGAATACGGCATGGTCGGCATCAACGACGGCCTGATCTCGACCGAGGTGGCGCCCTTCGGCGGCATGAAGGAGTCCGGCATCGGCCGCGAAGGCTCGAAATACGGCATCGAGGAATTCGTCGAGATCAAATATCTCTGCATGGGCGGGATCTGATGGCCAGGTACGACTTCGACCTCTTCACCATCGGCGCCGGCTCCGGCGGCGTCGCCGGATCGAGGCGCGCCGGCTCCTACGGCGCCAGGGTCGGGATCGCGGAGGCGGTGCGGGTCGGCGGGACCTGCGTGCTGCGCGGCTGCGTGCCGAAGAAGCTGCTGGTCTACGCATCGGAATTCGCCCGCGCCTTCGACGATGCCGAGGGCTATGGCTGGACGGTCGGCGAAACCAGGGTCGACTGGGCGAGGATGATCGCGACCAAGGACCGCGAGCTCGACCGGCTCAACGGCATCTATCTCAACCTTCTCAAGAACTCGAACGTGCAGCTCTTCGAGGGCCGCGCGAAGCTTGTCGACGCGCATACGGTCGAGGTCGGGGCCAAGCGCGTGACGTCCGAGACGATCATGATCGCGACCGGCGGCCGGCCGCAGCGCCCGCCGATCCCCGGCATCGAGCTCACGATGACCTCGGACGACATCCTCGACATGAAGGAGGTGCCGAAGCACCTCGTGATCGTCGGCGGCGGCTACATCGCGGTCGAGTTCGCCGGCATCTTCCGCAATTTAGGATCCGAGATCACCCAGATCGTCCGCGCCGACAACATCCTCCGCGGCTTCGATCCCGACGTGCGCGCCTCGCTCGCCGACGAGATGAAGAAGCAGGGCATCGCGCTCAAGCCCAACACCAACGTCACCGCGGTCGAGAAGGTCGACAACGGACTCGTCGTCGTCACCGACATAGGCGAGCGCATCGCCTGCGACCGCGTGCTCTACGCCACCGGCCGCGTGCCGAACTCGGGCGGACTCGGCCTGGAAGAGGTCGGCATGCATGTGAACAAGCTGGGTGCGATCGCGGTCGACGAATGGTCGAAGACCACGGTCGAGAGCATCTATGCCGTCGGCGACGTGACCAACCGGATCAATCTCACGCCGGTCGCGATCGCGGAGTCCCGCGCCGTTGCCGAGACGCTCTACAACAACAACCCGATCAGGATGGACCACGACAACGTGCCGTCGGCGGTGTTCAGCCAGCCCTCGATCGGCCAGGTCGGCCTCTCCGAGGACGTGGCGCGCGGCATCTACGGCGAGATCGACGTCTACGTGACGCGCTTCAAGCCGATGAAGAACGCGCTCTCCGGTCGCGACGAACGGACGATGATGAAGCTGGTGGTCGATGCCAAGACCGACCGCGTGCTGGGGTGCCACATGGTCGGGCCGGATGCGCCGGAGATCATCCAGGGCCTGGCGATCGCGGTGAAGTGCGGCGCCACCAAGCGGCAGTTCGACCAGACCGTCGGCATCCATCCGTCGGCGGCGGAGGAGTTCGTCACGCTCCGCGAGAAGCGGAAGGAGCCGGCGAAGGCGGCGGCCGACTAGGCCGGTGCGAATACCTGGACCGGCTCGGCGAGGCCCTTGAGCGGGAAGCTGCCGAGTCCGCGCGTCGTCCGCGTGAGCGCGCCGGCGAAGGCGGCCGACAGTGCCATCGGCCAGCCTTGCGCCGCAGCCAGGTTCTGCAGGCGCGAGGCGAGGTTGACCGCAGGCCCGATGCAGGTGAAGTCGAGGCGCGTCTCGCCGCCGATGTTGCCGTAGGAGACCTTGCCGACATGGAGGCCGACGCCGATCCGCGTCGGCGTATCGATGGTTTCGAGCGCGGCGCAGGCGTCGTGGGCCTCCTCGGCTGCGGCCAGCGCCGAGGCGCAGGCGGCTTCTGGGCCCGAGGTGGCCGGGAAGATCGCGAGCAAGCTGTCGCCCATGAACTTCATGACCTCGCCGCCATGCTTCTCGATCGCCGGCACCTGCGCGCCGAAGGTCGCGTTGAGGAGCCCGATCAGCTCGCCCGGCGACAGCGCCTCGGAGAGCGTCGTGAAGCCGCGGAGGTCGGAGAGCCAGATCGCGGCTTCCAGCGTCGTGGTGTCGCCCCGGCTGATCTGGCCCTTGAGGATGCGTTCGCCGGCGTTGTGGCCGACATAGACGTCGAGAAGGTTCGCGGCGGTGCGGCGCAGCGTATAGACCTCCGACAGCCGCGTCAGCGGCGGCACCACGGACTCGATCCCGGCGACGGCCTCGTCGGTGAAGCCGCCGGCGGCCTTGGTCGTCCAGGTCACGACGTGGTTCTCGCCGGACAGGTAGCGGAGCGGCGACACCACGTAGTCGGTGATGCCCTCGGCGTCGAAGTCGGCCAGGATCGGGAAGTCGCGCGGACAGGCCGGGTCGGCCAGACGCCGGCGGAGGCCTTCTCCCCTGTCGAAGGCGTACCAGAGCGGACTGTTCAGGTAGTCCGGATCGTCGACGAGGGTCCTCGGCGCCCGGAAGATCTCGACCGGCGTTCCGGGTCGCCAGATGTAGCTGGCGCCGATGATGGTCGGGTGCAGCGTGCGGACGAAGAGCGCCACGCGCTCCAGAGGTATGCCGGCGGCGACCATCCGCTCGCAGGTCTCGCTGACGATCCTCTCAGGGCGCGGCGCGCCCGGCGCGCCCTCGATCAGCCAGTGGGCCAGGTCATGCAGCTTGGTCGAATCCGGACCGGTCATGTTCAGCCCGCCAGCGCCTTGATCTCGACCTCGATGAAGGCGACCTCGCCCGGCCCGTCGTTGACGACGTCGTGCTCGATCCCGACGGGGCGGGAGTAGGGCTTGCCCACCACCATCTCGGCCGGACTCTCGCCGTCCTTCGACACTATCCGTAGCCGTCCGCCCTGCGTCGGCACCACCACATAGGCCATGCCGTGCCGGTGCCAGCCGGTATGCGAGCCGGGCGGCAACCGGTACTCGGTGATCCGCACCCGCTCGTCGTCGACCTTCACGTTGGCGATCGCCTCGCTCAGGGCCATTGGCCGCACTCCTCGAAAGTCTGCTCTCCTTGCTTAGACTAGCCCGGTTTCGTATAGGCTTGGGCCACTGAGTTGAGAGGAGTTGCGAACATGGCCGGCAAGTGGACCCCGGAGTCCTGGCGGTCTCGGCCGATCCAGCAGCAGCCGGAATGGACCGACCTCAAGGCGCTCGAGGCGGCCGAGGCGGAGCTGCGCAAGTATCCCCCGCTGGTCTTCGCCGGCGAGGCCCGGAACCTGAAGGCGGCACTCGCCCAGGTCGCCGACGGCAAGGCCTTCCTCCTCCAGGGCGGCGACTGCGCCGAAAGCTTCGCCGAGTTCTCGGCCAACAACATCCGCGACACCTTCAAGGTGCTGCTGCAGATGGCGGTGGTGCTGACCTTCGGCGCCGCCTGCCCGGTGGTGAAGGTCGGGCGCATGGCCGGCCAGTTCGCCAAGCCCCGCTCCGACAATTTCGAGAAGCAGGGCGACGTCTCGCTGCCGTCGTATCGCGGCGACATCGTGAATGCGATGGAGTTCACCGCGGATGCGCGCCGTCCGGACCCGGCCCGCCAGCTCCGCTGCTACAACCAGGCCGCCGCGACCCTCAACCTGCTCCGCGCCTTCGCCCAGGGCGGCTTCGCCAACCTGCAGAAGGTGCATGCCTGGAACCTGGGATTCGTCTCCAAGAGCCCGGCCGGCGAGCGCTACCAGGAGCTGGCCGACCGCATCCAGGAGTGCCTCGGCTTCATGGCTGCCTGCGGCCTCACGCCGGACACGATCCCGGCGCTGCGCGAGACCGACTTCTATACGAGCCACGAGGCGCTGCTGCTGGGATACGAGCAGGCGCTGACCCGCGTCGATTCCACCAGCGGCGACTGGTACGACTGCTCGGCGCACCTGATCTGGATCGGCGACCGCACCCGCCAGCCCGACGGCGCGCATGTCGAGTTCTTCCGCGGCGTGAAGAACCCGCTCGCCTTCAAGTGCGGCCCGTCGCTCTCGACCGACGATCTTCTTCGCCTGATCGACACGCTGAACCCGGCGAACGAGCCGGGCCGCCTCACGCTGATCTGCCGGATGGGCGCCGACAAGGTCGAGAAGGTGTCGCCGCTGATCCGCGCGGTGAAGCGCGAGGGCAAGAGCGTGGTCTGGGCCTGCGATCCGATGCACGGCAACACGGTCAAGTCCTCGACCGGCTACAAGACCCGCGCCTTCGACCGGATCCTCGCCGAGGTCCGCGGCTTCTTCGCCGCCCACCAGGCCGAGGGCACCTATGCCGGCGGCGTGCATTTCGAGATGACCGGCCAGGACGTGACCGAGTGCATCGGCGGCGCCCAGGCCATCGACGAGCATGCGCTGGCCGACCGCTACCACACCCATTGCGACCCGCGCCTGAACGCCAGCCAGTCGATCGAGCTCGCCTTCGAGATCGCCGAGCTGCTGAAGCGCGAGCGCGAGGCGTTGGCCCAGCCCCGGGTCGCGCTGGCAGGCTGAGGCGTCTCTAAGAAGGTCCCCAGTGACGGCCATCCTCAAGGCCGCAAGCGAGTCCCCGATGCAGCCTCGTTCAGAGGACGTGCCGCGTTACGCCGACGCCTATTTCCTCAAGACCAAGGCGTGCGTCGAGCATTTCGGCGACGCACACGTCACCTACGCGGTGTTCATGCGCCGCCCGGTGACCTCGGCGCCGAGGCTCGCGGTCGAGTGGATCCAGGCGATGGCCGAGGCCCGCAAGACGAAGATCGAGATCGACCTCCGCTACAAGGAAGGCTCCTGGGTCGGCGCCGGCGAGCCGATCATGTACCTCTCGGGCTCGCTCTTTCATCTGGTCGATCTCGAGACCATCTATCTGCAGAAGCTGGGAGCGGCCTGCGTCGCCGCCTACAACGCCTACACGATGTGCGTCGACCTGCCGAAGACCGCATTCATGGCATTCGATGCGCGCCACTGCGCCGGGGCGGAGATGGCCGAGCTGATGGCCTACGGCGCCTCGGTCGGGTCGGCCAAGGCGAAAGCGAAAGTCGGTGCGCTGGGATTCGTCGCCAACGCGACCGATGCGACCGCGCATTATTTCGGCCAGCAGCGCGGCCGCGGCACCATGCCCCATGCGCTGATCGGCTATGCCGGCTCGACGCTGCGCGCCGCCGAGATGTTCCACGAGACCCATCCCTCCGAGGCGATGACGGTGCTCGTCGACTATTTCGGGCTCGAGACCACCGATACGCTGGCGGTCTGCCGGCGCTTCCCGGAGCTCGCCGAAGCCGGCAACCTCTCGATCCGGCTCGACACCCATGGCGGCCGCTACGTCGAAGGCCTCGACGTCGGCGCCTCCTATGCGGTGCTGGAGCGCAACGTTCCGGAAGCGATCCGCGGCTATCGATCCGAGTCGGAGCTTCGCCACCTGATCGGACCCGGCGTCTCGGCGGCGGCGATCTGGCACATGCGCGAGCAGCTCGATCGCGCCGGCTTCCCCAAGGTCAAGATCGTCGCCTCCTCCGGCTTCACGCCGGCCAAGTGCAAGGTGATGGCGGTGGCGCGCGCCCCGGTCGATGCGATCGGCACCGGCTCCTACCTTCCGGAAATGTGGAGCGAGACCTACGCGACCGCCGACATCGTCCAGTACGACGGCAAGTCCAGGGTCAAGGTCGGGCGCGAATTCCTGCTGCGCCGGCCGGGATGAGGCCATGACCGGTCCCAAGACATCGGGCGATACGGTTCCGATCCAGCCGTTCTTCGACGATCTGAAAAAGCATCTGAAGGCGACGACGATCGGAAGCCTGAAGACGAACAAGACGCCGAAGCAGCTCCACGCGGTCGCCGACACGGCGATGGGGGCGTTCGCCACGAGCGCCGCGGGGCTCGAGAAGCTGGTGCCGCCGGAGAAGCCGCTCGCCTGCAGGAAGGGCTGCGCCCATTGCTGCCATCTGGCGGTGATGACCGACGGCGCAACCGTTCTGCGCATCGCCGAACACGTACGCACGAACATGAACCAGGCCGAGCGCATGCTGCTCGACATGCGGCTGATCGTCTATGAGGACAAGGTCGAGAAGATGACCCAGAGCCAGCGCAGCATGGCTCGGATCCCCTGTCCGCTTCTGGTCGACGGCGCCTGCTCGGTGCACGAGGTCAGGCCGCTGATCTGCCGCGCCTTCAACTCCTACGATGCCGAGATCTGCGACCAGAAGATCCGCGGCGGGGGCTCGACCAGCGAGATCCCGTCCTGGAACGTGCCGTGGCTGCTGGGCCTGGCGCTCGACGCCGGCCTCAAGGAGGCGCTGGTCGAATCCGGCTACAAGGACGGCGACATCGAGCTCGGCCTGGCGCTCAAGCAGGCGCTCGACCATCCGCATGCGGACGAGCGCTGGCTCGCCGGCGACCGCATCTTCTCGCGGACGGCGTGGAAGGCGCGGAAGCCATGAGCGACAAGCTCGTCCTGGCACTCGCCCAGATCAACCCGACGATGGGCGATGTCGCCGGCAATCGCGACAAGCTTCTCAGTGCCCGCACCGAGGCGAAGAGGCTCGGCTGCGACCTCGTCATTCCAGGCGAGCTGGCACTGTCCGGATATCCGCCGGAGGACCTGGTGCTGAAGCCGGCCTTTCTCGACGCGCTCGCCGCCGCGGTCGACGAGATCGTGCGTGCGACGTCCGATGGTGGGCCGGCGATCCTGATCACCACGCCCTGGCGCATCGACGGCAGGACCTACAACGCCGCCCTCCTCGCCGATGGCGGCAGGATCGCGGCCACGCGGCTCAAGCATGATCTGCCGAACTACGGCATCTTCGACGAGAAGCGCGTCTTTGCCGCCGGGCCGATGCCGGGGCCGATCGCGTTCCGCGGGACCCGCCTCGGCGTAATGATCTGCGAGGACATGTGGACGCCGGACGTGACCGAGACGCTGGAGGAATCCGGCGCCGAGATCCTGATCGTCCCCAACGGCTCGCCCTACGAGCACGACAAGCTGGACGAGCGGATCAACCTCGCGGTCGCCCGCATCGTCGAGAGCAAGCTGCCGCTGGTCTATGTCAACCAGGTCGGCGGCCAGGACGAGATCGTCTTCGACGGCGGCTCGTTCGTCGTCGGGTCCGACCGGCTGCTCAAGGCCCAGCTTCCGGCGTGGAAGGAAGCGATCCGCGCGGTCACCTTCGATCGAAGGAACGGCGCCTGGGTCGCCGAAGGCGAAGTGACGAAGGTCGCCGACGGGCTCGAGTCGATCTACCAGGCGATGGTCCTGGGGCTTCGCGACTATGTCGAGAAGAGCCGGTTCCCCGGCGTGATCCTTGGCCTTTCCGGCGGCATCGACTCCGCACTCTCGGCGGCGGTCGCGGTCGACGCGCTCGGCGCCGGTCGCGTGCGGGCGGTAATGATGCCGTCCCCCTACACCAGCCAGGACAGCCTCGACGACGCTGCCGAATGCGCGCGCCTCCTCGGCATCCGCCTCGATACCATCTCGATCGAGCCGGCGATGGCGGCGTTCGACTCGATGGTGCGGCCGCTGTTCGAGGGGCGAGGCCCGGACATCACCGAAGAGAACCTGCAGAGCCGGGCGCGCGGCGTGACGCTGATGGCGCTTTCCAACAAGCTCGGCCACATGGTGCTGTCGACCGGCAACAAGTCCGAGATGTCGGTCGGATACGCGACGCTCTACGGCGACATGTGCGGCGGCTATGCGGTGCTGAAGGACGTCTACAAGACGACCGTGTTCGAGCTCTGCCGCTGGCGCAACCAGTCGCTGCCCGACGGGGCCAAGGGACCGGCCGGCCGCGTGATGCCCGAGCGCGTGATCACCAAGCCGCCATCGGCCGAGCTCAAGCCGAACCAGACCGACCAGGACACGCTGC
>CAZDGR010000163.1:2891-9583 GCA_964504845.1 uncultured Rhizobium sp. | reverse complement strand
TCGTCGGCAATGGCGGCCAGGAAAGCGCGTGCGGCTGGTGAAAGGACAAGTGGGGCGTCTCCTGGCAGATCACGCCGCGCGTGCTGACCGAAGCCCTGAAGGCCGGCGGCGACGAAGCGAAGCGTGCGTTCGACGCAATGATGAAGATGAAGAAGATCGACGTCGCCGCGATCAAGGCGGCGCGGCGCGGCTGACGATCCGCGATAGGGAGCCGGCAAACGGCCGGCTCCGGATACCAGGAGAGACGACTATGCGGTTCATGATGCTGATGATCCCTGGCGGCTACGAGAAGGCCGGAGCGGATGCGCGCCCCGACGCCAAGGCGGTCGAGGCGATGATGAAGTACAACGAGGAGCTCCAGAAGGCCGGTGTGCTGCTGGCCCTCGACGGGCTCCACCCGCCGGCGAGCGGCGTGCGCGTCACCTACAAGGGCGGCAAGCCCAAGGTCACCGACGGGCCCTTCGCCGAGGCCAAGGAGGTTCTCGGCGGCTACTGGATGATCCAGGTGAAGTCGCGCGAGGAGGCCATCGAGTGGGCCAAGCGCATCCCCGGCAGCGAGAACGAGACCGTCGAGGTGCGCCAGGTCTTCGAGATGAGCGACTTCGACGCCGACGTCCAGAAGGTGGTCGACGACTCGACGCTCAAGGACTTCGTCAACAAGAAGTGACGATCGTATCCCCTCTCCCGCCGCAGGCGGGGGAGGGGGCCGCAAAGGTCCGAGCGCTGTCCCGCGACATCAACCGAAGCATCGATGCGGTCTGGCGGATCGAGTCACCCAGGCTGATCGCCGGGCTCGCCCGGATCATGCGCGACGTCGGCCTCGCCGAGGAGCTGGCGCAGGACGCGCTGGTCGCCGCGCTCGAGCAGTGGCCTGCGGATGGCGTGCCGGCAAGTCCCGGCGCCTGGCTGATGGCGACGGCGAAGCACCGGGCGATCGACCGGCTTCGGCGGAAGACGCTGCATCAGCGGAAAGAGGGCGAGCTCACCCGCGAGATCGAGGCGCGGCTCGCGGACGCAGTGCCGGATGTCGACGCCAGGCTCGACGATCCGGTCGGCGACGACATGCTGCGGTTGATCTTCGTCTCATGCCATCCGCTGCTGTCGGCCGAGGCGCGGGCGGCGCTGACCTTGCGTCTTCTCGGCGGCCTTTCCACCGAGGAGATCGCGCGCGCCTTCCTGGTGCCCGAGCCGACCATCGCCCAGCGGATCGTGCGCGCGAAGAAGACGCTGGCGGATGCCGGGGTGCCGTTCGAGGTGCCGCGCGGGCCCGAGCTCGCCGGGCGGACCGGTTCCGTGCTCGAGGTCCTCTACCTGATCTTCAACGAAGGCTACACCGCGACCTCGGGCGACGACTGGATGCGCCCACAGCTTTGTGAGGAGGCGATGCGCCTAGGCCGCGTGCTGGCCGAGCTGGCGCCCGACGAGCCGGAGGTGCACGGGCTCGTCGCGCTGATGGAGCTGCAGGCCTCGCGCCTCGGCGCGCGCACCGGAGCGAACGGCGAACCGATCCTTCTGCTCGACCAGAACCGCGCCCGCTGGAACCACGCGCTGATCCGCCACGGCCTCGGTGCCTTGGCGCGCGCCGAGAGGCCGGGCCGCGCCATCGGCCCCTATGTCGTTCAGGCGGAAATCGCCGCTTGCCACGCGCGCGCGCGGACCGCGGATGAGACCGATTGGACGCGCATCGCCGCCTTCTACGCGGCACTCGCGATCCTGACGCCGTCGCCGATCGTCGAGCTCAATCGCGCCGTCGCGGTCGGAATGGCCGAAGGACCCGCCGCCGGTCTCGCCATCATCGATGCGATCACGGGCGAGCCTTCGCTGAAGGCCTATCATTTGCTGGCGACGGTGCGCGGCGATCTCCTCGAAAAGCTCGGCCGCCTCGACGAGGCGCGCGCCGAGTTCCTTCGCGCCGCCTCTCTTACGAAGAACGCGCGGGAGCGCGCCTTGATGCTTCGGCGTGCCGGGGTGCCTCCACTAACTCTCTGAGTTGGCAGGGGCATTTTGTTGTCACGGTACCGCGCCGATCCCTCCGCCGCGACGGGCGTTGTACCGCCGACCCACGGCGAACCCCCGTTCGCCTCATTCCCCCGGTTGCTTGCCAGCGGCGCGTTCCGAGATCGCGCTGCGAGGAGGAGGCTTGCCATGTCCATGAAGAAGATTGCGACCGCCGAAGAGATCCGCGCCGAGATCGCCCGCCGCATCGCCGCCGACCCCACCGGTCTGTGTCGCGACTGCGTGGCGCCGACGCCGGTGCCGATCGAGCGTCGCGACGGCGTCAACTGGAGCGTCGATCACTTCCCGAAGCTGGTGCCGGGATGCACGGTCTTCATCATGCGCATCCTCAGCCACATGATGGAAACCTACGATCTCGTCGACACCAACGGCAGATCGTCCTGAGGTCTCTTAGTCTTTCTTCCGATTCCGCCGCCGAAAACCCGCCATCCCGGCCGGCTCGATGTGAGATAGTGCGGCCCAACGTCGGCGATCGACCGACTGCCGGGGGCTTTTCTGACTCCGTCGAACTGGGTGACGCGCTGGCGCGTCAAGCGGCCGTTCAGCCGCAAGCTGAGGATCGCGCCATCGACGCTGGTGGATGGCGGCGCACCGCCGGCGCTCGCACGCTTCGCGGCCGACCCGGCGCTCGACCCGCTCGCCGGTGCGGTCGACTTCCTGCTCGCGACATACGCCGGCGAGGTCGAGCGCGCGAAGAAGACGCTGACGCGTCTCGGGCCGAAGGCCGAGGCGCTCTCGGGTCTCTTCGCCGAGAACGAGCTGCGCAAGCTGGTGGTCGCCTGCTTCCGCCGCGCCGCGGATGCCGGAACGCTTGACGGGCCGAGGGCCGCGCTGCTCCTCGACTTCGCCGAGCGGTTCGATCCGGCATTCCGCATCCTCGCCGACGGCGTGGCGGAGCCACCGGCCGTTCGCCGCCTTTCGTTCGACTACGCCGGCCGGTTTCCGGAAAAGCTTCGCGTCGTCGTCCTCGCCTCCTCGGCGACACCGCGACCGCACGACGTGGCGACCAGGGTGGCGTCGGCCTTCACGGCGAGCGGCGTCGCCTGCCCGATCCTGCCGAGCGACACCGACCCCGCCGAGATCGGCCCCAACGACCTGGTGCTGATCGACGAGGACAGCGCCTTCCGGAAGGATCCGGGAAAGCGTCTCGCCCATCTGGACCGCGTGCGGAAGGTCGCGAAGCGGCTGGGGCGCCTGCTTCCGGACCCCTGGGGATGGGATTTCAACGGCCGGCTCGCCCGCAGCGCCGACCGCTACGACTTCTTCTGGGCGATGGCGCCGACGCTCCGCGAGACGGGGCCGGTCAAGCCCGAGAAGGTCTGCCTGATCCCTTTCCCGACCGGCTTCGGCAAGGTGTTCGACGAGGTCGCCGGCGCCGGCGCGCCGCATGCCGACATCGGCTTCTGCGGCACGATCGAGGACTACAACGTCCATCGCTACTTCTGGCTCCTGGCGGCGCTCGCGGGCACGTCCCGCTTGAGGATCAGCCTGTCCAGCCAGCAGGCCGACGGGCTCGGCGTCGAGCCGAGCCTCAGGCTGTATCTCGGCCGCCTGCTTTCGACCGAGGCCTGCCTCAGCCTGACCATGCGCGCGAGCGGGGACCGCATCATGGTCGGGCGCACCTTCGACGTGCTGCGCGGCGGGCGGCTCCTGGTCCAGGAATACACCCCCGACGCGCGCTACTACCTGTCCCCGGGCGAGGACTTCGTGGAGATCTGGGGTGCCGGCGACCTCGGCGCGGCCTGCGAGCGTTTCCGCTCGGGCGACTTCGCCGGTATCCGTGCCCAGGGCGCGGAAACCTTCGCCCGGGCCTATTCCGACCAGGCGGTGGTCCGCCATCTCGCGACCTGGATCTGAGGGGCGTAAGCCTTTCGCGCCCGCAGCGATTCCCCTATCTATAGGTCATGGCGCTTCCGGCCGTCGCCGAGACCTCCGAACCGATCCCGCGCTCAGGCCTTCGCGGCCGCGAGGGCCTGGTCGAGCCGCGCCGGATCGTCAACCGGCGGAAGCTGGCGGCCGAGTTCGACGCCCTGGCCGACGGCGGCAAGCTCGACCGGCCGACGATCGTCGAGGTGCTGAAGCAGGCGCTGGCCGAGGGCCGCGCCGAGGTCGCCAGGCGCCTCGACGCCGAGAAGAGCGGTCCTGCCTGCGCTGCGGCAACCGCCTACCTGATGGACCAGGTGATCCGCGTCCTCTTCGACGCCGCCGAGACGACGCTGTTCCCGGTCGCGAACCCGACCGAGGGCGAGCGCCTGGCGCTGGTCGCGATCGGCGGCTACGGCCGCGGCGAGCTGGCGCCGTTCTCCGACATCGACCTGCTGTTCCTGCTCCCCTACAAGCGCACGCCCCGGGCCGAGCAGATCGTCGAGTCGATCCTCTACGTGCTCTGGGACCTGGGACTCAAGGTCGGGCATGCGGTGCGCTCGGTCGAGGAGTGCATCCGCCAGGCGAAGACGGACATGACGATCCGCACCTCGCTGATGGAGGCGCGCTACATCTGGGGCGAGCAGAAGCTGCACCAGGATCTCCGGCGCCGCTTCCAGAAGGAGATCGTCGCCGGCACCGCGCAGGAATTCGTCGAGGCCAAGCTCGACGAGATGCAGAAGCGCCACCAGAAGCTCGGCGACTCGCGCTACGTGGTCGAGCCCAACATCAAGGACGGCAAGGGCGGCTTGCGCGACCTGCACACGCTTTTCTGGATCGCCAAGTACGTCTATCGCGTCGATGGCGTCGAGGAGCTGGTGCTGAAGGGCGTGATCACCGAGGCCGAGGCCCGGACCTTCGCCAAGGCGCATCACTTTCTGTGGACGCTCCGCTTTCACCTGCACCTCGTCGCGAAGCGCCCGGAGGAGCGCCTGACCTTCGACGTGCAGCGCGAGATCGGCCGCCGCATGGGCTATCGCGATCACGCCGGCTCCCGCGGCGTCGAGCGCTTCATGAAGCACTACTACCTGGTCGCCAAGGACGTCGGCGACCTGACGCGCATCCTGTGTGCGGCGATCGAGAGCCAGAACCAGCGGCCGCCGCGCTTCCGCTTGCCCACGTTCTCGCTCCGCCGCCGCAATCTCGACGGCTTCGTGCTGGAGGGCGAGCGGCTGGCGGTGACCTCGGACGACGCCTTCGCCAAGGATCCGGTGGCGCTGCTGCGCCTGTTCCACGTGGCGCAGGCGAACGCCCTCGACATCCATCCGCGTACGCTGCAGCTGGCGACGCGTCATCTCGACCTGATCGACGGGAAGCTCCGCGCCAATACCGAAGCCAACCGCCTCTTCCTCGAGACGCTGGCCTCGCCCAGCGATTCCGAGCGCATCCTCCGGCGCATGAACGAGGTCGGCGTCTTCGGCCGCTTCGTGCCGGACTTCGGCCGTGTCGTGGCGCAGATGCAGTTCGACATGTATCACGTGTACACGGTCGACGAGCACACGCTGTTCGCGCTCGGCATCCTGCATCGCATCGAGGACGGCAAGCTCAGCCAGGATCATCCGCTCTCGACCGAGGTGATCCACAAGGTGCAGTCGAGGCGCGCGCTCTACGTGGCGCTCCTGCTGCACGACATCGCCAAGGGCCGCGGCGGCGACCATTCCGAGCTCGGCGCCGAGATCGCGCGCAAGTTCGGCCCGCGCGTCGGTCTCTCGCCCGAGGAGACCGAGTCCGTCGCCTGGCTGGTGCTGCATCATCTCGCGATGAGCAACACCGCGTTCAAGCGCGACATCAACGATCCGAAGACGATCTCCGACTTCGCGGGCCTGGTTCAGTCGCCCGAACGGCTCCGCCTGCTGCTATGCCTCACGGTCGCGGATATCCGGGCCGTCGGGCCGAACATCTGGAACAACTGGAAGGCGGCGTTGCTCCGCGAGCTCTACTGGCGGACCGAGGAGATGCTGACCGGCGCCTCGCCCGGGGCCGGCAAGGCCGATCGCGTGCGCGCGGCGCAGGCGGCGCTCCGCGACGAGCTCAAGGACTGGACGGACGAGGCCTTCGCCCAGCACATCGAGAAGGGCTACCCCGACTACTGGCTCGGCCTCGACACCCAGACCCATGCGCGCCACGCGCGCCTGGTCGGCCGCGCCGAGAAGGAGAGCGCGCCGCTCGCGGTCGACACCCAGGTCGATCCCAGGCGCTCGGTCACCGAGATCACGATCTACACCGCCGACCACCCCGGCCTGTTCTCGCGCATCGCCGGCGCGATCGCGGTCTCCGGCGCCAACATCGTGGATGCGCGGATCTACACGCTCGCCAACGGCATGGCGCTCGATACCTTCGGCATCCAGGACGGCGAGGGCAAGGCGGTCGAGCGGCCGGACAGGCTGGCCAGGCTCGCCGTGCTGATCGAGCAGTCGCTGAACGGAAAGCTCAAGACGCTGGAAGAGCTCGCCCGCCGCGCCCGGCCGACGCGGACCCGCGCGCTGGCGCTGCCGCCGCGCGTGCTGATCGACAACAAGGCCTCGGCGACGCACACGCTGATCGAGATCAACGGCCGCGACCGTCCGGGCCTGCTGTTCCAGGTCACCCGCGCGCTGACCCAGCTCAAC
Source organism: uncultured Rhizobium sp. (assembly GCA_964504845.1). Lineage (GTDB taxonomy): Bacteria > Pseudomonadota > Alphaproteobacteria > SHVZ01 > SHVZ01 > SHVZ01. The sequence goes on along the minus strand of CAZDGR010000163.1, from coordinate 3,035 downwards.
CTGCAGATCTCGACCGCGAAGATCTCCACATACGGCGAGCGCGTCGTCGACGTCTTCTATGTGAAGGACGTCTTCGGCCTCAAGATCGAGCAGGAGCACCGCCTCGTCGACATTCGAGCCCGCCTGATCGAGGCGCTGGCCGAG
>CAZDGR010000163.1:0-2791 GCA_964504845.1 uncultured Rhizobium sp. | reverse complement strand
CTCCGCTCGATCGCCACCGTCGGCGGCTACACGCTGCTCAGCCGGATCGTCGGATTCCTCCGCGACCTCCTCTTCGCGGCGATCCTCGGCGCCGGCCCGGTGGCGGACGCCTTCGTCGTCGCCTTCCGCCTGCCGAACCTGTTCCGCGCGCTCTCGGCCGAAGGCGCCTTCTCCGCCGCCTTCGTCCCGATCTATGCGCGCCTTCTGGTCGACGGACGCGTCGCCGCGCAACGCTTCGCCGAGGATACGCTGGCGGCGATGGTCGCGATCCTCACCGTCCTCGTCGTGATCGGCGAATGGGCGATGCCGTGGATCATGCGGGGCCTGGCGCCAGGCTTCGCCGACAATCCGGGGCAGATGACGCTGGTGGTCGAGCTCGGCCGCATCACCTTTCCCTATCTGCTGCTGATCTCGCTGACCGCGTTCCAGGGTGCGGTGCTGAACGCGCATCATCGCTTCGCCGCGATGGCGGCAGCCCCCATCCTCCTGAACCTGGCGCTGCTCGCGGTGCCGCCGGTGCTGCTCGCCTTCAGGATCGACGACGCGTATGCCTTCGCCTGGGCGGTGATCGGCGGCGGAATCCTGCAGTTCGTGTTCCTGGCCTATGTCTGCCATCGCGAGGGCATAAGGCTCGTGCTGCCTCGCCCGAGCCTCGGTCCCGATCTCCGCCGTCTCTTCGCGCGGATGGGCCCCGGCGTGATCGGCGCCGGCGTCACCCAGCTCAACCTCGTCGTCGGCACCGTGCTGGCGACGCTGATCGCCGAGGGCGCGGTCTCCTATCTCTACTATGCGGACCGTCTCTCGCAGCTTCCCTTGGGCGTCGTCGGCACCGCGGTCGGCACCGCGTTGCTGCCGATGCTCTCGTCGCAGCTCAAGACCAGTCCGCCGGACGCGCTGATCACCCACAACCGGGCGATCGAGGCGGCACTGCTGCTGGCGCTGCCGGCGGCGGCAGGTCTCGCGGCACTCGCCGAACCGATCGTCACCGTGCTGTTCGTCCGCGGCGCCTTTGGACTAGCCGAGGCAAAGGCGACGGCCGAGGCGGTCGCCGCCTACTCGCTGGGCCTCCCGGCCTTCGTCCTGGTCAAGGCGCTCACCCCCGGATTCCTCGCACGCGAGGACACGGCGACGCCGGTCAAGCTCGGCATGGTCGCGATCGCGGTCAACCTCGCGCTCAACCTCGCGCTGATGAAGCCGCTCGGCCATGTCGGCATCGCGCTCGGCACCTCGATCGCCGCCTGGGTCAACGTGGCCCTCCTTTGGGGAACGCTCGGACGGCGCGGCCATTTCGCGCTCGACGCACGCGCTCGCCTGACGCTGCCGAAGCTGGTTCTCGTCTCGTCGGTCATGGGCGGGGTCGTCTGGGCGGCGCAGGCCTATGCACCGAGAGGGACGCTGGGCCTGGTTCTGCTGATCGCGCTCGGCGGCCTGGTCTTTGCCGGCCTCGCGCTGCTCACGCGCGCCGCCAGCGTGGCTGACCTCCGTCGCGCCTTCCGGAAGTAGCCGCTACTTCCAGACCTGGCCTGCGATCCTCAAGAAGTTGCCGCCGAGAATGCCGCGGATCGCGGTCTCGTCGTACCCACGGTCGACGAGTGCCTGGGTCACCTTGGGGAAGTCGTCGGGCGGGATGTAGCCGATCGCCGCCCCCTTGGCGTATTGCCGCTCCGGCCAGTACGCGCGGTGCTTCTCGAGAAAGTCGCCGAAGTCGTCCTTCTTGAACACCGTGTCCATGCCGATGCCGACATGCTCGGGCCCGATCTTCTCGACCATGTAGTCGATGTGCTCGACCAGGTGCCGGACGGTCGGGCCGTCGGGGCCGAGGAATCGGCCGACGCCGGTGACGCCGACCACGCCGCCGGTCGCCGCGCACGCCTTGATCTGGTCGTCCCAGATGTTGCGCTCGTGATCCCAGAGCTTGCGGGAGTTCGAGTGCGAGAAGATCACCGGCTTGGTCGAGACCTCCATCGCCTCCATCGTGGTCCTATGGGCCGAGTGGGAGCAGTCGACCACCATGCCGACGCGGTTCATCTCGCGGATCACCTCGCGGCCGAAGCCGGTCAGGCCCACGTTCTCGTCGTGGCAGCCGCCGCCGGCGAGGTTGTTGCGGTTGTAGGCGAACAGCATGTGGCGGACGCCGAGCTTGTAGTAGAGCTCGACCATGCCGACATCGCCCTTGAGCGCGTTCATGCCCTCGATGTCGTAGGTGACCGCGAGCTTGCCTTCGCGCTTGGCGCGGTGGATGTCGGCGACCGTCTCGACCTGGACCAGCAGCTCCGGATGCTCGCGCACCCACTTCCTGTAGTAAGCGAGCGCGTCGATGCCGAGTTCCCATGGCGTCACGTCGAAGGAGACGTTGATCGAGAGGTAGTCGACGCCGGCGTTGAGCCAGCGGTCCAGCCCGTCGACCGAGCCTGGGCCGGTGAAGGCGAAGCCGCAATGGTCGTCCCAGACCAGCGCCTCGCGATGGATCCTGGCCGCCTTCTGCGAGATTCCCCAGGCACTGGTGTCGATGTCGGGCATCCGGACCTCCTCTTGCGTCGGGCGATCAGACCGCGTCCGCCTTAGCTTCGCAACACTTGCGGTTCGCAACAATTGACGCAAGCGGCCGAAGCGGGGATAAACGGCGGCCGCCCGTCCCAGGAGCCTCACGTGTCCGTCTCCCTGATCTTCTCCGGCATGCAGCCGACCGGAAACCTGCACCTCGGCAATTATCTCGGCGCGCTCTAGTACTGGGTGACGCTGCAGAGCGAGGCGTAGTGCATCTATTGCGTGGTCGGTCTCCTTGTGATCA
>CAZDGR010000162.1:0-9591 GCA_964504845.1 uncultured Rhizobium sp. | reverse complement strand
AAGAGTACCGCGTCACCCTGTCGGTCCAGGGCGATGACGCTGCCCCGCGCTTCCGGAACGGCGACCGCCTCGTCTGCGCGCCCAAGGCCGCGGCCGCGGTCGGCGACGACATCGTCGTCATCATCCGCGACGGCAATATCCGCATCGGCCGGCTTTCGTCGCTGGAGGCCGAGCGGGTGATCATCGAGCACGGACCGATGGACCTTCCGATCCCGCGCACCGAGATCGGCGCGATCTGGCCGATCCGCCAGCTTGCGCGAAACGACGACCGGCTGACCGCCGCCGACTGACGGCGCGACGGATACCCGCCGCGCCGCACCTCGTCGGACGACCGACGTCTCAGACGATCAACGCATCACCTGACCACGGATCTCGCCGCCCGGATGCGCGGCTGTGTGGATGTTGATGTACCAGCGACCGGCGAGCAGGTCGGCGACCTGCGCGTCGTTGAGCGTCGCCGAGCCGGCGGCCGGGCTCGCCATGCCGGCCGCGCCGATCGGAAGCGCCACGCCGGCATTGGCGCCGGGTGCGGCGGGACCGTGGAAATGCGCCATCGTCGCCGGACCCGTGAGCCCGCCGTACGTGATGTTCCAGGTGAGCTGCTTGCTCGCCTGGTTGAAGGTCATCGTTGCCGAGCCGGTCCCGGCGCTCGGGTTCGGCGGCACTTCCTGGGCGCTGCTGAGTGTGGCGCGGAGAGTCATCGGGGCCTGAGCCGACGACTGCATGCCGCTGCCGCAGGCAGCGAGCAGGCCGGCGGTACCAAGCAGAATGGCGATCGAGGCTGTGCGACGACGGAACATGGTCACGCTCCCTTGTGGGTTGCTACGACGACATGCCCCCAAGACAGCTTGGACCTGGCCTTCGCCGATGGCAAGAGCAGGGCCCACGGATCAGCTCTTGGTGTCGACGACGTTGCCGACGATAGGAATGTGCGAAATCGCGTCCTTGAGGCGCTTGACGATGCCGGGCCCCGTCGACTTCCGCGCCCCCGCCTTTCTCGCTGGCGCCTTCTTCGCGGTCTTCCTGCGGGTCGACGCCGTCGCCTTCTTCATCGCCGATCGCGCCGTCCTGGTCGCCGAGCTGGCGGCCCTGCCGACCTTTCCCTTGGCCTTGCGCGCGGCTTGGGCGGCCGCGGTCAGGGCTTCGTCCGCCATCTTTCCTGCCTTGCGGACGGTCTTGCCGACGGTCGTCGCGGGGCGTGCGGTCTCGGGCGAGCGTTTCGAGGTTCGCTTGCGCTTGGTGCCGGCAGCCATGGAAACTTCCCTGAGTGAGGTGCTGCGGTAACGCAACGACTCTCGACAGGTTCCCTTAGGAGCGGATTTCGCTCTCTTGTTCGGTTCGTTGACGGCCAGGGGAGCGCCCGCCTGTAATCCGGCGATCACGTCAACGGAGGTGGGATCCATGGAAATCGAATGGGCGAACCTGAAGGCGCACGAGCTGCGCAAGCTGGCCGAGCAGGATGCGATCGTGATCCTGCCGGTCGGCGCGATCGAGCAGCACGGGCCGCACCTGCCGGTGCAGGTGGATTCCCGCCTCGGCGGCGAGGTGGCACGGGCGGCGGCCCGGATCGTCGCCAAGACCCAGCCCATCGTGGTGACGCCGGTGCTGTGGTGCGGGCTTTCCGACCATCACATCCCGTTCGGCGGCACCTTGTCGCTCGACTACGACACCTGGTACCGGGTGCTTCGCCGGCTGGTGAACTGCCTGGTCGAGCAGGGCTTCCGACGCATCTGCATCGCCAACAGCCATGGCGGCAATGTCGCCGCATCCAAGGTCGCGGTCGCCGACCTCACGACCGAGTTTAAGATCCCGATCGTCACCACCGGCTACTTCCACGAGGCCGAAAAGGAATTCGCCGCACTCCTGGTCCGCCAGAAAGGCACGCAGCACGCCTGCGAGGCCGAAACCTCGATGATGCTGCAGTTCGAGCCGGGCCTGGTCGACACCTCGGCCTTGAGCAAGATCGCCGGACCGAAGACCCAGGGGATATCCGAGATCTCGGCCAACGGCGCGTATCGCTGGTACTCGTTCGCTCATCGCACGCACAACGGCGTCATCGGCGACCCGACGCTGTCGTCGGCGGAGAAAGGGAAGAAGCTGACCAAGGCCGCGGCCGAGGCGGTGGCGCGGCTGCTGCTGAACCCGCACACCTGGGCCGACTTCGTCGATCTCCGCTCGAAGGAGACCGGCGGGATCGCGCTGAAGCAGCCGAAGCGTGGCGGCAAGCCGCGCCCCTACAAGGCGCCGAAGTCCAACGGCAAGGAGACGCCGCTGCCGGGCAGGTCGGGGTTGCTGTAGCTAGTCCAGGCGCCAGACCGTGATCGGCTCGGCATAGCCCTTCACGGTCTCCGTGCGCCGTTCGGCCGACCCGAGTGCCGGACCGATGGCGTCGGCGACCGCATCGGACACGAGAAGCCGCGAGCCGAGGTTCTTGTTCAGCTGCTCGATGCGGGCGGCGAGGTTCACGGTGTCGCCGATCACCGTGTACTCCTTGCGGCGCGGCGAACCGACATTGCCGGTCATCGCCATGCCGAAGTGAAGGCCGATGCCGACCCGGGGCGTGGGCTCGCCGGCCGATCTGCGCCGGTCGATCTCGGCCAGGATCTCGCGCGCCGCGGCGAGGGCATGCTCCGCGGCGCGCGGGTCCGGCAGCGGCGCGCCGAAGATCGCCATGAATCCGTCGCCGAGGAATTTATTGACGAAGCCCTCGTGACGGTCGACTGCCTCGACCATGAAGCCGAAGGCGCGGTTGAGGAAGCCTACGACCTCGCCTGGGCTGCGCTGCCGGGTGAACGCGGTGAAGTCGCGGATGTCGAGAAACATGACGCAGACCCGCCGTGCTTCGGCCTCGGCCTCGATCTCGGTGCCGAGCAGGCGTTCGACCACCGACGGAGAGACGTGCTGGCCGAAGAGATTGACGACGCGCTCGCGCGCGGCCGACTCCGTCAGCACGCGTACCAGGTTCGCCCGCAGCCGCATCGCCACGAGGCCGGCGACGACCCCGGCGATCAGCATGATGAGGGCGCGGCCTTCGTGGAAAATCGGCGTCAGCTGCGCCTGATCCGCCGATGAAGAGAGCGGCAGGATAAAGGCGGCGACCGCCATGTACTCTGCCGCGGCGACGGTGCCGGTCACCGCGGGGAGCGCGAAGTTGAGCCTGAGCGTCGAGGCGAGGATGAAGACGAAGTAGAGAAGGGACGGCCAGGCGCTGAAGACGAGATCCGGTGTCACGTAGGTACTGGCGACCAGCATGATCACCGACGGCAGGCTGACCTCGATGGCCGCGTTGGCATAGCGGGCGATCCGGGGCGGATGCGTTCCCCGCGCGGCAAAGCGGGAAAGAATGAAGACCACGAAGCATTCGTACAGGATGAACGGGCCGAAGACGGTGAGCTCCACCCACCAGGCGACGGGTCGGATGACGAATTTCTGGATCGCGTCATGGCCAACGGCGAAGACAATCGTGATGACGGCGACGAGCAGGCTCAGGCTGATGGCGAGAACCTTCGCCCGCAGGATCTCGCTGGCGATGATCTCGCGTGCGAGGGCCTTCTCAAAGGCCTCATCCGTCGACGTTCCTGTCACCGCGCGACTGTCTCACCCGGTCGGAAGCGAGGCAAGGATCGGCTCCCTCGCCCGCCAGCGGCGGGAGAGGGAGTCCGAAACGACGAGGATTACGCCGCCAGCCGTGCCGGGAGCTGGCAGACGCGCTCGTCCCAGGCGAGGTTGATGCGGCTCTCGGGCTTGCCCGCCAGACGCTCGGCGACCAGGCCCTCCGCCAGCGAGCGGTCGCCCGCGCGCAACGCGGCTTCGACCAGCGTCCATGAGAAGATGTCGCGCTGGGCGTGGCTGCCGCCGAAGCGGTTGGCCTTGCCGCGGACCGGCAGCAGGCGCTCGACCGCCTCGTCATAGGCGCCGCGGCCGAAGGCCATGAAGCCCTTGAGCGACGGCAGGCCGATTTCGCGGCTCATCATCGCGTTGGTGCCCGTGCCCTCCGCCGAGCGCTCGGCCGCCTTCAGCAGCAGCTTCTGCTCTGCCGCCCGGCCGGCACCGATGAACGACATCATCGCGTGCAGGTCGTTGAAGGCGTAGTAGCCGTCGTCCAGGCGGGTGGTCCAGCCGTCCGCGATCGCGGTCCAGCGGTCGCCGACGTCGTGGCCGAACGAGGAGAGACGCCACATCATCGCCGCGCCGTCGACCAGCTCGAGCGCCTGGTTGTAGCCGTTCGCCGCGATCTTCTTGTCGAAGATCCCGAGCGCACCCTTCACGTCGCCGGTGTCCAGCACGAACAGGGCCTGGTGCCACCAGTTGTGGAAGTTGAAGAGGCCGTTCGGCGCCCAGTGGGCCGACGTGGTCTCGAGCCACTCGGCGCCGTCGGTGGCACGTCCCTGCATCTCCATCACATGGGCCACCGCATGCGCGGCCCAGGCATCGCGTCCGTCGAGCGCGACCGCCTCGCGCCCCATGGACTCGGCCTGGGCGTAGTCGCCCGACTCCTCCAGGCCGAAGGCGTACATGCCGAGCACGAAGCCGTAGTTCGGCACGTTCCTGTCCCAGTGCGGCAGCACCCGGGCCACCCGGTCGCGCAGCATGTGCGAGTAGCCCAGGAAGAAGTCGCTGAGCTGCGCGAACTGGACCGCGAGGATGTCGCGCGGGCAGAGCATCGCGGCGCGGCCCCAGCGGTCGTTCGCCTCCTCGAAGCGGCCGTCGAGCCAGGCGCGGGTGGCGGCGATGTGCAGGCGCTCGCGGTCGTTGGCCTTCGGCAGCAGCGCCTCGGCGGCGGCGACCGACTTCGCAAGCTCGCCCTCGAATGCCTTGTCGCCGGTGGTGGCGAGCATGCCCGCGCGGAAGGCATGCGCCATCGCGAACTCAGGATTGTCGGCGATCAGGCGGTCGACGGCGGCGAGCGGGTCGGCCTGATAAGCGTTCATCAAGGTGATCGCGCCTTCGAGCCCGCGGATATCGGCGGCGGAGGCGTTGGAGACCGGGTTGCCCCAGAGATCGGTAGTGGTACGCATCGTCTGTCGTCCTTCGTGCTTCGTTCGCTCTTCCCTGAGCGGAGCGATGGAATACGTCGGAATCGGGCGGACGCTCTAGCCGACTTATGGTAAAGCCCGGGAATAATTCTTCCCGCCAACGCGTTAGTCCGATTTCCCGGGGCTGGAACGCCTTTGTTCGTGCCCCGAACTGTACCGACGGTGGAGTGACGAAGATCACAATGACTGCGCAGATGACCGCCCAGATTTCAGTTCCGCAAACCGTTCCCGATGTGAAAGCCCTTTGCGGGAAGCCAAGCCCGTGCGCGAAGCCATCGGCGCGCGAGCGGCTGATGGATCTCGCCAAGGTCTCGATCATCCAGAAGGGCTTCGCCGGCACGTCGATCGACGAGCTCGTGGCCGGCGCAGGCATCACCAAGAGCGGGTTCTTCTATCACTTCCGCGACAAGCGGGAGCTCGCGATCGCGCTGGTCGAGCGCCACTTCGAGCAGGACGACGAGATCCTGGACGGCATCTTCGGACGCGCCCGCGAGCTCGACGACGATCCGCTGCGTGCCTTCCTGATCGGCGTGAAGCTATTGGCCGAGTTCCTCGACAACCTGCCGGCTAACTATCCGGGCTGTCTCGTCGCCTCGATCTGCTACCAGGAGCAGCTCTTCAACCGCGAGGTCCGTGATCTCACCCGCGAGGGCATGCTGAACTGGCGCATCCGCTTCGCCGGATACCTGAAGGAGATCGCCGAGCGCTATCCGCCGAAGATCGACCTGAAGCTCGACGATCTGGCCGACATGCTGACGACCCTGGTCGAAGGCGGGCTGGTCCTTGGAAAGATCCAGTCGGAGCCAAAGCTCCTGCCGCGCCAGCTGCTGCTCTATCGTAGCCTGGTCAAAGAGGTATTCGTCTAAGGGGCCAAATCCTTCTCACTCACAAGCGCCGCGGTGAATGGAGAAAGGTGGCTTCGTTTTGCCGTCCGCCGCCAATCGTGTGCCAGGGAAACCATGCCCAAGGTCGCTGGAGCGACCCGACACTCTCATGCGGCTACTCAGGTGTTGCCAAACATCACCTGCGACTTGAAACTCATTCACGGGCCACTTCTGCTATCGGGGCAACTCGACTTTTAGTGGAGGCGATCATGGACAAAGAGCTGATCCGCCAATTCGCCGATCGTATCTACCGAGATATGGCCGGGGCGATGGCCGTCGGTATGGCATATCTTGGTGCTGCAACCGGCTTGTTTCGGTCAATGGCGGAGCGGGGCCCCATGACCGCAGCCGAGGTGACTGAAGAAAGTGGCCTGCAGCTCCGCTATGTCGAGGAGTGGCTGCGTGGCATGGCTTCCGCCGGGTATCTGGTCCATGAGACATCGACCGATACCTATCGCTTGCCCGCCGAGCATTCATACCTGCTTGCCTCTGAGGGCACCGATCACTTCATGGGAGGCCTGTTCCACTTCGTGCCCGTCTTGCTCTCTGTCGCGCCTCAAGTGGCGGAATCTTTCCGAAACGGCGGAGGTGTCGATTTCGGTGCCTTCGGACCAGCCGCAGTGGAGGCGCTCGACATGATCAACGCTGGCCAGTACGAGCAACGCTTCGGCAGCTATTGGCTAGGAAAACTGCCCGATGTCGTGAGCCAGCTTGAGCGGGGAGGCCGTGTACTCGATGTCGGCTGCGGCGTAGGCCGCGTCGCAACCGCGATCGCGCGAAAATTCCCCAACTGCGAGGTGGTCGGCCTCGATCCCGATGGCCAGTCGATTGCGCGGGCGGAGCGGCACGCCCGAGCCGCCGGTGCCAGGGTGCGCTTTCTTGCCACTACCACAGCGACGATCGAGCGCGGCGATGGCTTCGACCTCATCACCGCCTGCGACTGCGTGCATGACTTCGCTCGTCCACGCACCACCCTCCGCGAGATGCGCAATCTGCTCAAGCCCGGTGGCACTCTGTTCGTTGTCGAGCCTAGGGCTGGCGACACGATTGCCGAGAACATGCACCCCATCGGTACGATGTACTATGGCTTCAGTCTGTTTCATTGCATGACTCAGTCACTGGCGGCCGGCGGCGAGGGGCTCGGTACCTGCATGGGACCGTCCCGCACCGAGGCGCTCCTGCGTGAAGCCGGCTTTGACGATGTTCGTCAGGTCGACATTCGCAGTCAGACCAACCTGTTCTACGCCGCCAGGGCCTAATCGACGGGCGGGGTACGTTCGCTCGACCGGGAAAGAGGCACGCGGCCGTCGCGATTTCGTAAAGGCTGTGTTCGCCGGGGACTAGCCCTCGGCGTTTGAGATATCCTTCCGGTTCCTTCCTCGGCCGTGCCCATTGCGCCGGCACCTAGACAAAGAACCAAAAGGAGCTTCCCATGGCCTCGTCCCAGAAGATCGCCATCGTCACCGGTGCGGGCAGCGGCATCGGCCGCGCCGCCGCGCTGTCGCTCGCCAAGGACGGCTTCGCCGTGGTGCTGGCCGGCCGGAAGAAGGACACGCTGGACGAGACGGCAAAGCGCGCGGGCTCGGCCAAGACCCTCGTGGTTCCGACCGACGTCCAGGACCATGCCTCGATCAAGACGCTGTTCGCCAGGACCAAGGAGACCTTCGGGCGCCTCGACGTGCTCTTCAACAATGCCGGCATCGGCGCGCCGGGCATCAACATGGAAGACCTCACCTACGAGCAGTGGATGGCCGTGGTGCAGACGAACCTCACCGGCCCGTTCCTCTGCACGCAGGAAGCCATCAAGATCATGAAGGACCAGAACCCGCGCGGCGGGCGCATCATCAACAACGGCTCGATCTCGGCGCACACCCCGCGCCCCAACTCCTCGCCCTATACGGCGACCAAGCACGCGATCCAGGGCCTCACCAAGTCGACCGCGCTCGACGGGCGCAAGTACGACATCGCCTGCGGCCAGGTCGACGTCGGCAACGCCGCGACCGAGATGACCGAGCGCATGCAGAAGGGCATCCTGCAGCCGACCGGCGAGATGATGGTCGAGCCCCGCATGGACGTGCAGGCGGTCGCCGGCGCGGTCTCCTACATGGCGAGCCTGCCGCTGGACGCCAACGTGCTGTTCCTGACCGTGATGGCGACGAAGATGCCCTTCGTCGGTCGCGGCTGAGAATCCGGCTCGTTGCCGCTCCGGGGGCGGCTACTCCATCGTCGCCTTGAGCGGCCGGTGCTCGACCGTGACGAACACGGCGAGCGCGAGCAGGAGGACCGCGACGACCGCCCCGAACATCACCCCGAAGGCATGCGCCACCTCGACCCGGGCTGGCGGGGCCAGCGGCTGGCGGACCAGCTCGTCCAGGCTGCCGAGACCGGCCATGTCCGGAACCCAGGCGACGATCAGGCCCAGCACCAGCGCCGAGGCGGCGGCGATCAGGATCGCCGCGCCCAGCGCGCGCGCGAAGCTGACCGCGCCGGTGACCGCGCCGATGTCGCGGCGCTCGACCGCGTTCTGGGCGGCGACCATCGTCACCGGGAAGATCACGCCGATGCCGAAGCCGAAGATCGTCAGCAGCACGGTCGTCTCCAGCGCCGAGACCCGGCCGGCGAAGAACGCCAGCGCGGCGAGCGAGCCGATCGAGACCGGAAGCCCGACGAACGGCGGCATCCGGTACTTGCCGTGGGTCTTGGTGTAGCGGCCGGCAAGCCAGGCGGTGAAGGTCGACGAGATCATCATCGGCATCATCAGGAAGCCGACGGTCGCGGCCGGGATCTGCAGGCCCACCTGGTAGAAGGTCGGCGCCAGGACCGCGACGACCATGTAGGCGCCGAATGAGAGGAAGATCGTGGTCAGCGTCGGGCCGACGACGCGGTCGGTGAAGAAGCGCGGCAGCAGGATCGGATCGGGGATCCGGGCCTGCCGGAGCGCAAAGGCGGCGAGCACCACGATGCCGATCCCGAGACCGGCCAGGAGCTCGGGCGAGTTCCACGCGAAGCGGGTGCCACCGAGCGACAGCGCCAGCAGGAGCCCGACGCTGCCCGAGGCCAGCAGCACGATGCTGAGCCAGTCGAAGGGCGCCTTGCGGCCATGGATCGGCACGCGCTTGAGCGCGCTGTCGGAGAAGAGGAGGGCGGCGATGCCGATCGGCAGGTTGAGCCAGAAGATCGACGGCCAGCCGAGGTGCTGGGCCATGATGCCGCCGACGCTGGGGCCGAGCAGCGACGACGAGCCCCAGACCATCGAGAAATAGGCGCTGTACTTGCCGCGCTCCCTGGGCGCCACCACGTCGGCGACCGCCGCCTGGGCCGAGGTGATCAGCGCGCCGCCGCCGATGCCTTGCAGCGCACGGGCGAGCGTCAGCTCCAGCATGGAGGTCGCAAGCGCGCAGAGCACGGATGCCACCAGGAACACCGCAAGCGCCGCATGCAGCAGGCGGCGGCGGCCATAGAGGTCGCCGAGCTTGCCGGCGATCGGCGTGATGCAGGTGGAGGTCAGCAGGTAGGCGGTGATGACCCAGGAAAGCATGTGCACGTCGCCGAGGTCGGCGGCGATCGAGGGCAGCGCCGTCGAGACGATCGTGGTCTCGAGGGCGGCGAGGAACATCATGGTCATCGCGCCGCCGATCGCGGCGCGGACTTCCGGCTCGGTAAGCTGCATC
>CAZDGR010000161.1:0-9617 GCA_964504845.1 uncultured Rhizobium sp. | reverse complement strand
CATCCGAACTCGACGATGGCGCCGGCCGCGCCCGGCATCGAAGCGGCGACCGTGATCGACGACTCCACCGTCGAGATCCGCACCAAGGCGCCGGACCCTGTTGTGCTGCAGGGCCTGCCGTTCCTGTTCGTGATGTCGAAGGCATGGTCGGAGAGGAACGCCTCGGCCGATCCGGCGAGCGGCGCCAATCCGACCAGCCATGCCAACCTGAACGCCAACGGCACCGGCCCGTTCAAGGTGACCGGCCGCACGCCGGATCAGCAGACGACGCTGGCGCCGCATGCGGGATGGTGGGGCAAGCCCGCGCATAACCTGACCGAGGTCACGTTCCGGCCGATCAAGGCCGATGCCACGCGCCTGGCGGCCATCGTCTCGGGCGAGATCGACATGATGTTCCCGGTGGCGCCGCAGGACGTGCAGCGACTTGCTTCGACGCCGGGCGTGCGCATCCTGACCGGCCAGGGCGTGATGACCGTGTTCTTCGGCCTCGACCAGGGACGGGCCGAGCTGCTCGACATGCCGGGCACCGGCAAGAATCCGCTCAAGGACAAGCGCGTCCGCCAGGCGATGTACCAGGCGATCGACATGGACACGATCGCGCGCGTCATCATGCGTGGGGCCGCGACCCCGACCGGCCTGCTGATCGGGCCCGGCATCGAAGGCTTCGATGCCGACCTCAACAAGCGCTATCCCTTCGATCCGGACGGCGCCAAGAAGCTGATGGTCGAGGCGGGCTACCCCAACGGCTTCCCGATCACGCTCGACTGCCCGAACGACCGCTACGTCAACGACGAGGCGCTCTGCCAGGCGGTGGTGCCGATGCTGGCGCGCATCGGCGTCCAGGTGAAGCTGAACGCCCAGACCAAGGCGCTGCACTTTGCCAAGGCCGGCAAGCCGGGCAACTACAACACCAGCATGTACATGCTGGGTTGGATCCCCGGCACCTTCGACGCCCACCACGTGCTGGTGAACCTGATGACCGAAGGCGGCATCTGGAACGCCGGCATGTACAAGAATCCGCGCGTCGAGGAGCTGACGAAGGCGGTCGGCGTCGAGATGGATCCGGTCAAGCGTCGGGCGATGATGCAGGAGGCGCTGAAGATCCATAAAGACGACTTCGGCCATATCCCGCTGCAGCAGCAGGCGACGGTCTGGGCGGCGCGCGACAGCGTCGCCTCGATCCAGCAGTCGCCGCTCGACTTCGTCTATCTCAAGGACGTGGTGATGAAATAAATCGGATCGCGGCGGAGACGGCCCACCCGTCTCCGCCGCGACTTGCTCGCTCCGACCGGCCGGCTCAAACGAGTAGTTGCCATTCTTTCCCGTTCCCGGACATTTCCGTTCTCGCTCGCCCGCGACTGCATTCCCTAACTTGCAAAATCGCCATTGGCGTCGATTCCGGCCTCGCAGGAGGCCGGCGGATGTAACCATTTACATTGTGTTTACGAGCGAGTGGTAAGAGTGCCCCGCAACGGCGACCCCATGGGCTCATCCGAGCACGGTTGCCGGCTCCATTCCGTCGTCAGTCCCCCATCGTTGAGAGTCGAGCCGCGCCATGACCATGAGGAAGACCGACGGGCATCTCGCGCATGCGATGCCTGCAGAGCCCGTCCTGATCAGATTGCTCGCCTATTGGCATGAGCTTCGCGGCGAGCGCCGCGCGCCGATGCGCCGCGACCTCGATCCTGCCGAGATCGCCTACGGTCTCGATCGCATCGCGCTGGTTGAGGTTCTGGACGACGGCGATCTCCGTTGCCTGCTTGCCGGCCAGCAGCTGGTCGCGGCGCTCGGGCGCAATGCAACCAATCTCCTCGGCAGCCAGGTGCTGGCACGACGCCATCGCCCGGACATCTGGGCGGTCTACGACGAGGCGATCGCACTCTGCGAGCCTCGTTCTGGTCACAGCTCGATACGGCTTCCCGACGGGACGAACGTCCCCTACAGCAGGCTGCTGCTGCCGCTCCTCGACACGGACGAAAGCGTTCGCTGGCTGTTGGCGGCCTATGAGCTCCGCTGGCCGGTGACGCGCCGGCCGAGCCTCCTCGGCCGGATCGGCCCGAACTTCCTTTCCGGCATCCGGCGCGGCGCAATGACGTTCGGCCAGACGCTCGATAGCGTCGTTGGTGCAGTCGTCGCCGGCGCAGGGAGAAGGCGGGCATGATCGCGCTTCGAAAACCCGACGCCAAGGCCGGGACTCTCCGCGCGACGCCGATCGCCGACGAAGTGGAATTTCTCGACACGCTCGATCCGGTGCGCCTGCGTTCGCCCAAGATCCATCAGGTCGCCGACGCGTGGCAGGGAATGCGCCCGTCGCCGCACCTGCTCCCGGGGCGCCAGCATTTCGACCCTTCGGCGGTCGGCCGGCTCCTGCCGCAGGTCATGACCCTCGATCTGCTGCGCGCGGACGGAGAGCTTCGCGCGGTCCGATACCGTCTGATCGGATCGATGATCCGCGACGCCTACGGCGAGGACACGACAGGCAAGCTGGCCGATACCTTTCCACGCTATTTCCGCCTGGCGGCCGAATCCGGCAAGCCGGTCTGGCGTTTCGGGCCGCCGGCGCAGACGATCCTCAAGGGACGGGTCACCGCGATCGAGAACCTGGTCCTGCCGCTGGCTGCCGACGGCACGACCGTCGACGTGCTCGTCCTGCTCTCGGTGTTCTTCGATCAGTCGGGGCGCGAGTTCCGGCCGTTCCGGAGCCGCGCCCGCTTGGCCTAGCGCGCCCAGTCCGGCCTTGGAATCGCGAGATAGGCCTCCCGCAGCGCCGTCGACCATTGCTCGCGCAGGCTCCGGAAATACGGATCGTCCTCGCCGATGCGGCGGCGGATGTCGACCGCCAGCGCGTCCCTTTTGTAGACGAGCAGATCGACCGGCAGCCCAACAGTCAGGTTCGAGCGTAGCGTCGAGTCCATCGAGACCAGGACCAGCTTGATCGCGTCGTAGAGCTCGGCATCGTAGCGGGCGGCACGGTCGAGGATCGGCTTGCCGTACTTGTGCTCGCCGATCTGCAGGAACGGCGTGTCCTCGGTCGCCTCGATGAAGTTGCCGGCGGAATAGACCTGGAAGAGCCGGGGCGATCGCCCCTTGATCTGTCCGGCGAGCAGCAGCGCCACGTCGAAGCCGACATGCTGGGCCCGCATCGCCTCGCCGTGGATTTCATAGACCTTGCGCACGGCCTCGCCGACGATCTGGGCGGCACGGAACATCGTCGGCGCCTTGGCCAGCGTCTCCATGACTCCGGATTCGAGACTTTCGAATCCTTCGGAGACGAGGTTGACCACCGCCTGCGTGACCGCGAGATTTCCCGCGGTTGCGAGGCAGATCATCCGCTCGCCGGGAATCTCGACCACATGCAGTTTGCAGAACGTCGCGATGTTGTCGACGCCCGCATTGGTGCGGGTGTCGGCCAGCACGACGAGCCCATCCTTGAGGCGAAGGCCAACGCAGTAGGTCATTCTGTCGTCCTAAACACCCGGCGCGGTAAAAGGTCACTGCTGCGCCTGAACCTGCTGCACTTCCACCGACACCGCAAGGGTTTCACCGGCGCCGCCGCGGCGGACGCCGCGGACCGGCGCCGCGTCCGCATAGTCGAGGCCGGTGGCGATCCGGACATACGAGGCGGTCGGCGAGACGCCGTTGGCGGCGTCGAAGCCGACCCAGCCGAGGCCGGGGATCCGGACCTCGGCCCAGGCGTGGCTCGCTTCGGCCGGTGCGGTCAGCGAGCCGTCCCAGAGGTAGCCGCTGACATAGCGCGCCGGGAATCCCAACAGCCGCGACGAGGCGATCAGCACATGCGCATGGTCCTGGCAGACGCCACGGCCGCGCGCGAGCGCCTCGGCGGCCGACGTGGCGACCGACGTTGAGCCGATCTCGTAGGCGATGCGGGCGCGGACATCGAGCATCAGCCGATGCAGCCGTTCGATCGGGTCGGCGATCCTTTCCTGTCCTCGCGCCAGCGCCTCGATCGCCGCATCGGGCATCGTCGCCTCGGTGCGTCTGAGAAAGTAGAACGACGGAAGCGGGTCGACCGCGCCGGCGACGACGCCGCTGGTGTCAGCGGTTTCGACCTCTCCTGTCACGACGATCGCCGACTCTTCGTGTCGTCGGGCGAGCGTAGCGAGATGGCTGCGGTTTCCGTACCCGTCCTCGAACCCGGAGAGCACGCGGCCGTTCCCGTCGGCGACGCGCCACGACATCACACGCTGGCCTTGGTGACCGCGCGGTGTCAGGCGTACGACCTGGGCGGCGTAGTCGACCGGGCCGTCGTAGCGATAACGGGTTTCGTGGCGGATCCGGATGCGCATGGAGCTAGAAGAGATAGTGCCGGCCGATCTCGTCGCCGAGCACGGTGTTGGAATCGATGAACTCGGTCAGGAACTCGTGCAGGCCGGACTGGAAGATCGCCTCGACCTTGCCGAAGCGGAGCCTGGCCTCGAGCTGGCCGGCGAGACGGTGGCATTCGCCGCGCGAGCCATAGGCCTGGCCCAGCACCTCGAGCTGGCGCGCGATCTCGCCGAGGCAGCTCATCAGCGACCGCGGCATCTCGGGCCTGAGGATCAGCAGCTCGGCCACCAGCCATGGCTTGATCCGGTCGCGATAGACCCAGTGATAGGAGCGGAGCGCCGAAACCGAACGCAGAATCGCGGTCCACTGGTAGTAGTCGACGGAGCCGCCGACCGGCTCCGCCTTCGGCAGCAGCACGTGATACTTCACGTCGAGGATGCGGGCGGTGTTGTCGGCTCGCTCGACGAAGGTGCCGAGCCGGGTGAACCAGTAGGCATCGCTCCGGAGCATGGTTGCGCCGGCGGCGCCGCCGAACAGCAGCGACCGTTCCTTGACCCGCTCGAGGAAGCGTCCGACCCGGCCCGGCACGAAGTCGTCACGGGTCAGCTTCCGCGTCTCGAGCCAGGTGGCATTTACCGCCTCCCACATGTCGGCCGTGAGCGCGGTGCGGACGGCGCGGCCGTTGTGGCGCGCGGTTTCCAGGCACGAGAGGATCGAGGACGGGTTGTCGGGATCGCGGGCAAGATGGTCGATCACGCTCTCGGCCGAAGCGCGCTCGTGCTTGTCATAGAAGCTCCGCTCGCAGCCGGCGGCGACGATCGCCGAGTGCCACTCGTCCGGGCCGTCGGCCGGGCCGTGCGGCAGGCTCGACATGCGCATCGCGACGTCGAGCAGGCGCGCCACGTTCTCCGCCCGCTCGACGTAGCGGGCGAGCCAGAACAGGTTCTCGGCGGTACGGCTCAGCATGACGGCTCAGCCATCCAGCACCCACGTGTCCTTGGTACCGCCGCCCTGGCTCGAGTTCACCACCAGGGACCCCTCGCGAAGCGCGACCCGGGTGAGGCCGCCGGGCACGATCCTGATGTCGCGGCCGGAAAGCACGAACGGCCGAAGGTCGACATGCCTGGGCGCGATGCCGTTGTCGACGAAGGTCGGGCAGGTCGAGAGGCTGAGCGTCGGCTGGGCGATGTAGCGGTCGGGAGCCGTCCTGATCTTCTCTGCGAAGGCGGCGCGCTCTGCCTTGGTCGCGTGCGGCCCGACCAGCATGCCGTAGCCGCCCGAGCCGTGAACGTCCTTGACCACCAGCTCGTGCAACCGGTCGAGCACATGGGCGCGTTCGTCCGCCTCCGAGCAGCGATAGGTCGGCACGTTCTTCAGGATCGGTTCCTCGCCGAGGAAGAAGCGCACCATCTCGGGTACGTAGGTATAGACCGCCTTGTCGTCGGCGATGCCGGCGCCGACGGCGTTGGCGAGCGTGACGTTGCCGGCGCGATAGGCGGCCATCAGGCCCGGCACGCCGAGCGCCGAGTCCGGCCGGAAGGCGAGCGGGTCGAGGAAGGCGTCGTCGATGCGGCGATAGACAACGTCGACGCGCTGGCGGCCGCGTGTGGTGCGCATGTAGACGACGAGGTCCTCGACCACTAGGTCGACGCCTTCGACCAGCTCGACGCCCATCTCGTCGGCGAGGAACGAGTGCTCGTAGTAGGCGCTGTTGTAGGAGCCGGGCGTCAGCAGCACGACGGTCGGGTTGTCGGAGGCGGCCGGCGGCGCGACCGAGCGCAGCGTGCCGAGCAGCTCCTCGGGATAGTGCGAGACCGGGCGGATGCGATGGCGGCGGATCAGGTCGGGGAAGAGCCGCATCGTCGCCTCGCGGTTCTCCAGCATGTAGGAGACACCCGACGGCGTACGGCAATTGTCCTCGAGCACGTAGAACTCGTCCGGCCCGACGCGGACCATGTCGATGCCGGCGATGTGCGTGTAGACGCCGGCCGGAACCTTGAGCCCGACCATCTCGGCGGCGAAGCCGGGGTTGTGAAGAACCAGCGGTGCGGGAATCTTCCCGGCGCGCACGAACTCCTGCGGCCCGTAGACGTCGGCGATGAAGGCGTTGAGCGCGCGGACGCGCTGGGCGAGGCCGCGCTCGAGCACCGACCACTCGCGGGCATCCAGGACGCGCGGAATGATGTCGAAGGGGATCAGGCGCTCGGGATCGCCGCCCTCGGTGTAGACGGCGAAGGTGATGCCGGTTCGCCGGAAGATCAGCTCGGCTTCGTCCAGCTTCGCGTTCAGGGCGGCCGCAGGTGTCTCGGCGAGCCAGGCGGCGACGCCGGCATAAGCCGGCCGCGGCGATGCCTGTTCTCCCATCTCGTCGAAGGCGGAGATCACCGCCGACGCTCTCCGCTGCGTGTACGAGCGCAGATCAGCAAGCGACATGCCATGGACGTCCTCCCGAAGCGAAACGCGGCGCGGCAGGCCGCCGCGCCGGTTCGATGCCTCCCGGGAGGGCGGAGGCTGATGACGACGGCGGCAGATGCCGCCGAAATGATCGCTTGGAGGCCGTCCGTCCGCAACCCGCCCTTCGAAGGTCAGGTCTTCTTGAGGCGCCTGGTCCAGGCCACCAGCTCGGCCATCAGGTCCTTGATCAGGCCCTTGGTGGTCTCGTCGGTGAGGATTCCGTTGGCATCGAACTTGGACGCGCTGCCGGCGATGGACACTTCCGGCTTGTTGACGAAGTGCATGTTGAGGAAGATGCCCATCTGCCGAAGATTGTGCTGGGCACGCGTGCCGCCGAAGAGGCCCGGCGCCGCGCTCATGATCGCGACCGGCTTGTCGTTGAACGGTTGCTCGGGCGGGCGCGACGCCCAGTCGATCGCGTTCTTGAGCACGCCGGAGATCGAGTAGTTGTACTCGGGCGTAGCGAGGACGAGACCGTCCGCCTCGGCGATCTTCTGGCGGAGCTTCTGCACCGGTTCGGGGAAGCCCTGCACCTTCACGTCCTCGTTATAGAGCGGGATCGCCGAGATTTCGAAGATCTCGAGGCTGGCCCCGGCAGGCATCAGCCCGGCGGCGGCCCTGAGCGCAGATGAGTTGAAGGAGCCTTTGCGCAGGCTGCCGGAAATGCCGAGAAAGCGGAGGTCGGCCATGGAGTCTTTGTCCTTGGTGGGTCGCCCGGCGAACGCCGGTTCCGGTGATTGTTCCCGTCGCGCAGGAGGCGTTCAACCATAATGTAAGAATTGTTGCTACGAATTGCCTGCGATGGCTGGAGAACGTCGGCGGCGCGGTGAGACCGTTCATGTCGGTGCCGATGCCGACATGGTCGATGCCGGTGGCGTCGACCATCCGGGCCAGGCCGGCGGGAAGCGCGGCGATATTCGGGAAGACGCTCGATGGTGGCCAGTTGCCGGTGACGCCACCCGTTCCGGCGATGGCCTGCCGCCTTCGTGCATCGGCGCCGCTACCGGGGTAAACGGTGCATTCTGCGGCACGTTGGTCCGGTCGAAGGCGCGGCCGGCTTGGGAATGGATGTCGATGGCCAGCGCACCGGCGAGGGGCTTGCGCGCCGCAGCGGGTTCGTCCGTCTGGGCTGCGACCGGCGCGACGGCGAGACAAGGAAGAGAAGGAGACTACAGCAGCGCGCGGCGGCTGAAGGCCGCGTTCCTCACGGCATGCCCGGCATGTCGATCTTGCCGTAGTAGCGTTTGTCGCCGAGCGTGTCGACGCGCGCCCAGAAGTCCGGGTTGGGCTGGCCCTTGAGCTTCAAGTCGCCCATCTGGCGCCAGATGTTCCAGGAGTCCGGATGCAACCGGCTTGCCTCCGCGAGCGCTGCCTCGGCTTCGTCGGTCATTCCGGCGTCGTGCAGATGCTGGCCCAAGCGGAACCAGCAATGACCGAGCGCCACGTCTTCCGATTGAGGCCGGACATGGGCGCGGGCGGCCTTGGAGTCGAAAGCGTACTGGCTCTTCGTGCCGTTCTTCACCCAGTCGCGGAGCGCGTTCATGTAGTGTGCGCGCATGGTTTCGCGCATGACCTTGCCGTCTTCGGGCAATTGCTTGGTCTGGCGATCCATCTTCCGGAAATAGTCGCCGCTGCCGGCGACCTCGGTTGGGCGCACGATCTTGCCGGCCTCGTCGATCCACACCGCTTCCGGCACGTTGACCATGTTGTAGAGGTCGGCCAGCCGATGCTCGGCATCGATCACCGAGACGTAGGTGGATTTCGCCGCGTCGATCCACGGCTTCGCCGCCTCGACGCCGCGACTGTCCATCGCCACTGCGAACACCATGAAGCCGTAGTCCTTGAGCTCGTCGTACAGTTGCTGCCACACGGGCAAGTCAAAGCGACAGCCTCACCAGGACGCCCAGGTCGAGAGGAAGACCTTCTTGCCGCGCTGATCGGAGAGCCGGTGGATGCGCCCCTCGAGGTCCGGCAGCGCCACGTCAGGCGCCTCCAGGCTCGCGAGCGCGTTCGTGCGGATCCCGGCCGAGGTGCCGAGAGACCAGACGCTCTTGTCGCGGCTGGCGACGATCGGCTGGCCGGCATGCCGGAACAGTCTCGCCGCGTCGACCTCGTTGCCGCGCCTGAACTCGGCCTCACGGCCCGGCGGCAGCGGCACGCAGATGTCGCCGCGGCAGAAGCCTTCCGGCTTCAAGTCCCATCCGGTCGCCTCGCCGAGCGCCGCGGGGGAGAGCCAGAGGCTCTCGCCGTCGCTGCGACCCGCCTCGAAGCGGCCGCGTTCGGTCAGTAGCGTCGCCATGCTTCCATTCTCCTTTCTACCACCCGCGCCCGAGACGGGCCGCGAGCACGAGATCGACCAGGGGCGCAAACTCGTGGGTCTTCACCTCGCGTCCCTTTATGTCGGTGTCCACGCGATGCACCAGCACGATGTCATGCTTGGGGATTACGAGCATCTTGTGGCCGCCGGCGCCGCGCGCCGAATACGAGCCTTCGGGCAGGATCACGCCCGGGATGTGGATGCCGGCGCGCGCCACCCACCACATGTATCCGTAAGAGCCCGCATTGCCGGCTTCCGAGATTGGTGCCGTGCTTTCCCTGACCCAGCGGCGCGGGATGACCTGCTTGTCGCCCCAGCGTCCCTCGCGCAGGAACAGCAGGCCGAAGCGCGCGAGGTCGCGGCTCGACATCCGGAAGGGATAGGCCGGATGATCGGTGTCGGTGTTGCCGACATACTCGCCGTCCTTCCGCTCGCCGTCGTAGCGGAAGTCCTGCATGCCGATCGGCCCGGCGATCAGGTCGCGGAAGTCCTCGAACAGCGAGCGCCCGATCAGCTTCTCGTAGATCGTGCCGAGAACGTTGAAGTCCCAGTTGTTGTA
>CAZDGR010000160.1:0-9628 GCA_964504845.1 uncultured Rhizobium sp. | reverse complement strand
GATGACGCCCGCGGCGTTCCGGGCCATCAGGTCCTTGAAGACGATGCGGCCGGCCAGCGTCTCGGATGCGCAGATCGGCACGCGCGTGAAGCGCGCGAGCTGCTCGATCCCATCCAGGTTCGTCATCTTGATCGGATCCTCGAACCAGAACGGCTCGAACTCCTCCAGAGCCGAGAAGATCTTCTTTGCCGTAGGCAGGTTCCACAGCGAGTGCAGCTCGACCATGATGTCCATCTTCCGGCCAACCTGCTTGCGGATCTTGCGGAAGGGCTCGATCGCCTTGTCCATCTCGGATGCAGAGATGTTGTTGCCGCCGCTCGCCTCCGCCGCCCAGTCGAAAGGCCAGATCTTCATCGCCGTGATGCCTTCGGAGAGCAGGCTCTCGGCGAGCTCGTCGGCGCGGTTCATGAAGGCGTTGAGGTCGTCGTAGGGGCCGGGCGGCTCCTTCGTCATGCCGAAGCGGTCCTCGATCTTGCTCGAGAACTTCCGCCCGTAGTGATAGCCGCCGCAGGTGTTGTAGATGCGGATACGGTCGCGCGAGAGGCCGCCGAGGATCTGGTGGATCGGCTGCCCGGTCAGCTTGCCGAGGATGTCCCAGAGCGCGATGTCGACGGCGGAGGCGGCGCGGATCTCGACGCCGGTCGAGCCGGTCCCGATCAGGTAGTCGTGCCCGATCTGCTTCGAGATCTTGTCGATGCGGAGCGCGTCGGCGCCGAGCAGCTTGTCCGCCAGGACCTCGTGGACGTAGGAGGCGACGGTGCTCGCCGCATAGAAGGTCTCGCCCAGGCCCACCAGGCCCTGGTCGGTGTGGACGCGCAGCCACAGCAGGTTCGGAAACTCGCCGAGCTGGACGGTTTCGAGGCCGGTGATCTTCATTAGGCTTCCTCCGCGAATGGCGTCAGGAAAGACGAGCGGAGGGCGGAGACGACAGCTAAACTCTGCCGGCATGAAATACGTCCCCTCCCGTTCCGACTGGGCCGCCGTCGCGCCTGCAGACGCCGGCATCGATCCCGCCAAGCTCGACGAGGCCATCGCCTTCCACAAGGCGAACGAGACCGCCTGGCCGCGCGACGTCCTGAAGCATCTCGAGACCGGCCATTTCGAGCCGCCGCCCTGGAACGAGATCATCGGTCCGACCCGTGAGCGCACCGGCCCCAACGGCGTCCTGCTGCGCGGCGGCAGGATCGTCGCCGAATGGGGCGACACCGCGCGTGCCGACATGACCTTCAGCGTGACCAAGAGCTATCTGGCGCTGGTCTCGGGGCTCGCCGTCGACGACCGCCTGATCCCCGACATCGACCGGCCGGTGCGCGAGCTGGTCAAGGACGGCGGCTTCGAGTCCGACCAGAACAAGTCGATCACCTGGCGGCACCTGCTGGAGCAGACCAGCGAGTGGGAGGGAGAGCTGTTCGGCAAGCCCGACATGGTCGATCGCAACCGCAACCTCGCGACCGAGGGAGCGGGCAAGGCCAAGGGCACGTTCCGCCAGCTGCAGCCACCCGGCACCTACTGGGAGTACAACGACGTCCGCGTGAACCGCCTCTCGCTGTCGCTGCTGCGCGTGCTGAAGCGCGCGGTGCCGGAGGTGGCGAAGGAGCGGATCATGGATCCAATCGGCGCCAGCGACACCTGGGAGTGGCACGGCTACCGCACCTCGGTCGTCGAGGAGTCGGGCAGGAAGGTCACCTCGGTCTCCGGCGGCGGGCACTGGGGCGGCGGCCTGTTCATCTCGACCCGCGACCATGCCCGCGTCGGCCTGCTCTGCGCCCGCAACGGCGCCTGGGGCGACAAGCGCATCCTTCCAGAGGACTGGATCAAACGCTGCGAGACGCCCTCGAAGCAGCACAAGGGCTACGGCCTGCTGTTCTGGCTCAATGCCGACGGAACCCAGGCGCCGAGCGCGCCCAGGTCCAACGTCTTCATGCTCGGCGCCGGATCGAACATCGTCTGGATCGACCGCGACCACGACCTGGTCGCGGTGGTCCGCTGGATCGGCAAGGACGCCTTCGACGGCTTCGCCAAGCGCGTGCTGGCGGCGCTCCGCTGAGAGAATGGCCGCGACCGCCTGGGCCGCGATCGGCGCCGCCCATCTCGACCGGATCGCCCGGTCGGAAGGTCCGGTCACGCTCGGAAGCTCCAATCCGGCTGCGGTTCGCGCGTCGCCCGGCGGCGTCGCCCGCAATGTCGCCGAGAACCTCGCGCGGCTCGGAAGGAACGTCCGGCTGGTCTCGCGCGTCGGCGACGACGAGGCCGGCCGCTTCGTGCTGGCGCAGGCCCGGGCAGCCGGCATCGACGCCTCCGGAGTCGGGATCGTTTCGGACGCCGCGACCGCCGGATACACGGCGCTTCTCGATCCGGCCGGCGGCCTGGTCGTCGCCTTTGCCGACATGGCGATCTACGACGGCTTCGACGGCGCATGGGCGGCCGAGGCCGCAGGCAATGCGGATCGCTGGTTCGTCGATGCCAATCTGCCGGCCGCAGCCCTCTCGGGCCTCGCCGCGCGGAAGCCTGTCGATACCTATCTCGCCGCGGATGCGGTTTCGGTGGCGAAGGCGGAGCGGTTGCGGGACGTGCTGCCGGCGCTCGATCTCCTGTTCGTCAATCTCGACGAGGCGCGGGCGCTGACAGGCCTGAACGACCCTGAGGCCGCGGCGGCGCGGATTCGTTCCGACGGAGCAGGCGCCGCCGTCGTCACCCTCGGCGCAGAGGGCGCGCTCGTCGCCAGCAAGGACGGCACGGCGACCCTCGCGTCGTACAAGGCCGTAGCCGGCGACGTCACCGGTGCCGGAGATGCGTTGATCGCAGCGACGCTGGATGCCCTCGCCGACGGTCGCTCGCTCGTCCCGGCGGTCCGACGCGGCATCGCCGCCGCATCGCTGACGATCGCGCACGGCGGCGCCGTGCGCCCCGATCTCGCCGAGGCGCTGAAACGCCTCGGCTCCTAGCCAGTCGGCGGGCTTCGCGACGACTCGGCGGACGGAAATCTGCTTGCGGACCAGGTCGACTTCGACAATGCGCGCAGTGCAAGTCCGAGCGCGGTATCCGGCTCGACCACGATCTCCGCGCCGTCGACGAAGCCTCGACCTTGGATCCGAGCTTGGCAGCCCAGAGCTGGATCACGCTGCGCTCGACGAAGACGTTCAGCGACGCATTGTCGAGGCCCCTCCAGTCGATCAGCGTCGCATCGAACTTCACCCAGTGGCCGGGGCTCTGCCAGGAAGTCGCGGAGATGGGTTCCGAGCCAGCGCTTCGGCATGACAATATGGGCCAACTTTGGTGGGATTGCGGGGAAAGGCCGACGCCGCTAGGTGAGTAGCGGATCGGGAACCGGCGGTTCATGACGAATCCGGGGACAGCTGTGACTAGTCGGGGATCCGTGACGTGAGGGCCCGGGATCCGGCGATCGTCGACGTGCGGCCGGAGATTCGGGAAGCGCTCGCCTACGGGCGCCCCGTCGTCGCGCTCGAGTCGACGATCATCGCCCATGGCCTGCCGCATCCGGAGAACCTGGCGCTGGCACGCGAGCTGGAGGCGATCGTCCGCGCCGAGGGCGCCGTCCCGGCGACGGTCGCCCTGATCGGCGGGCGCATCCGGGTCGGCCTCGACGATGCGCAGCTCCAAACCTTGGCGACGTCGCGTGACGTCACCAAGGTCTCGCGACGCGACATGGCGGCCGTGCTTGCCTCCGGCGGCCTCGGCGCGACCACCGTCGCCGGCACGATGATCGCGGCACGCCTTGCCGGCATTCCGGTCTTCGCCACCGGCGGGATCGGCGGCGTCCATCGCGGCGCCGAGACGAGCTTCGACGTCTCGGCCGATCTCGACGAGCTGGCGCAGACGCAGGTCCTGGTCGTCACCGCCGGCGCCAAGGCGATCCTCGATCTGCCGAAGACGCTCGAGGTCCTGGAGACGCGCGGCGTGCCGGTGGCGGGCTTCGGCACCGATACGTTCCCCGCCTTCTGGTGCCGCTCCAGCGGACTCGGCCTGCCGCTGCGCCTGGACTCGGCCGACGCCGTCGCCCGCGCCTTCGACATCCATCGCCGCCTCGGGCTCCCGTCCGGCTTCGTCGTCGCCAATCCGATCCCCGAAGCCGACGCGCTCGATCACGACAGCGTCGAGGCCGCCATCGCCACCGCGCTCGCCGACGCGGACGCCGCCGGCATCGCCGGCAGGGACCTGACGCCGTTCCTCCTGAAGCGGATCGTCTCCGTCACCGCGGGCGCCAGCCTGCGCGCCAACCTGGCTCTGGTCCGCAACAACGCGCGCCTGGCGGCGCGCATCGCCGTGGCACTGACGAGGCTCTGATGCGCGAGATCTTCCGGCGGCTCTCCCCGGCCGCGCCCTATTTCCCCGACCAGCTGGTCAGCATCCAGTCGGGGCCGGACAGCATGATCCGGCATGTCTGGCAGACCGCTGCCGTCTGCGTGGTCAAGGATACGCCGAGGCCGCTCCGCATTCTCGAGATCGGTTCCTGGGCCGGACACTCGACGCTGACCTGGGCCGAGGCCATCGGCAAGTTCGAGCGCACGGGCTCGATCCTCTGCGTCGATCCGTGGGGCCGCTATCTTGCCGCCGGCGACGTGAAGGGCGGCGGCGCCTACCAGGCGATGGACGCAGCGATTGATCTCGACCTGATCTACACCCTCTTCCTCCACAACATCGGCTTCGCCGACCCGGCTGCCCGCATCGACCACATCCGCGGCCGCTTCGACGACGTGGCCCCCTATCTCGGCGACGGCCAGTTCGACATCGTCTACATCGACGGCTCGCACTACTACGCCGACGTGGTACACGACATCGCGCAGGCCAGGCGGCTGGTCCGAGACGGCGGTCTCATCTGCGGCGACGACCTGGAGCACCAGCTCGCCGACGTCGATCCCGGCTTCGTCAAGGCCAACATCGCCAAGGACTATGCGAGGGATCCGAAGGGCCGCGGCATGCATCCGGGCGTCACGCTCGCGGTGGCCGAAGCCTTCGGCAGGGTCGCGGACTACTCGGGTTTCTGGATCATGCGCCGCGAGGGGGAGCGCTTCGCCGAGGTCGGGCTGCACCAGGCCCAGGTCTTCATCCCGAACCACCTCCGGGACGAGGACAAGCATGCCGTCTACGCCTGGATGAAGCAGAGCGGCCTTTTCGGCTGAAAATTCCCCGAAAAACCCGCTTTCGTTGACGGCAGGAGACCCCTCCCCCTAACCTTGCCGGCGGAATTCCTCGCGAAAGGCGCCTTGAGATGAAGACCTCGCCCGTCAAGCCGGCCGACCTGGCCCTGTCCGTGCTCGCGGTGCCGCCGCTGGCGCGCCATCCCGACCTCTCGCTTGACCGCGTCGCCAACGCCAAGCTGATCCGGCACATCGAGGCCGGCGGCATCCGCACGATGATGTATGGCGGCAACGCCAACTTCTATCACGTGGGCGCGTACGAGCTCGCCGGCATCCTCGACTTCATCGCCGAGACCGCGGCCGAGAACACCTGGATGATCCCGTCGATCGGTCCCGACTACGGCAAGATGATCGACCAGGTCGACGTCATGCGCAGCCGCGCGTTTCCGACCGCGATGGTGCTGCCGCAGTTCGCGCCGATCTCGATCGAGGGCACCGCCGCGGGCCTGCGCCGCGTCGCCGACCGTTTCGGCCGGCCGCTGATCCTCTACATCAAGGACGAAGGCCGAGTGACGGCCGATGGCGTCGCGCGTCTGTTCGAGGACGGCGTGCTCTGCGGCGTGAAGTACGCGATCCCGCGCCCCAACCCGGCCGAGGACGCGCTTCTCAAGGATCTCGTCCAGCGCATCGGCGCCGACCGCATCGTCAGCGGCATGGGCGAGCGCCCGGCCGTGGCGCACCTGAAGGAGTTCAAGCTCGCCGCCTTCACCTCGGGTCTCGTCTGCATCGCGCCCCGCACCTCGAACTCGCTGCTGGCGGCGATCCGCCGCGGCGACTGGGCCGAGGCCGAGCGCATCCGCCAGATCTTCGTTCCCGGCGAGGACCTGCGCGAGAAGCGCGGCTTCATCCCGGTGCTGCACGACGCGGTCACCTTCTCGGGCATCGCCGACATGGGCCGCATGCTGCCGCTGCTCTCCAACACGCCGGAGGCGATCCACGCGCCGGTGCGGAAGCTCGCCAGCGACATGGTCGCGGCCGAAGCCAAGCTGACGCAGAAGGCCGCCTGATGGCCGAGAAGCCCATATTGCTGACGGGTGCCGCCGGCGCCCTCGGACGCTGGTTGCGCCCGCGGCTGGTCGAGAGGTACGGAAAGCTCCGCGTCTCGGACAAGGTCGACCCGGCGCCGCTCGGCAAGGGCGAGGAGTCGGTGGTCGCCGACATCTCGAGCTTCGAGCAGGTGTCGCGCGCCGTCGCCGGCACGCGCGCGATCATCCATTTCGGCGCCTACTCGATCGAGGCCAAGTGGGAGACGATCCTGCCTGCCAACATCGTCGGCACCTACAACGTCTACGAGGCCGCCCGCCTTCACGGCGTGAAGCGCATCGTCTTCGCCTCCTCGAACCACGCGATCGGCTTCCACGACGTCAACGACAGGCTCGACGCGGACTCGCTGCAGAAGCCGGACGGCTACTACGGCGTCTCCAAGGCCTTCGGCGAGAACATGGGCAGCATGTACGTCGACAAGTTCGGCTTCGAGGTCGCGTGCCTGCGCATCGGCTCGGCGCTGCCGGAGCCGAAGGATCCGCGCCATCTCTCGACCTGGCTCAGCTATCCGGACCTGTTCCGGCTGGTCACCGCCTGCCTGGATTCGACCAGGCTCAAGTTCGCCGTGCTCTACGGCCTGTCGAAGAACAAGCGGGGGTGGTGGGACAACTCGAAGGTTCCGGAGGTCGACTATCAGCCCCAGGACAACGCGGAAGACTACGCCGCCCAGATCCTGAGCCACGGCGACACCCGCGACCCCAAGGCGCCGTCCACCCGCTTCATGGGCGGGCCGTACTGTGACATCGACTACCTGAAGCGCTGAACCCCCTCCCTCCCTTCGCGGGAGGGCGGCACCTCCCGATGACCGATCCCCGCTCCCTTCTCCGCTCCATGTTCGATGCGGCGCTGGCCGCCGCCGATCCGGCGAAGGCGGTGCCGGCGAACCTGCCGCCGCCGCCGAAAGGCCGGACCATCGTCGTCGGCGCCGGCAAGGCGGCGGCCTCGATGGCAAAGGCGGTCGAGGATAGCTGGTCGGGGGAGCTCTCCGGGCTCGTCGTCACCCGCTACGGCCACGGCGTGCCGTGCAAGCGGATCGAGGTGGTCGAGGCGGCCCATCCTGTTCCCGATGCCCGCGGCCGCGAGGCGGCGCAACGGATCCTGGACTCGGTCAAGAATCTCTCCAGCGACGATCTGGTGCTGGCGCTGATCTCCGGCGGCGGCTCGGCTCTCCTGGTGCTGCCGGCCTATGGCGTCAGCCTGGACGACAAGCGCGCCGTCACGTCGGCATTGCTCAAGTCGGGCGCGGCGATCGACGAGATGAACACGGTGAGGAAGCACCTCTCCGGCATCAAGGGCGGCCGCCTCGCCTCGATGGCGTTCCCGGCCGAGGTCGTGACCTTGGCGATCTCGGACGTGCCCGGGGACTCGCCCGCTGTGATCGCCTCCGGCCCGACCGTGACCGATCCCACCACTTATGCCGATGCGCGGGCGGTGCTGGAAAAATACGCCATCATCCCGCCCGACAGCGTCGCCCGCCGCTTTTCCGCCGGCACCGACGAGACGCCGAAGCCCGGCGATCCGCGCCTCGAACGCGCCCAGTACCGGATGATCGCGCGACCGATGGCCTCGCTCGAAGCGGCGGCCGCCATTGCCCGGAAGCAAGGCGTCACGCCGGTGATCCTGGGCGACGCGCTCGAAGGCGAATCCCGCGAGGTCGCCAAGGTGATGGCAGGGATCGCCCGCTCGGTCGCGCTCAACGGCTTCCCGGTGAAGCCGCCGGCCGTCCTTCTCTCCGGCGGCGAGACCACGGTCACCGTCCGCGGCAAGGGCCGGGGCGGCCGCAACGCCGAATTCCTGCTGGCATTGACGATCGCGCTTTCAGGCGACCCGCGGATCTCCGCGATCGCCTGCGACACCGACGGCATCGACGGCAGCGAGGACAATGCGGGCGCCCTGATGCTGCCGGATGCGCTCGCCCGATCCGAGAAGCTCGGCCTCGACGCCAAGGCCAGGCTCGCCGACAATGACGGCTACGGCTTCTTCTCCAAGCTCGGCGACTTGGTGGTCTCGGGCCCCACCCTCACCAACGTCAACGACTTCCGCGCAGTCCTTATCCTTTAGCCCTGATCCTCTAGTCCGGAGCCTCCCCCGATGGATCTCTTGATCGCCGGCGGTACCCAGTTCGTGGGCCGCCACATCGTCGAGACCGCACTCAAGCGCGGCCACAAGGTGACGCTGCTCAACCGCGGCCAGTCGGGACAGGGGCTGTTCCCCGGCGTCGAGCGCCTCACCGCCGATCGCACCGTCGACGTCTCGGTCGTGAAGGGCCGGAAGTTCGACTCGTGCCTCGACGTGTCGGGCTACTTCCATCGGCACGTACGGATGCTGGCCGAGGCGGTGAAGGCGGCGGTGCCGCATTTCTGCTTCGTCTCGACGATCTCGGTCTATGCCGACTGGCGGCCGAGCCCGGCGATCGACGAGAGCTTCGACGTCGCCACCACCGAGACGCCGGACTACGAGGTCCGCGACGGCAAGGACTACGGCGCCCTCAAGGTGCTGGCCGAGAATGCGGCAAAGGCCGTCTATGGCGAGGGCACGCTGATCGTCCGGCCGGGCCTGATCGTCGGCCCCGGCGACCACACCAACCGCTTCACCTACTGGCCGACACGGCTTCACGCCGGCGGCGAGGTGCTGGCACCGGGTCCGAAGGAGCGCCTTGTCCAGTTCATCGACGTCCGCGACCTCGCCAACTTCATCCTCGACATGGTCGAGAAGAAGGCCGGTGGCACCTACAACGCCACCGGCCCGGCGACCAGGATGAGCATGGGCGACATGCTGGACCAGATCCAGAAGGCGATCGGATCGAACGCCAAGCTCACCTGGGTCGAGCCCAAGGTGCTGATCGACGGCGACGTGAAGCCCTATACCGAGATGCCGCTGTGGCTGCCGGAATCGGAGAAGCGGCCGCTGTTCGCCTCGATCTCGAACGCCAAGGCGATCGCCGCGGGGCTGCGCCATCGTCCCTTCGCCGACACGGCGAAGGACACGCTCGCCTGGTGGAAAGGCGAGAAGGATCCGCCGAAGGGCACCGCGCTTACCCGCGAGAAGGAACGCGAGTTGCTGGCGAAGGCGAAGGGTTAGATCCCGCCGCCGACCACGGCACCGCCGCCGACCGCGAAGGGCGAGGCGAAGGCGGCCCAGCCGGCTGGCAGCGCCAGATTCACCTCGGCGATCTCGACCGAGATGTCCTTGGGGGTGAGCCGGCAGATCACGCCCTTGACCGTGTCGACCGTGGCGACGTCGAGCCGCACGCCCGACTTGTCGCGTTCGAGCTTCTCCAGGCTCTCCGTCGTGAACTTCTCGACGATGATGCGGAAGTCGGCGCAGACCGCCCCGCTCGCCTTCTGCTCGTTCAGTCCCTTGCCGAGCAGGACCTGGTGGCCGTTGCTCGGCGTGAAGCGCACCTGGGTCAGGAAGCCGCCGCC
>CAZDGR010000159.1:0-9723 GCA_964504845.1 uncultured Rhizobium sp. | reverse complement strand
TCTCGAAGGACGAGAACTCGAAGGCGGGCGCGACCGCGCAGCCGACCAGGGTCCACGTGCCCAGCGGCCGCGCCGACTGCCAGCAGTTCGCCGGCACCGCCACCTGGTGCGCCGCGTCGCGGCCGAGGAGGTGACGCTCGATTCGCTTGCCGTCCGCCGATAGAGCGAGCTCGAGCGCGTCCCCGTCGTGGAAATGCCAGACCTCGACCGCATCGGTCACCCGATGCCAGCGCGAGGCTTCGCCCGACTTCAGAAGATAGAGGATCGTGGTGCGGCTTCCGCGACCGCCGCCGGCGGGACGGTCGCGGAAGGTCTCTCGATAGTGCCCACCCTCGGGGTGGGGCTGAAGGCCCAAGCGGGCGATCAGCGCTTCGGCGGTCATCCCTTCGGCGTCGTCGCCTGCATCGAGGGCCGGCGCGAGAAGGCTTCGTACCAGGCGGTCAGCTTCGGCCGGGTCTTGCGGATGTCGCCGGCGACGTTGCGGAACTCGAGCCAGCCGATCGAGCAGGCGAGCGCGATCTGGCCGAGATTGATCGGGCCCGACAGCAGGGCCGAGTCGTTCTCGGCCATGTCGAGGCCTTGCGTCACCTTGGTCATCTGGCCGCTCATCCACTCGGCCGAGCGCTTGTCCTCGGCGCGCACGACGGTCTCGTAGCGGCAGAGCAGGCCGGCGTCGGTGATGCCGTCGGCCATCGCCTGCCAGCGAAGCACCCGCCAGCGGTCGGGACCGGCCTTCGGGATCAGCGGCGTGCCGGCATGCTGGGAGTCGAGGTATTCGCAGATCACGCGGGAGTCGTAGAGCGCCATCCCGTCGTCGGTGACCAGCGTCGGCAGCTTCATCAGCGGGTTTTCCTTGCCGAGATCGGTGTTCGGCTTGGTCGGCATGACGGCGACCGGCTCGTGCTGGATGCGGCCGTCGATGCCGGCCTCGATGGCGACGACCATGCACTTGCGGACGTAAGGCGAGGCGGCGGAGTAGTAGAGCTTCATCGGATTCCTCTTCGGGTCTTAGAAGACGTCCTTGGCCTTGCGCACGGCGGCGAAGACCGCGATCGGGTCCTTGGCATCGAGACCGACGCCGCGGGCGAGCGTCGGCTCGTCGGCGCGGAGGAACGGATTGGTCGCCCGTTCCTCGGCGATGGTCGAGGGGACCGTCGGCTTGTTCTCGGCACGGAGCGCGTCGACAGCGCGGCTTCGTGCCTGGAGCGCCTGGTTGCCGCCGTCGACCGAGAGCGCGAAACGGATGTTGGACTGCGTGTATTCGTGCGCGCAGTAGACGCGGGTCGGATCGGGGAGGCGTTTCAGCTTGCCGAGCGAGGTCCACATCTGCTGCGGCGTCCCTTCGAACAGCCGGCCGCAGCCGCAGGCGAACAGCGTGTCGCCGCAGAAGAGAGCGTCCGATTCCGGGAACCAGTAGGCGATGTGGCCGCGGGTATGGCCGGGCACATCGAAAACCTCGGCCTCGGCCTCGCCGAAGCGGAACTTCTCGCCGTCGCCGAGCGCTATCTCGATACCCGGGATCCGGTCGCGATCGGCCTTGGGCCCGACGATGGTGCAGCCGGTCGCCGTCTTGATCGCCAGGTTGCCGCCAACATGGTCGCCGTGGTGATGGGTGTTCAGGATATGGGTGATCTTCCAGCCGAGGGCCTTGGCGCGCTCCAGCACCGGATCGGAGACGGCCGGGTCGACGACGCCGACCTTGCCGGTCTCGCGGTCGCGTACCAGGTAGACGTAGTTGTCCTTGAGGACGGGGATCTGCTCGACGTCGATGCGGCTCATGGATTTCAGGTCCCGGGCTCGGGGCGGCGGACGATAGCAGAGCGTGCTAAGGTAAGGCCATGTTCACGGATGTCGTGGATCTCCGGGATTTCTACGCCTCGCGCCGGGGCCAGGTGGCGCGCCGGCTGATCCGCGCCCGCCTGCGCCGTCTCTGGCCCGATGCCAAGGGCCTTTCGGTGCTGGGCCTCGGATTCGCCACCCCCTATCTCGGCGCCTACCGAGAGGAGGCCGCCCGCCTGGTCGCGGCGATGCCGGCGAGCCAGGGCGTGCTGCCGTGGCCACGCCCTCCCGGCCTCAATGTCGTGGCGCTTGCCGAGGAGACGGAGCTCCCGTTCCCGGACCTCTCCTTCGACAGGGTGCTGCTGGTTCATGCGCTGGAGGGCACCGAGGCGCTCCGGCCCATGCTGCGCGAGGTCTGGCGGGTGCTCGCCGGCGGCGGCCGCCTGATGGTGGTGACGCCCAACCGGCGCGGCGTCTGGGCGCGCAGCGACCGTACGCCCTTCGGACACGGCCAGCCTTACTCGCTAGGACAGCTTTCCCGCCTGCTGCGCGACACGCTGTTCACGCCGGTGCAGAGCGCGGCAGCGCTGTTCCCGCCGCCGCAGGCGATCGTGCCCTTGGCCCGCTGGGCCCGGGATCTCGACAATGTCGGAGAGCGCTGGGCCTCCACCTTCGCCGGGGTGGTGATGGTCGAGGCGGCGAAGCAGATCTATGCCGGCACCGCCGTGCCGCAGACCGGCCGCAAGCGCAAGCGCGTGCTGGTGCCGATCCAGGGCGGCGCCGTCGCCGCCTCCGACCGCCATTCCAGGTCTACCCCCGACGAAGCTTGAAGATCGCCTGGGTGGCGACGAGGTTAGCCCAGCGGGAAGTGACCTGGCTCGGCAGTGGCCGCCCGTTCACGTCCAGCGCCAGCCCCTCGACGATCGCGACGCCGAGAGTCTCGGCGAGCCTGAGGAAGTCGCGGATCGAGCAGAGGTGGATGTTGGGCGTCTCCCACCATTGATAGGCGAGCGCCGGCGTCACCGGCATCCGCCCGCGCGCGGCGACCGACCAGCGCACCCGCCAATGGCCGAAGTTCGGGAACGAGACGATCGCGTGGCGCGCGATCCGCGACAGCTCCGACAGCACGCCCTTCGGATCCGCGGTCGCCTGCAGCGTCTGGCTCAGGATCGCGTAGTCGAAGGCGGCGGTCGGATAGTCGCCGAGATCCTTGTCGGCGTCGCCCTGGACCACCGAGAGGCCACGGCCGACACAGGCGTTCACGCCGGCCTGGGACAGCTCGATGCCGCGGCCGACCGCACGCTTCTGGCGCTTGAGGTACTCGAGCAGCGCGCCGTCGCCGCACCCGACGTCGAGCACGCGGGAACCGTCCTCGACCATGTCGGCGACCAGCTGCAGGTCGGGGCGGATCAGGGTGCCGCGCGTCATCGCCGAAGTCCGGCGAGCTCGGCCGAGCCGGCGATGAAGCCCGACAGCACCGCGTGGAACTCGGGCTCGTCGAGCAGGAAGGCATCGTGGCCCTTGTCGCTCTTGATCTCGACGAAGCTGACGTCGGCGGCAACTGCGTTCAGCGCGTGCACGATCGAGCGGCTCTCGCTGGTCGGGAACAGCCAGTCCGAGGTGAAGCTGATCAGGCAGAAGCGGCAGGTGGTGCCGCGAAAAGCATTGGCCAGGACGCCACCATGCTCGGCGGCGAGGTCGAAATAGTCCATCGCGCGGGTGATGTAGAGGTAGGAGTTGGCGTCGAAGCGGTCGACGAATGTGATGCCCTGGTGGCGGAGATAGCTCTCGACCTGGAAATCCGCCTCGAAGCCGTAGGAGAGCGCCTGGCGGTCCTGCAGGTTGCGCCCGAACTTCCGGTGCAGCGCGGACTCCGAGAGATAGGTGATGTGCGCCGCCATGCGCGCGACCGCGAGACCGCGGGTGGGATTCGTCTCCTGGTTCAGGTAGTCGCCGCCGCGCCATTCCGGGTCGGCCATGATCGCCTGGCGGCCGACCTCGTGGAACGCGATGTTCTGCGCCGAGTGCCGCGCCGCGCCCGCGATCGGGATCGCGGCGAACACCTTCTCCGGATGACGCGATGCCCATTGCAGCACCTGCATCGCGCCCATCGATCCGCCGATCACGGCGAACAGCCGATCGATGCCGAGATGGCGGACGACGCGAAGCTGGGCCTCGACCATGTCGCCGACGGTGATGACAGGGAAAGAGAGACCGTACGGCTTGCCGGTCTTCGGATCGATCTCGCGCGGTCCCGATGAGCCCATGCAGCCGCCGAGCACGTTGGCGCAGATGACGAAGAAACGGTCGGTGTCGATCGGCTTGGCGGGGCCGACCATCATCTCCCACCAGCCCTTCTTGCCAGTGACCGGGTGGTCTTCCGCCACGTACTGGTCGCCGGTCAGCGCATGGCAGACCAGGACCGCGTTGGTCCGGGCCTCGTTCAGCTGCCCGTAGGTCTGATAGGCGACCGTGCACGGCGCGAGGTCGACCCCGCAGTCGAGCCTCAGCGGCGCATCGGCCTCGAGCACCAGCCGGAGGCCCGGCAAGGCGTCGTAGGTCGGCACGCGCGACAGGGAGCCGAAGGTCGTGGTCATACGCCTGTCAGGAGCCCGGAAAGGGATGGGAAAGGGGATTAGATGGCGATCCGGCCCCGGGCCTGTCAATGGCGGAAAGCTTTGATTTTATCGGCATCCAAGACTACACCTAGCGGCCCTGACCCGCGCTTCTCCGGCCATGCCCGCGCCCGCTCCGACCCTCGACGAGATCCGCGCCGAGATCGACCGCATCGACGAGGCGGTCCACGACCTGCTGATGCAGCGGGTCGAGGTCGTTCGCCGGGTGGCCAAAGCCAAGGGCGCGGCGGCGCCGAAGTGGCGTCCGGCCCGCGAGGCGGCGCTGCTCCGCCGCCTGGCTTCCCGCCACAAGGGCGAGATGCCCCTGGGCGTGCTGGTTCGGATCTGGCGCGAGATGATCGTCGGCGGCTCGCTGGCGCTGCAGGAAGCGGTCGCGGTCTCGGTGGCCGAAGGTACCTGGGACCTGGCGCGCGATCATTTCGGCAGCGCGGTTCCGTTCAAGGCGCGCAAGTCGGCGGCGCAGGTCGTGCGCGATGTCGCATCCGGGAAGGCGACGATCGGCGTGGTTCCGGCACCTGCAGCCGGGAGTTCCTGGTGGACGCTTCTCGTCGCGAAGGACGCGCCGAAGATCGTGGCGCTTCTGCCCTTCGTTATGACCGGAAAGATCAAGGCCGTCGCGATCGCGCGTGTCGCCTTCGAGCCTTCGGGTGCCGATCGCAGCCTGTTCGTCGTCGATGCCGGCGGTTCGGCGCTTCTCAGGAAGGCAGGATTTCCGGCACGGAAGCTCGCCCACGGCGGAAAGCGCGAGCTCGCCGAGATCGAAGGCTTCGTCGTCGCCGATGATGCGCGCCTCCAGAATCCGAAACTGCGTCGTGTCGTTTCGGTCGGCGGTTATGCCGATCCCTTGTCCAAGATCTGATGTCGTCGGAGAGTTCGAGATGAGTGACGCCCCCGTTCCGCAGCCCGGCATCATGGAGCTGACGCCGTACAAGGCCTTCGCCAAGCCGAAGCGGCCCGGCCGCCTGATCCGCCTGATGGCGAACGAAGGCGCTCTGGGCCCGAGCCCGAAGGCGATTGAGGCATACAAGGCCGCTTCCGGCGAGATCCACCGTTATCCGGAGAGCGGCTCCGGCACGCTGGTCTCCGCACTCGCCAAGCATCACGGCCTCGATCCCGAGAAGCTGGTGATCGGCAACGGCTCGGACGAGCTGATCGAGCTGATCTGCCATTGCTTCGCCGGTCCCGGCGACGAGGTGATCTACACCCAGTACGGCTTCGTCATGTACCCGACCTGCGCGCATGCCTCGGGCGCCACGCCGGTCAAGGTGGCCGACGACGGTTTCACCGCGAGCGTCGATGCGATCCTCGCGCGCGTCACCCCGAAGACCAAGATCGTCTTCTTGGCCAATCCCAACAACCCGACCGGCACCTACCTGGCGCGGTCCGAGGTCGAGCGCCTGTGGGCGGCGCTGCCGAAGAGCGTCGTGCTCGTGCTCGATGCCGCCTATGCCGAGTATGTCGAGCGCAACGACTACGCCGACGGTGCGGATCTCGCCGAGAAGGCGCCGAACGTGATCATGCTCCGCACCTTCTCGAAGATGTACGGGCTTGCAGGCCTGCGCCTCGGCTGGGGCTACGGCGCGCCGGCGGTGGTCGATGTGCTGAACCGTGTGCACGGGGTCTTCAATGTCAATGCCGCCGCTCAGGCTGCCGGCGTCGCCGCGCTCGAGGACGTGCCGTTCCAGGACCGCTCCAAGAGCCACAACCGGATCTGGATCCCTCGGGTCCAGGAGAAGCTGCGCGAGCTCGGGCTCGAGCCGCTGCCGACGGTCGCCAACTTCATGCTGGTGCGGGTGCCGGCCAAGACCGGCAAGACGCCGGACCAGATCCTCGCCTTCTGCGCCGAGCGCGGCATCTTCATGCGCGAGATGAAGACCTATGGCATGAACGACTGCTTCCGCTTCTCGATCGGCACCGAGGAGGAGAACCAGGCGCTGTTCGAGACGCTGACGGAGTGCCTCCGTGGCTGAGATCTTCGATCGCGTCGCGATCATCGGCATCGGCCTGATCGGCTCCTCGATCGCCCGCGCGCTCAAGGAGCACGGCGTCTGCAGGGAGGTCGTCGTCGGCGACGTCAGCGAGGCGAATGGCAAGCGCGCGGTCGAGCTTGGTCTCTGCGTCGCGGCACATACCGAGGTCGCGAAGGCGGTCTCCGGCGCCGATATCGTCGTCATCTGCACGCCGATCTCGACTTATGAATCGATCGCGGATGCGAT
The DNA here is from genome assembly GCA_964504845.1 of uncultured Rhizobium sp. GTDB lineage: Bacteria > Pseudomonadota > Alphaproteobacteria > SHVZ01 > SHVZ01 > SHVZ01. The sequence continues at coordinate 3,092 of CAZDGR010000159.1, read as the reverse complement.
CGCGCCGGCGCTGAAGCAGGGCGCGATCGTGACCGATGTCGGCTCGGTCAAGCAGAAGGCGATCGAGGCCGTGAAGCCGCGTCTGCCCAAGCATGCGCGCTGGATCGCGGGACATCCGGTCGCCGGCACCGAGAACTCGGGCCCTGACGCCGGCTTCGCCGCGCTGTTCAAGGGCCGCTGGGCGATCGTGACGCCGGAGGGAGACAGCGATGCCGATGCGACCGCCAAGGTCAGCGCGATGTGGACGGCATTCGGTTCGAACGTCGTCACCATGGATGCCGAACATCATGACCTGGTGCTGGCGATCACCTCGCATCTGCCGCACCTGATCGCCTATACGATCGTCGGCACCGCGGACGATCTCGAGACGACGCTCAAGTCGGAGGTCATCAAGTTCTCGGCCGGCGGCTTCCGCGACTTCACCCGCATCGCCGCTTCCGACCCGACCATGTGGCGGGACGTCTTCCTCAACAACAAGGAAGCGGTCCTGGAGATGCTTCAGCGCTTCACCGAGGACCTGATCCATCTGCAGCGGGCGATCCGCTGGGACGAAGGCCAGAAGCTGCACGACCTGTTCACGCGCACGCGCGGGATCCGCCGCAGCATCATCGAGGCGAAGCAGGCCTAGGGCCAGACAGGCCTAAGGCTTGCCGACGATCGGGCTCAGCGTCGCGATCGCGGCGGGGCCGATGAACAGCCTTCCGTCCTGGGCGGTGATCGGCACCGTGATCTCGGTGCCACCGTCGGCGGTCGGCTTCGCCAGCAATCCCAGAACCACCTTGGCGACCGTCGCGTCCTGTTGTCGTACTTGGCCCTTGGCCACGAGGCGGTCGAGCATCGGGTTCAGGCCCTGGAACTTTGCCGTGCCGGCGCCGAGCAGCCGCATCTGGCCGTCGAGAGCCAGCGTCGCGTCGCCATCCAGCTTCATCGGCCCCCAGACCAGCACCACCCGGTTCAGGTCGAGCGTGCCGCCGGCGTCCCGCCATGAGGCGAGGTCGGCGAGCGGTCCCTTGATCGCGCCGGAGGCGGCGAAGTCGAACGGGTCCGGAAAGAGCATCCGCTCGGCGACCGACGGTGTCGGCCGCGCGCCCCAGAGGCTCATCGAGCCGGAGAGCGTCTCGGCCGGCGATCCCGGCGCCGTCGGCGAAAATCCGTCGACGACGAGGCGAGCGCGGTCGGCGCGGCCGAGATCCTCTGTGCGGATGCGGGCGGTCGCGGCCACTCCCTCGATAGCGACCTGAGTCGCCTGACCGCCGTCGAGGCGCACCTCGGCATTGGGCCGGTCGAGGCTGCCGGCGACCTCGGGTCCGGCGACCGCCAGACGCGGAGCGGCGAGGTCGATGCGGTCGGGACGCCACGGGCGGTAGGAGGCCTCAAGCCTCGGTGCCTCGGCCGTCCAGCCGTTACGACCGATCCTCGGCTCGGCGAAGATGAGCTCGAAGCGGAACGGGAAACCGCCGACGTCGAGCGTCTGCCACGAGATCGTGTAGCCCTCCGCCTTTCGAGCGTCGGCCCAGGCGAGGGTTCGCTCTTCGATCTGCTGGGCGACGATCAGCCAGGCGAGGAACACCAGCGAGACCGTGGCGACGCCGACGACCGTCAACCACGGCAGGAGCCGGCGAATCATGCGGGCGTCACGGGACGACGCGGTCTGCCGGCAGGACGAGACGGACGGTCGTGCCGGAGCCGGTCCGGCTGGTGATGTCGATCCGTCCGCGATGGCTTTCGGCGATGCGTTTCGCCAGCGGCAGCCCGAGCCCCGATCCGCTCCGCTCGCGCGCGAGCCCGCGCGAGATCTGCTCGAAGGGCTCCATCGCCCGCGACAGGTCCTCGGCGGCGATGCCGATGCCGGTATCGGTGACCTCGACGACGGCGGAGCCGTCGGATTCGCGCCTGACTCCGATCCGGACCCGGCCGCCGGCCGGCGTGAACTTGATGGCGTTGGAGAGGAGGTTGAAGATCGCCTGGCGGATCAGGCGTTCGTCGCCGCGCACCGCCGGCAACCCCTCGTCGAGCTCCATCTTGAGCTCGACCTTGGCCTCCTCGGCATGCGGCTGGATCAGCTGGCGGCAGCGCTCGACGGCGGCGCCGATCGAGAACAGACCCTCCTGCAGCGTCAGTTTGCCGGCATCGGCCCGCGAAAGATCGAGAATGTCGTTGATGAGCGAGAGTAGCTTGCGGGCGCCGTCGTGGATCTCGCTGGTGAAGGACTCTATCTTGGGGTCGCGGGTCGAAGCGGTATGGCCGCCGATCAGCGCAGCGTAGCCGATGATCGCGTTGAGCGGTGTCTTCAGCTCGTGCGTCATCATCGCCAGGAATTCCGACTTGGTGCGGTTCGCGCTCTCGGCCTGGATACGCGCTTCATCGAGGCGTTCGATCATCTCGATACGCTCGAAGCGGAGCCGGAGCGACTCTTCCAGCGTCGCGCTCATCGCTCTGACCGACGCGACCAGAACGATCAGGAAGAAGATGAAGCAGGCGGCGAAGACGATATTCACGAACTCGCCGGTGATCGCGAGCATGAAGATCAGCGGCGGGACATGGGTCAGCAGATAGGCGAGATAGGCCGCAGGGAGCGCCGAAAGCACCGCAAGTCCGCCCGATGCCACTCCCGTCGCCGTCATCGTCATCGCGATCAGGTTCATCGGAGACGCAGGGTCGAAGAACACCAGAACCGAGACGCCCCAGCAGACTCCCGCGCTCCCGGTAGTGATAACTGCAAATCGGCTCCAGCGCTCCGCGCCATCGACCGCCGGCTTGACGCGCATGAACACGGCACGGCCGGCCAGCCGGGCGAGCTGGATCGCGATCATTGTCCCGAGCCAGATGAACAGCGACGCCGATGCGCCGTACTCCGACCAGAGGATGGTGACTAAGAAGCACGCGATCGTCGTGCTCGCGGCGGCCGTCGATATCTGCTGCCTGTAGAAGAGGCGAACCCGCTCGGCATGGACCCGCCGGGCGAGGTCGGGCGGCGCTACCGCCGAGGTCCCGACAACCCGGGATGCTGGCGCCGACTCATCCACAGCGGGAATAGCCGCAGCTCGTGCAGAGGTCGCGGCGCCCGGTAGCCCACCAGGTCGAGGATGAAC
>CAZDGR010000158.1:1823-9756 GCA_964504845.1 uncultured Rhizobium sp. | reverse complement strand
TGGGTAATCCGCAGGCCGGTTGCCATGGCCCGACCCTACGTCCGGGTCCCGGCGGCGTCAACCGCGAGTTGCCGGTCGACCGCGGCGGCGACCGCCTCGACCGGGATCGCCGTCATGTCGTCGCTGCCGAAGCTCTGGGCCTCGATCACGGTCAGCTTCTGGGCGAAAGGGGCGAACTTTCCGGCCGGCGTCGGGCCGAACAGCGAGACTAGGGGACAGTCGCTCGCGGCGAGCAGGTGGCCGAGCCCGGCATCGTTGGCGACCGCGACATCGAGCCGACGGGCGATGGCGAGCGAGAAGGCCGGATCGATGCCCATCGGGTGTTCCTGGAAAGGAAAGCGCGCCGCCGGCAAGGCGGCCTTGAGCGCACCGAGCCATTCGCCCTCGTCGGGTCCGAGCAGCACGACCGGTGCGGCGAGGCGTCGGCCGAGGTCGATGAAGCGATCGAGCGGCCAGCACTTTCGCCGGTCGCCGGCGCCAGGCGCCAGCCCGACATAGCCGTCTCCGGGAAGCGCCTGCGCGGCCTCGCGTTCGACGTCCGGCGCCAGCCGTATCCGAGCGCGGTGCGGCTCGACGGGAACGCCGCTGGCGGCTTCGATCAGGTCGAGCATCTGGCGGATCATCGCGGCGGGCTTGCCCGTCCGGCCCGGCCTGACGTCGGAGAGGAGCCATCCGGCCGCTCCCGAGACGAAGCGATCGTGCCGGATGCGCTTCAGCACCAGCGATGTCATCACCCGCCGCTGCGTGTCGAGGATCAGCTCGAAACGGCGATCGGGGAGCGGGCGCGTCGCCAGCTCGCCGATCGATAGGCCGATCCCTGCATTCTGGATCACGTCATCGACGAGGCCTTGGACCAGCGGGCCGAGGCGGCCGGCATAGACCGTCTCGCCCTTGCCCGCGAGCCAGGTGACGTGCGCCTCGGGCCAGGCCGAGCGTAGCGCCCGTACGAAGGGCAGCTTCATCAGCCCGTCGCCGAAGCGGTCGAGGCCGACATAGACGAGGATGCTCTTGGGCGCCGGATGCATTTCGGCGCCTCTCTAGCGATGGCCGGCAACGCTTGCAACTCGTATATCACTCGTATATCAGTTCGGGAAACTTGAGGAGGAACCCATGGGCGTTTCCTGGACCGGCGTCTTTCCCGCGGCGACCACGCAGTTCGACAGCAACTTCAAGATCGCCTTCGACGCCACCCGCAAGGTGATGTCGGCGCTGATCGACGACGGCGTCAACGGGCTGATCGTCTGCGGCTCGGTCGGCGAGAACACCGCGCTTCGGGCCGACGAGAAGCGCGAGATGCTGAAGCTCGCGAAGGACGTCTCACGCGGACGGGTGCCGGTGGTCTCCGGCGTCGCCGAGTACACCACCGATCTCGCCTGCGAATACGCTCGCGACGCCCAGAAGATCGGGATCGACGGCCTGATGGCGATGCCGCCGATGGTCTATTCGGCGAAGCCTGCCGAGCTGATCGCGCATTTCGGTACGTTGAGCCGCGCCAGCGACCTTCCGATCATGCTCTACAACAACCCGCCGGCCTACGGTAACGACCTCAAGCCCGAGATCATCGCCAAGCTCGCCGAGTTCAAGACCATCGCCGCGATCAAGGAGTCTTCCGGCGACACGCGGCGCTTCGTCGACCTCGTGAACCTGGTCGGCGACCGCTTCACGCTGTTCTGCGGTCTCGACGACGTCGTGCTCGAAGCGATCATGCTGGGCGCAGTCGGCTGGGTCTCCGGCCTCTCGAACGTGTTCCCGAAGGAGTCGAACGAGCTGTTCGCGCTCGCGCGCGCCGGCCGCTACGACGAGGCGATGTCGATCTATCGCTGGTTCATGCCGCTGCTGCATCTCGATGCGCGCGCCGACCTCGTCCAGTGCATCAAGCTGTGCGAGTCGATGGCCGGCCGCGGTGCCGAGCGCACGCGTCCGCCGCGCCTCGCGCTCGAGGGTGCGGAGCGCAGGCAGGTCGAGGACGCAATGCGGAAGGCGCTGGCGACCAAGCCGAACCTGGCGAAAGCCGCCTAGGGCCAAAGATCCAAAGTGACTGCCATCCGCAAGCTGCGCGAGGAGGCTGCCGCGCCGTCGCCGACGCTCGCGTCGCAGGCGTACCAGCGCCTTGAGGAGCTGATCGTCACGGCGCGGCTGACGCCGGGGACGGTCGTCTCCGAGATCGGCCTCGCCAGGCAGCTCGGCATCGGCCGCATGCCGATCCGCGAGGCGATCAAGCGGCTCGACGCCGAGGGATTGCTCGTCGTCCTGCCGCAGCGTGGCGTGCTCGTGAGCCCGATCGATGCGGGGCAGTTCCGCCTGCAGCTCGAGACCAGGCGGCCGATCGACCGGTTGCTGGCGGAGTGCGCCGCCCGTCGTGCCACGCGCAGCGAGCGCGACGAGCTTCGGGACCTGGCGACAGCGATTCTTGCCGCCGCCGGCCGAGGCGACATCGAGGCGTTCCTCGCGGCCGATCGAGCCTTCGACCAGCTGGTCGCCACCGCCTCGCGCAATCCGTTCACCGCGCGCGCCGCAGCCCAGCTGCATGCGCATTCGCGGCGCTTCTGGCATGCCTACCGCGACCGCGACGATCTCCCGGAGTCCGCCGAGCGCCATGCCGGGCTGATGCGGGCGATCGCCGATGGCGGTGCCGAGGCCGCGGCATCCGCCTCCGACCGGCTGATCGACTATCTGGACGCCTTCGCCCAGGCGGCCTTCGGACAGAGCTGATGGAGATTGGCTTCGCCGACGTGGTCCTCGTCGGGACGGCCTTGGTCGCTGCATTCGGAGCAGCCACGCTCGGATCGAGCGGCGGCCTGCTGCTTGCGGTCATGGCGACGGTGCTGCCGGCGCCGCTCGCGGTTGCGGCGCATGCGGCGGTGGAAGGTTTCCGCAACGGCATCGGCTGGTCTCGCCTGGGAAAGGCCTTCAGCCTGCAGATCGTGATCGCGATCGGTGTGGGCTCTTTCGTCGGCATCGGGCTTGCCGCGTCGTTCGCGCCCGTGGTGCCGGCGCATGTCCAGGCGATCCTGCTCGGCGCCTTCCTTTTCTGGGCGTGCTGGTGGCCGGTCCAGGATCCGGGCAAGCGCTTTCCCTTTCGCCTTCCGTTGATCGGCGGGATCTCCGGCGCCTGCTCGGTGTTCCTCGGCGAGACCGGCCCCCTGGTCCGGCCGTTCATCGCCGACGAGCCGGTGGACCCGGCCCTGGTGCCCGGCAGCGCGATCGCGGTGGCCGCGGTCCAGCATGGGCTCAAGGTGGTCGCCTTCGTCCTGATCGGGATCGACTACCTGTCGCTGCTGCCGATCCTGGCGGCGATGATCGCGGCGACTTTGGCCGGGGTGCTTCTCGCGGACCGGCTTCGGCTGCGGGTGCCCATCAGAATCGCCAGCCTTCTGATCCGGCTCGCTGTCAGCGCTCTCGCCGTCCGGCTCGTCGCGCATGCAGCGGGATGGATCTGATGGTCTGGGATCGCATTGAGATCGTCGAAGGCGACATCACCGGGCTCGACGTCGATGCGATCGTGAACGCTGCCAATGAGTCCCTGCTTGGCGGTGGCGGCGTCGACGGCGCCATCCACCGCGCCGCCGGCCCCGACCTTCTCGCCGAGTGCCGCGCGCTCGGCGGCTGTGCGACCGGCGACGCCAAGATCACCCGCGGATATCGGCTGAAAGCGCACCACGTGATCCACACCGTCGGCCCCGTGTGGCACGGCGGCGGCTCGGGCGAGCCGGAGATGCTCGCGAACTGCTATCGCAGGTCGCTCCGGCTGGCGACGGCGGCAGGCCTCGCCTCCATCGCCTTCCCCGCCATTTCGACTGGCGTTTTCGGCTATCCCCTGGAGCCGGCGACGCGGATCGCCCTGACGATAGTCGCCGGCGAGCTCCCGAGCTCGCCCGGCATCCGAAGAGTCGTCTTCTGCTGTTTCGGAGCAGCGGCGACGGCGGCGTATCGCAAGTTGTTCGCGGCGCTTTCGGCGTAGCGAGCCATCGTGTATACCGGTGGTTGTAGTGAGGATTAACTCGAAGATGCTCGGGTCGGACCGATGATTGACGGCCAGCCGGCTGCGCGTGCCCGCCTCGCGCTGGTGGTGCTGGCGGTGTCCGTCGTCTTCGCGCTGGTCGCGCGCGGCATCGCCGAGTCCCTGACGGTCTTTCTCCTGCCGCTGGAGGATGAGTTCCAGGCCTCGCGGGCCGCCGTCACGGCGATCTTTTCCGCGTCGATCATCGCTTCCGGGCTCGGCGGCCCGTGGACCGGCCTGATGTCGGATCGGCTGGGTCCGCGGACCATCTATGTCGGTGGCCTAGGCCTGCTGGCCGCCGCCTGCTTCCTCGCCTCCGAGGCGAGCGCCGTCTGGCAGCTCGTGGCCGTGCTCGGGCTCGGGTTCGGGCTCTCCTCCGCGTCCCTCGGCATGGCCGGCCAGACGCCGATGATCCGGCGCTGGTTCCCCGAGCGCACGGGTACCGCGATCGGCGTCATCGGCAGCGCAACGGGCCTCGGGATCCTGGTCTTCGCGCCGCTCGCCGAATTCCTGATCCAGCTGTATGGGTGGCGTGGGACCTACCAGGTCTTTGCCGTCCTGGTCGGCGTCCTCGCCGTGATCGCGTTCGCGCTGCCGTGGCGACGGCTCGAGGCGGGACGGAGCGGCGAGGAGCACATTCGTCTCGGGTCGGATCCGGCGAGCCTCGCGGAGGTGCTCGGCGACCCCATCCTGTGGGGCATATTCGCGGCATACCTGCTGACCGCAGCTGGATCGCTGATGGTGCAGCCGCAGCTCGCCGCGTATTTCGTCGATGTCGGCTACACGCCGTTGGCGGCGGCGACCTGGATCGGTGTCGGCGGCATCGCCGGCTGCGCCGGCATGATCGTCTTCGGGTGGCTCGGCGATCGCCTCGGCGTGCCGACCGCGGTCGCGCTCAGCTACGTGCTGACGGTTTCCGGGATTCTGGCGCTGGCGGCGATGACCTGGACGTCCGCGGGGTGGTTGATGCCGGTCTATGCGCTGACCTTCGCCGCGTCGTTCGGGTCGCGCGGCCCTCTGGTGATGAGCATGGCATCCAGGCGATGGCGGGGCGGCGTCCTCGGACGCGTGACCGGCATCCTGCTCGCGGCCATCGGAGTGGGCGGCGGCGTCGGGGCGTCGCTCGGCGGCCTTCTTCAGGACATCGCCGGATACGATGCGGTTTTCGCCGCGGCGGCAGTGGCGCTGGCGCTCGGCGCCCTGGCTTGGTGGATCGTTTTGCGCGGCCTCCTGCCGTCGCGTCCGGCGTTCGGGACTCGTTCTGCCGATCCGGCCGACGCCGAGTAACTTTTCCGCCGATCCGGAAAGCCGAGGCATGGGAGTGGATTGCCGCCGAGCGGCACGTTCCTCTCCGGCTCCGGGCTTCGCCGGCGCCGTGTAAACCGTTGACCGGCTTGATTCTCGGCTGGCAACATCGGCTTGAAAGGGTGGTGGCATGCGTCGACCGGACATCGATTCCGGGCAGCTTCGCGACGAGATGCGCGAGTTGGTGCGTCGCGCGGCGGAGCCTGCGCGCGCCGGCGAGAGTGTGAAGGCGGCCATCTCGCGGTCCGCGCGCTTCCTCGGGCTCACCTACGGACGTTGCAAGCGCTACTGGTACGGCGAGATCGAAGTCCCGCCGGCGCATGAGGTCGACAGCGCCCGCGGCCGCATCGAAGCCCGGTCTTTGCCGAAGCCGCCGGCCCCGCTCCCGGCCCCATCGAGCGATACGACGTCGCGGCCGCGACTGCCGATCCACGTTGTCTACGACGAGAACGGTCGCGTCTGGGGCGCGCGCTCGTACGAGTTCCGAGACCTTCTCGGTGCGACCGCGACGGCTGACTTCGACATGGCGGAGTTTGCCGTGCGGAATCTCGGCTGGATCGAGGTGCGGCACGAGATTGGACGCGTTCACATCCGGCTCGCGCCGCGCATGGTCCAGGCCAAGGCCCTCGACTCGCTTTACGACCTGCTCACGTGCCTGCCGACGCTCGCGGTCGTGCTCCACGTCCGCCGCGGCCAGGCCTGGGAAACGGAACAACGGCCGTCTGGCCTCGATGCCGCCGAGAGGATCACCGCGCTGGTAGCGAAGGTAGATGCATTCGGCACGCAGCGGTTCGTCGCCCTTCGCCAGCCGCTCTCGGTCCTGTTCCGCGACAAGCAGTCGAACCTGATCGACATGCTCTACAAGACGCGCGACCTGCAACAGAGCGATGATCTGAGTGCGATGATCCGCTACGCCGAGTCTGATCCGACCAACTCGACGAGCATCGCCCAGAGCATCGATGCCGGCCGGATCGGGACGCGGACGGGTTGGGGCATCGGCCATCTGGCGCGCGCGCTTCGCCTCTATAACGACGAAGATCGCCGCAACATCATCGGGTCGGACCTCCGCAATGGCGTCGACCGCGAATACGCCAGCTGGTGCTATCTCGGCTACGAACGCGCCGAGGCGGCAGGCGAGCCGGTAGTCGAGGACGTCCGAGCCCTCGTCCTCCGGCGCAACGCCGCACCGCTCGAGTCGACCTATCGACGCATCCTGATCCCGTTCAAGGGAATAGGTGGCAAGCTCTTCATCTTCTGCGCCGTCGACGTCAAGCAACAGCAAGCTGCTTGAAGTCGTCGGCTGCCCAGCCGAGCAGCTCCTCCCGCGTCATCCAGAACATCCCGCAGTCCGGTGCCGGTCCGTAGTGGAGATGCCAGGTCACCGGGAAGGCCTCGTGCGCGTACCCGAACTTGGTGACGACGCCGTGGTTGTAGAGGACGTATGAAGAGAAGGTGAAGAGGTGCTTCGGCCACCACTTCGCCAAGCCAAGCAGCCGCGCAAGCTTGCCCATCACCGCCGACATCACGATCCCGTTCTCGTCCGGTCCGCGCATGTCGGGGCGCACCCACATGGTGCCCGAGTGGAAGGCCGTGCCGGTGATGATCTCGGTCGCTTCGCGCGGCGTATTGGCGAAGCACTCCGGCGTCACGAAGCGTGCCGGCTCGTCGTAGAACATGCGCATGCTCGCCATCTCGGCGGCGAGGCTCGAGCCGGTGAAGTCGAAGTATCGGCCCGTATGGGTCGAGGCGACGTTGCCGTCGCCGTCGATGCCGAGAAGCCAGAAGGCGTTGTCGTCGTTGAGCGTGGAGCAGGCGTGATCGACGAACGGCATCAGCACGGTGCCGAGGTGACGCCGCTCCTCGACGATCGCCTTGAGGACCCGGAAGTCGTTCTGCGGATAGAAGCGGATGCCCCGTTTGGCGGCGAGCTGGTCGAGGCGAAGGACATTGCGGGCGATGACGCCGTCCGGATCGTAGATCGCCTCGAACCAGTCCGGCAGGCGGGTCGTCAGTTGCGGCTTCGGAGCCGGATTCGCGAATCGTGGCAAGGTCATAACACATCCCTACATGTTGTTATGTGAAGCCACTATACACCTATATATTGTGCCGCTCCATTTGATTCGGAAGCCTGCTGGAACGTTTTTCCAGGATTCCGGAATCCCGACCGTCGAGGGTTGAAGTCAGAGGCTGGGGGATTTCGATGAACCGAAAAGAATCGCCAAAGGCGGCCGATCCAATGCGTTCGCCGCATCTCCGATTGATCACGATCGGGCGCGCGCCGGTCGGCGTGGCCGAGCCTGAAGCAGGGGCCAAGCAGTACGGCGGCATCTCGGCCGCTTTGGACACGCTGCTGACGTCACGCGACGCGGGCGGCCGCGCCGTCTCCTCCGACAGCGAAGAAGCGCGGCGGCTCCTGAAGATCGGCGGACGCCTGCGCGAGCTGGCGGAGCAATGCCTCGATCCGGCGGCGCCGGCCCTCGAGCGTCTCGGCCGCACCGTCGAGCTTTCCGGCCGTCGCCGGCTGCTCGCAGTGGTGTCGGATCTTCAGCGCCCGAGCGGCGCTGCCTGAAACGCTAGAGCGCCTCGCCGCGGGCGAGCCGCGGCAGGTCGCCGACCGTCCCCATCGCA
>CAZDGR010000158.1:0-1723 GCA_964504845.1 uncultured Rhizobium sp. | reverse complement strand
CTAGAGCGCCTCGCCGCGGGCGAGCCGCGGCAGGTCGCCGACCGTCCCCATCGCATGGCGCATGAACAGGCGCTTGAGGCCCGGCATGCGGTCGACCGCGGCGAGACCTATGTCGCGGACGAGGCGGAGCGGCCCCACGTCGTTCGAGAAGAGCCGGTTGAGCCCGTCGGTCACCGCGAGCAGAGCCAGCGTGTCGAGCCGTCGCCACGAGGCGTAGCGGTCGAGCACGTCCGCCGCGCCGATGTCGAGGCCGAGGCGATGCGCGTCGACCACGACTTCGGCCAGGGCCGCGACGTCCCGGATCGCGAGGTTGAGGCCTTGGCCGGCGAGCGGATGGATCGAATGCGCCGCATCGCCGACCAGCGCCAGGCGATCCGAGGTGAAGCGCTCGGCGACCAGTAGGCCCAGCGGATAGGACCAACGGCGGCCGAAGACGCGGAGCGGCCCCAGTGCCTCGCCGAAGCGGCGCGTCATCGCCTCCGAGAAGGCGGCGTCGTCGAGCGCCATCATTGCCGGCGCGACCTCGTTGCGCTCGGTCCACACCACCGAGGAGAAGTCGCCCGGCAGCGGCAGCAGCGCGAAGGGACCGACTGGAAGGAAGCGCTCATGCGCGACGCCGTCGTGCGGGCGCGAGAGCGCGACGGTGCAGACGATCGCCGTCTGCTGGTATCCCCACTCGATCGCGCCGATCCCGGCCGTGCGACGGATCGGCGAGGCGCGTCCGTCGGCGGCGATCGCGAGCCTGGCCTCGATCCGCCGGCCCTTGGAGAGATAGGCGGTGACGCCGCTCTTGCCGCGCTCCAGACGTACGACCGACTCCGGTGCGATCAGCGTGAGGCACGGACGCCGGGCAAGGCCGCCGAGCAGCGCGCGGCGGACGAAGCGCGACTCGACGATGTGGCCGAGCGGCTCGTCGCCGACCTCGCGATGGTCGTAGTGGAGGAACAGCAGCGACGGCCCGTCGGTGACGCGGATGTCGAGGATTGGAGCGGCGTCGGGCGCCATCTCGTGCCAGAGCCCGAGTCCTTCCAGGATGCGGCGCGAGCCATACGAGATCGCGAAGGCGCGGCCGTCATAGGCGTCGTTGGCGGCGATCGCCGGTTCCTCGCGGTCGACCACCGCGACCTCGATGCCGGCGCTGGCGAGCGCGTGGCCGAGGGAAAGCCCGACCAGCCCGCCGCCGACGACCACGACATCGGTTCGAATGGTTTCCATCGGCGCCAGCCTAGACCCTTCAGGCCCGGGTCAGGAAGGCGATGGCGGCATTGAGCTGCGCCATGCGCTGGGTGTCGCCGGTCGGGCTGTCGGGATGGAAGATGGTCGCGAGCGCGCGGTAGCGGCCGCGGAGCTGGCGCTGGTCCGGCGTCGACCAGGTCGGGAACCCGAGCACGTAGAGCGCTTCCGAGCGCGTGCGGATGTCGGCCGTCAACGGCTCGAAGGAGAGCGCCTGGACCGTGAGCCTGAGGCGCTCCACCTCCTCGCGATGGAGCGCGTCCCTGTCGACCGCACCGGCGGCCTCGAGCCTGAGCGAGGTGCCGCCCTCGGCGAGATCGAGCGCCAGCCTGAGCGCGCGCCTCAGGTCGGGAACCGTGTGCTCGCCGGCAAGCCGCACCTGCAGGCGGGGCTTCCGGCGCATGCGCCGGTCCTTCGACGGGCCGGTCTTGAGCTGGACGCTTTCGCGGTCAGCGCCGGACGGCTCGCCCGGATCGACGACCTGGGCAAG
>CAZDGR010000157.1:0-9759 GCA_964504845.1 uncultured Rhizobium sp. | reverse complement strand
CTCAAAATCTGTTGCCCGCAAGGGCGTGCTGGTTCAAGTCCGGCCTGGGGCACCAACATTCCCGGAAGCTTAGTTCGAGAGCGATGCGGCGACACGCGCGGGCGTCGCACGCAAGTCGCAACTGGGCAGCAGAGGGAATGAGAAGCGCAAGGAACGGGTGGCAACTACGACCGGATGAGCTGCACGTGCGGCGCACGCGCTTCTCAGCTCATTGCGCCGAGAAGAATTTCTCAAGACCTCGAGCTGAATCTGGCAGACGCGACGCTTGGCCAGAGGTTGTAGAAAAGAACGAAGGTCGCGGCCACCACCCAGCCGTAGAGCATGCTCATCGCGAAGCCGTATATGAAGCCCCCGACCGTCAGCATTCCGAAGCCCGGGAAGATTGCGGTGAGGATGGCATGTCCTCCGAGATCGGGCGCCACCAGCCACAGCGCGACGCACAACACGTAGAGCGTCTGGAACAGCATGCAGACGGCAAACATCGTCTGCAGGTAAGAAAGGCGCTCCTGTCTCGCCATCGGGGATCCCTCCTCTTATCTAGCGGGTATCATGCTCCGTTCGGAATCACGTCTGGGCATGCACGACGTCGAGGCCATCAAGGTGTCCGGACGGGCGCGTCCGCATGGCGACTGCGCCGAGGAAAGAACGCCGGGACGCGATCCATGTAGGCCCGATAGGCGTCGCCGAAGGCGACCAGCGCGTCACGCTCTTCCTGCCGCGCCAGGCGCAGGTACATGAGCACGAGCAAGGGGAACATGGCCAAGGTGAGCAGCGTCGGCCACTGCACCAGGAAGCCGAGCAGGACCAGAACGAAGCCGACATATTGCGGATGACGAACATGGGCGTAGGGACCGGTCGTCGCCAGCGTATGCCGCTGCTGGGCCGCATAGAGAATGCGCCACGCGGCACCGATGATCCAGAATCCCGCCGCGATGAGCAAGTAGCTGCCGAGGTGGAACAGACCAAGGTGCGGATTGGCCCGCCAGCCCAGCGTCATCTCGAGCAGATGGCCGGCATCGTGCGAGAACCAGTCGATGCCCGGATAGCGGGATTGAAGCCAGCCCGAGAGGAAATAGATCGTCAGCGGAAAGCCGTACATCTCTCCGAACAGCGCGACCAAGAAGGCGCTGAAGGCGCCGAAGGACCGCCAGTCCCGGCTCGTCTTCGGCTTGGCGAAGCTGTAGGCGAAAAGGATGAACACAACGGCGTTGACCGCAGCGACGCCCCAGAAACCGTAGTCTGAAGTCTCGTGAGGAGTCATCGGTCACCTTCCGGCGGCTTTCCGCCGCCCCCGTGCCGGTGGTGACCGCGATGCATGAACATGTGCATGAACATGCAAGCCAGAGGCAGGAGCCAGTAGAGAGCGCCGAGCACGTGGGTCCGATGCTCTGTGAGCATCAGGAGCGACACGACGACCAGGAAGCCGGCGAGTATCCACCCGGTACGGAGCACCTCGGCTGCCGGAGCTTCGGAGCGATGATCCCCATGTTCCTGCGACACAGCGGCCTCCGCGAACCGGGACGGATGGAACGAGTCGGCGGAACGAGCTGCAGGTCAATTCGGCTTGGGTGCCGGCATCTGCCCCTGCATCGACTTCATCATCTCCTGCATCTGGGCCATCATCTGGCGCATCTGCTGATGCATCTCCTGGCAGTGCGCCATCATGCCGCCCTGCATCATCCGGCCTTGCATCATCCCGCCTTGCGGCGACGACCGGCCTGGCATCGCGCCGTGCGGCCTCGCCGATGCGGACGGCGCGGCGGCGCGCGGTCCTTGCACGCCGAGCTTGGCAAGCGTCGCCTCGTCCGGCTCCCCGCTCACAGGGAGGTGATGCTGGCCTTGGAATGTCTTGATGGCCTCTCGCGTGGCCGGCCCCATGACGCCGTCCACCTTGACGGAGACACCTTGCCTGTTCAGCGCTTCCTGGAGAGCCTTCACGTCCACCGACGAGGAGCCGGCTGCCATCGCCGGCGATCCGGGCATCTGCGCCGATGCGATCGAAGCCGGCAGGCTGACCGTGAAGGCGGTCGCCAGCGCGAGGAGGGCTGCACCGGCACCGAGGCTGAAGAGGTATCGCATGATCTGTCTCCTGGGGGCGTTAGCAGGCCTCTATGCCGGCCAACCATTCGCGCATCATGCTGCCGACCGACGCAGCACGGTTTGATACAGGTCAAACCCGATCGCCGAACGCCGATAGCACCTCCTACCGGCTTTGCACCGGCCCGAGTTGACTTGCGTTGACGGTCTCGTTGCGTCGCTAGCGGTGCGACCTCTGCCAGGCCTGCAGATCGGCGATCTCCTTTTCCTGGTCCTTGATCATCTTTTCCGCCATGGCGCGAAGCTTCGCGTCCTTGCCGTATTTCAGCTCGATCTTGGCCATGTCGATCGAGCCCTGGTGATGCGGGATCATCATCGAGGCGAAATCCTTGTCGGCGTCGCCGCTTGCCGGCTTCGGCATGTCGGCCATCATCTTCTGGCGGACGTCCATGAACGCCTTCTGGAGGGCGGACGGGTTCTGGGCGACTGCGAGAACCGGGACCAACGCGACCGCGGCGGAAAGAAGCAGCATCCGAGTCTTCATGTGATTCCTCCTGTAAGGACCTCACCTTGAACCGGCGGCTGCACCCTTGGTTCCGGGTCTCCGGCTCCGCGCCGGGCCTTTCGACGCCGCTCCGCCTCTACCGCGGCTGACGCGCCCGCACTTCCGGAGGCCACGTCGACTTCATGTACGCAAGAACGGCCCAGATCTCGCGGTCGGAAAGGATGTCGCCGTATGCCGGCATGTCGCTCCGGTATCCCGGAACGATCGCCGAGACGCCCCGCTTCGTGATGTCGAACAGCTGACGGTCGGGATGGTGCCAGGTGTGGCCGCTCGCATCATGGGGCGGCGCCGGCAGCTTGCCGTCCGCCTTCCGCTCCTGCCAGTTCGCCTGTCCTTCGAGCTTCGCCCCGTGGCAGGAAGCGCAATGCGTCGAATAGGTACGCTGGCCGAGCGCGACCAAGTCCGCGTCCCCAATGTCCGCGTGGGACTCCCGCTTCGCCATGAAGATCGCCGCGGCGCCGGCCACCGCCAGCACAACGACGGCCGCGATCACTTTTGCCTTCACAGGCGTACGGACCGAAGCCTGAGGGCGTTGCCGATGACGAGCGCGGAACTCAGGCTCATCGCCGCGCTGGCGATGATCGGGCTCAAAAGGATGCCCCAGGACGGATAGAGCACCCCGGCGGCGATCGGCACCGCGAGCGCGTTGAAGACGAAGGCGAAAAAAAGGTTCTCGCGGATGTTCCGCATCGTCGCCTGGGAAAGCCGGCGGGCACGGAGGATGCCGGTGAGGTCGCCCTTGAGGAGCGTCACAGCCGCGCTCTCCATGGCGACGTCGGCGCCGGTGCCCATCGCAATGCCGACCGTCGCCTGGGCCAGGGCAGGGGCGTCGTTGATCCCGTCGCCCGCCATGGCGACGCGCCTGCCTTCAGCCTGAAGCTCCTTCACAGCCGTCGCCTTCTGCTCCGGCAGCACCTCGGCGACGATGTCGTCGATGCCGAGCCTGCGACCGACCGCTTCTGCGGTGCGCCGGCTGTCGCCCGTCATCATGACGATCCGGACCCCGGATCGCTGCAGGCTCCGGATCGCCTCAGCAGCGCTCTCCTTGATCGGGTCCGCGACGGCGATGACGCCGGCGGGGCGACCATCGACTGCGACGAGCATGGCGCCCTGGCCATCGGCGCGAAGCTCGTCGGCGATCCTGGAGAGACCGGCCGGATCGACACCCAGCTGCGAGAGCAGTGCTGCATTGCCGACGGCAACCCGGCGGCCATCGACCGAGCCGGTCACTCCCTTCCCGCTGATCGATTGGAAGTCGACGGCGGCAGAAAGCGCGGCCTTCCGCTCCTCGGCGCCGCGGACGATCGAGGCCGCCAGGGGATGCTCGCTGCCCCGTTCCAGGCTGGCGACCAGCCGCAGCAGCTCCTGCTCGGGCACGTCGCCGTGGACATGCACGCCCATCAGCTTCGGCCGCCCTTCGGTCAAGGTACCGGTCTTGTCGACGACCAGCGTGTCGACCCGTTCCATCAGCTGCAGCGCTTCCGCGTTCTTCACCAGCACACCGGCACGTGCGCCGCGCCCCGTCCCGACCATGATCGACATCGGCGTCGCCAGGCCGAGGGCGCAGGGACATGCGATGATCAAGACAGCCACGGCATTGACCAGCCCGTATCCCATTGCCGGCGGCGGCCCCCAGACCGACCAGGCGGCGAAAGCGGCGATCGCGACCAGGATCACGGCGGGCACGAACCAGGCGGAGATGGTGTCGACCAAGCCCTGGATCGGCGCCCGCGAGCGCTGCGCCGCTGCCACCATGTCGACGATCTGCGACAGCAATGTCTCGCTGCCGACCCGCTCCGCCTTCATCAGGAAGCTGCCGGTGGTGTTCACCGTCGCCCCGGTGACCTTCGCTCCCGGTTCCTTCTCCGCCGGCACCGGCTCGCCGGTGATCATCGACTCGTCGACCGCGATGTGCCCCTCGGTGACGATGCCGTCGACCGGCACCTTCTCGCCGGGACGTACCCGAAGGATGTCTCCCGGCTGCACCTGGTCGAGCGGAATGTCTTCTTCCCGGCCCCCGTCGCGGACGACGCGCGCCTCCTTCGGTGCAAGATCGAGCAAGGCCCGGATGGCGCTGCTCGTCTGCGAGCGCGCCCGCAACTCCAGCACCTGGCCGAGCAGGACCAGCGTGACGATGACGGAAGCCGCCTCGAAATAGAGCGCGACATCGCCGGCAGGCGACCGGAACGACTCCGGAAAGATCGAGGGCAGGAAGGCCGCCACCAAGCTGTAGAGATAGGCGACGCCAGTGCCGAGCGCGATCAGCGTGAACATGTTCAGCCGGCAATTGACGATCGACTGCCAGCCACGTTCGAAGAAGGGATAGCCGCCCCACACCACGACAGGCGTCGCCAGAAGGATTTCCAGCCACACCCTGACCTGATGTGGGATCTCGAATGCATGCCCAGCCACGTGCGGCAGCATCACCAGGAGCACAAGCGGCACGCTGAGGATCAGGCCGATCCAGAAGCGCCGCGACATGTCGATCAGCTCGGGGTTGACGTCTTCCGTCCCCGCCGCCGGCGTCATCGGTTCCAGCGCCATGCCGCAGATCGGGCAGCTTCCCGGCTCATCCCGGACGATCTCGGGATGCATCGGGCAGGTCCACCTGGTCCCCTTCGGCCCGGCTGCCGGCGCAGGCTCGGGCGCACGCGGGTGCACGTAACTGGAAGGTGCCGCTTCGAAGGCGCTCTTGCAGCGTGCGCTGCAGAAGAAGTAGGTCCGGCCGTCGAAATCGGCTCGATGCTCCGCGGTTTCCGGGTCCACCGTCATCCCGCAGACAGGGTCCTTGGCCTTCCCTCCCTCGGCATGCTGGTGCCCGTGATGGGCGTGGTGATCGCGGACGTGGCCGTGCGTGGCGTGAGAATGGATGGACATGGGGCTGCTCGTTATCGTGAAGCGCGTCTCATATGGACCTTCCCTTCACTGGAAGGTCAAGAGTGACAGCCCGGTCCGACTGAAAGAATCGCGACCGCTCGATCAGTTGCGCTTCGCAGCCTTGCCGTCGTAGCGGCGCTGCCACTCGGCCAGGACCCGCGCGCGATTGTCCGCGGCCCAGACAAAATCGTTCTTGATCAGCGACGCCTCGACGCCGGCCGGGTAGTCCGGCTGGGTCGTCTGCACCCCTTCCATGGCGACAATTCCCAGGTGCCGCGCATAGAGCTCGTTCGCCTTTCGGCTCGCGGACCAGTCGGCAAGGCGGCGCGCGGCATCGGCATTCCTGCCGCCCTTGATGAGCGCCATCGCGTCCATGTCCCAGCCCCCACCCTCCTTCATGAGCACCACTTCGACAGGCGCTCCGCTCGCTTTCACGTTGAGGTAGGAGACCTCGGACGAGATGCCGACCACGAATTCGCCCGTGCCGGCCATGCGGCATGGCTGCGTCCCGGAATGGACATAGGTCGCGATGTTCTGGTCGAGCTTGTCCATGTATTCCCACGCCTTGGCTTCTCCCCACATCTGGATCCAGGCGGAGACGGCGAAGAACCCGGTTCCAGACGATGCCGGGTGAGGCATCACGATCCGGTTCTTGAACCGGGGGGCCAGCAGGTCGTTCCAGGAAACAGGTCGTTCGATTTTCAGCTTCCCGGCTTCGATCGTGTTGAAGCAGAGCGCGCTGGCCCAGCCATCCATGCCGACCCAGGCGGGCGGGTTCTTCGGGTCGCGAAAGCTCGCCTTGATCTTGCTCAGGTCCTTAGGCGCATAGGGCAGGAGGATTCCCTCGCGGTCGAGCACGATCATGCTGGTGACCGCCAGACCCCAGATCGCATCGGCGGAGGGATTGGCCTTCTCCGCCATCACGCGCGCCGTCACGACGCCGGTCGCGTCTCGAAGAAGAACGACCCTTATGTCGGGGTTGTCCGCCTCGAACGCCTTGCGAAACGGCTCGATCTGCTCGAGGTCCAGAGTCGTGAAGACCGACAACTGGGTTTGCGCCGACGCCGGGCCATGGATCGCGATCAACGCCGCAACCAGGACGCCGGCGCAGAGGCCTGTCACATGCTTGAACATTCGCGTCTCCACTGCTCTCGAGACCTGGTCGTCGAGCGGGCGCCAAATTCGGGTGAACGACTTCCGAAGATATGGTTTGACCTTCCAGCCTGGGAAGCTCTTACCGTCTGCGGCAGCAACGCCGGCATCAGAGGAACACAACGATGAGCATCAAGCTGGAAGTCGACGGCATTCACTGCGGTAGCTGCGCCAATCGCATCACGAAGGCTATCCAGACTCTCGGCCCCGGAGCGCGCGTGAACGTGAACATCGAAGCGGGCACGGTCGAGGTCGACGCCGCGATCGACCGGGCCGCGATCGTCAATGCGATCGAAGACGCAGGCTACTCGCTGCGCAAAGCTGCCTGATCGGTCCAAGCCGTCGCAAGGCGAGGAACCCCTCTGCAACACTTCGTTACAAACGGGCAATCCGAGCGTCACGCCGCACCCACATCTTGCCGCTGCTCCTGGCGCCCGGCCGTCACGGTCCGGCGACCGGGTTGCTTGCGCGCGTTCGGTCAGTCCTAGGGAATGTCCCTTTCATGAGGCAAGTCACGCTTTCCATGCTCGGCGCTCTCGCATTGGCGGGCTGCGCGCCGTCGCTGCCGATGGCGGGCGGCGATCCCGCCTCCCCGTCGGCCGCGACTCCATCCAGACCGTACCAGGTCCTCTTCAAGGACGCCGCGCGGTTCGACCTCGTCGAGCCGCGATCGTGGCGGGAGACAAACGAGCGCGTCCGGGTGTTCGGCGGTCCCAACATTCAGATGCAGTCCGACTCCGAGGACGATCCGCAACCCGCTGCCGGGACCGCACATGGCCACAAGCATTGACGCGCCGCCGATGCGGCGCGCCGCGGTGACGCTTGCGCTCGCCCTCGCGCTCGGCGGCTGTGCGTCGCTGCTGCAGGACAAGGGCTTCGACGAAGTCCGCGGCAACGCACCGGAACCGCTACGCA
This sequence comes from uncultured Rhizobium sp., assembly GCA_964504845.1. Classification (GTDB taxonomy): domain Bacteria; phylum Pseudomonadota; class Alphaproteobacteria; order SHVZ01; family SHVZ01; genus SHVZ01. The sequence continues at coordinate 2,213 of CAZDGR010000157.1, read as the reverse complement.
ATGAGATTCGCTGGCTGAAGACGGATCAGCAGGCGAAGGAGGTCGAGGCGGAGACGGCGGCGCTGCTGAAGGAACCGCTGACCGTAGACGCGGCCGTCAAGGTCGCCCTGCTCAACAACCGTGGTCTCCAGGCCAGGTACAACGAGCTCGGCTTGTCGGCAGTCGCACTCGTCAAGACGGTCACCCCGCCGAATCCGGGCTTCGCCTACGGACGGACCAACCAAGGCGGCCTGATCGAGATCGAGCGGAAATTCACCCTCGATCTGCTGGGTCTGCTGACGCTTCCGCTGGCCGCATCGATCGAGGAGCGGCGCTGGGAACAGGCCAAGCTCAGGACATCGGACCAGGTCCTGCAGGTCGTCGCGGAAACGCGGCGAGCCTATTTCAAGGCCGTCGCGGCCCAGCAGATTCTCGCCTATGTCGACCAGGTCAGGACCGCGGCGCAAACCTCGGCCGATCTCGCGCGGCGTCTCGGCCAGGCCGGAACCTTCAGCAAGCTCAGCCAGGCACGCGAGATCGTGTTCCATGCCGACGTCATGGCGCAGTTCGCGCGCGCCCGGCAGACCGCCAACGGCGAGCGCGAGCGTCTGACGCGGGTCATGGGCCTGTGGGGTCCCAATACCGCGTACCGTCTTGCCGACCGGCTCCCCGACGTCCCGAAGGAGATTCCGGAGCAGACCGACATAGAGGCCGCCGCGATCGCGCAGCGCCTCGACATCCGCATGGCTCGTCTCGAGGTCGAGGGTCTCGCGCGCTCCTACGGGCTCACGCAAGCGACCCGGTTCGTGAACGTGCTCGAAGGGAGCTACCTGAACACTACCGCGACGGGCGAGCCGAAGAAGACCGGTTACGAGATCGACCTGTCGATCCCGATCTTCGATTTCGGCACCACCAGAGTCGCCGAGGCCGAGAACATCTATCTTCAGGCCGCGAACCGGCTGACGGAGCTGGCGGTCAACGCCCGCTCGGAAGTCCGCGAGCAGTACGACTTCCACCGCATCAACCACGAGCTGGCGACGCACTATCTCGCCACGGTCGTGCCGATGCGGAAGACGATCTCCGAGGAGAATGTCCTCCGCTACAACGGCATGCTGATCAGCACCTTCGAGCTTCTGGCGGACGCCCGCGAGCAGATTGCCGCAGTCGTTGCCGCGATCGAGGCGCAGCGCGACTTCTGGGTTTCGGATGCCGATCTCCAGACCGCATTGTCCGGTGGGACGAGGGGTATTGCCGAAGGCGGCGGCTCGAAGAGCCTGGTGATGACGAATGCAAAGCCCGGCCATTAGGAATTTCGAGGCGAAGGAACCGCATCGATGCTTAGCCGTCGCAACTTTCTCGGTACCGCCGGTGCCGTCGTCGGTGCCTCGCTGGTAAGCCGCGCCGAGGCGCTCTCGCTGCCCGAGCCGCAGATCCAATCCTCGCCGGCGACCCAGCCGCCGCTGATGCCGTCCGACGGCCGCGCCTACAATCCGGTGGTCACCTTGAACGGCTGGACGCTTCCGTGGCGCATGCGCGACGGCTGGAAGGAGTTCCACCTGGTCGCCGAGCCGGTTGAGCGCGAGCTGGCACCGGGCATGAAGGGACATTTCTGGGGCTACAACGGCCAGAGCCCTGGTCCAACGATCGAATGCGTCGAAGGCGACAAGCTCCGGATCTTCGTCACGAACAAGCTGCCGGAGCACACCACGATCCACTGGCACGGCGTGCTTCTGCCCAACGGCATGGACGGCGTCGGCGGCCTGACCCAGCCCCAGATCCCGTCCGGTAAGACTTTCGTCTACGAGTTCCAGATGAAGAAGAGCGGGACGTTCATGTACCACCCGCATGCGGACGAGATGGTGCAGATGGCGATGGGGATGATGGGCTTCATCGTCGTCCATCCGAAGGACCCGAAACTGCATCGCGTCGACCGCGACTTCGTCTTCCTCCTGAACGCCTTCGACATCGACCCCGGCAGCTACGTGCCGAAGATCAACACCATGCTCGAGTTCAACCTGTGGACTTGGAACAGCCGCGCATTTCCCGGCATCGATCACCTTGTCGTCGCCAAGAATGATCGCGTGCGCATCCGCTTTGGCAACCTCACCATGACCAACCACCCGATCCACATGCACGGCTATGACTTCGAGGTTACCTGCACGGATGGCGGCTGGACCCGGCCCGAGTCGCGCTGGCCGGAGGTCACGGTCGATTGCGCTGTCGGGCAAATGCGC
>CAZDGR010000156.1:0-9763 GCA_964504845.1 uncultured Rhizobium sp. | reverse complement strand
TGCTCGGGCGCCGCGCCGGTGCCGTTGTAGACCGTCGCCTTCCCCGCCTTCGCCAGCCACAGGTGGTAGAAGCCGTCGCCGCCGACACCCGACATCATCGGCTCGACCACGCCGAGCGCGAAGGAGATCGCGACGGTCGCGTCGATGGCGTTGCCGCCGGCGCGCAGCACGTCGAGTCCCGCCTGGGTCGCCAGCGGATGATTGGTCGCGACGGCGCCGCGGCGCCCCATGATCAGGGGGCGGTGGCTGCGAGGATCGGGAAGCATGGCGGCCTCTTACTTGGGCAGGCGGGAGGAGGGGCATCCTAGCGCCGCTGGCCATCCGAGTCCGAGCGCAAAACCGATACCGCGAAGCGCCGCTTGTCCTTGCCCGCAACCTGGGGCTCTGCCTAGGCTTTTGTCCAGCTCCGGGAGAGGTCATGCACGTTGCCATCGCCGGCCTGATGCTGGAATCCGTCAGCTTCCTGCCGGAACCGACGACGCTCGCCGACTTCCAGCGCGAGGAGCTGTCCGGCCAGGCCGTGATCGACGGCCACCGCGGCACCAACCGGATCATCGGCGGCTTCGTCGAGGTCTGCGAGGCGGAAGGCATCGAGATGACCGGCATCGTCTCGGCCGGGGCCGGCGCGGCGGCATCCGCGACCGACGAGGCCTTCGACCACTACTGCAACCGGATCTGCGACGGCATCGCCGCGATCAGGGACAGGATCGACGGCGTGCTGCTGTCGCTGCACGGCGCGATGACGACGGTGACCCGCACCGATCCCGACGCCGACATCGTCCGCGAGGTGCGGAAAGTCGTCGGACCCGACATGCCCATCGTCGTGGGCCTCGATTATCACGGCAACCTGGACGAGGAGATCCTGCGCCACGCCGATGCGCTGTTCGGCTACCACTACTCGCCCCACACCGACATGGGCGAGACCGGTGCCCGCGCCGCGCGCTGCCTGGTGCGCTGGCTCAAGACCGGCAAGAAGCCGGCGACCGCGATCGCGCGACCCGAGGTGATGGTGCCCAGCATCTTCAGCGCGACCAACCTGGAGCCGCTGGCCGGGCTGGTGCGCGAGTCGATCGCGATGCCGTCGACGGTGCCCGGCCTGCACGACGTCACGATCTTCGCCGGGTTCTCCTATGCGGATGCGCCCAACACCGGCTTCTCGGTGGTCGCGGTCGCCGACGACAAGGCGACGGCGCAGCAGGCGGTCGACGACCTGTCCCTCAAGATCAATTACGAGCGCCACCAGCTCTACAAGCGCAACCTGGTGATGGGGTTGAAGCAGGGCGTCGACGAGGCGCTGCGCCGGTCGAACTCGGCACGGAAGCCGATCGTGCTGCTGGAGCATGCCGACCGCCTCAACGACTCGACGCACGTCCTGAAGGAGCTGATCCGCCGCGGCGCGCCGAAGGCGGCGGTGCCGTTCCTCTGGGATCCGAAGGCGGCGGCCGAGGCGGTCGCGGCCGGGAAGGGGGCGACGGTGTCGATCGATGCCGGCGGCTTCTCGTCGGACCGTGCGGGAGGCCCTGCGCGGCTCGACGGCAAGGTGCTCTTCGCCGGCGACCTGACCTATCGCACCACCGGCCCGGTCGGCCGCGGCGCCGAGCAGCGCTTGGGCCCCACTGCGCTGATCGACGCCAACGGCATCCTGGTCAGTATCACCACCAAGCCGATCACCGCGATCGATACCGACTGCTTCACCCAGTTCGGGCTCAAGGCCGAGGACTTCCCGATCATCGTGCTGCGTTCGAAGACGCATTTCCGTGCGGTCTACCAGCCGTTGGCCGAGGACATCCTGATCGTCGACACGCCGGACTGGGGGCCGGCCGATCTCACGACCTTGCCCTACCGCCATGTGCCGACCGACCGCGTGTATCCCTTCGTCGACCGTGGAAGACCATAAGATGAAGCGTCTGGCCGTCGCCAAGTTCGCGCACGAGAGCAACTCCTTTACGCCCGGCGAGACCACCGAAGCCGACTTCCGCGCCTATGGCTGGCATCTCGGCAACGAGGCGCCGCAGCGTTATGCCGGCACGCGCACCTCGATGGGGGCGGTGCTGGACTTCACGGCCGCGCATCCGGGTTGGCAGGCGACTTTCCTCACCTGCGCCTCGGCCAATCCGGCGGGGCCGGTCGCGGATGCGGTCTACGAGAAGATCCTGGGCGAGATCCTCGACGGGCTTCGCGGCCAGCAATGGGACGCGGTCTATCTCTGCCTGCATGGTGCGATGCTGCGTGCGGGCAACCCCATGGCGGACGAGGAGATCATCGAGCGCGTGCGCAAGGTGATCGGCAGGACGCCCCTGGGAGTCAGCTACGACCTGCATGGCAATCTCGGCGAGAAGCAGATCAAGGCGGCGACGGTCGCGGTCGGATACAAGACGCACCCGCATGTCGACATGTACGAGACGACCGAGAAGACGCTCCGTCTCTTGACCCAGGCGGTCGACGGCAAGATCCGCCCCGTGGGCGCGCTCGCTCGCGTCGAGGCACTGTTCCCGAGCGTCAATATGCGGACCACCGGCGACGGGCCGATGGCGGAGATGGAGGCGATCGCTCGGGCGGCGGAGAAGAAGTACGGGGTGCTCGACGTGACCGTGTTCGGCGGCTTTCCCTATGCGGACACCCCCTACGCCGGCGGTTCGATCATGGTCCATGCCGACGGCGATGCAGCGCTGGCCCAGAAGGTGGCTCGCGAGGTCGCCGACGAGATGCTGCGTTTCGCGCCGAAATTCCAGATGGAGCTGCCGACGCCGGCAGAGGCGATAAGGAAGGCGCTGGCCTCGCCGCCCGGATGCGCGGTCGTGCTCGAGAACTCGGACAATCCCGGCTCCGGCGGCATCGGCGACACGCCAGGCCTGTTCCGCGCACTGATCGACGCCAAGCCGGACGTGCCCACCGCCTTCGCCTTCTTCCGCGACGAGGCGGTGGTGGCCGAGGCGCACAACGCGGGTGTCGGCGCCGTTCTCGACATCACGCTCGGCGGCAAGCTCTCAGACCTGTTCGGGCCGCCGGTCGCGGTCAAGGGACGGGTGACGATGCTGACCGACGGCCGCTTCAAGAACGTCGGGCCGATGTCGACGCATCTCGAAGTCTCTTTGGGGCGCAGCGCGCTGCTCGACGTCGACGGCATCAAGGTGATCCTGACCGAGCATTGCGCCTCGCCGAACGATCCCGGCTTCCTTCTCATGCACGGGATCGATCCGTCGAAGCTGCGCCTCCTCTGCGTCAAGGCGAAGAACCATATCCGGGCCGGCATCCTTCCCTACGTGAAGACGATGATCGATTGCGACGCGCCCGGCCCGGCGACGATCGACATGCGGAACTTCACGTTCCGCCATCTGCCAAAGACACTCATGCCCAACTGATCGGAGGGACCATGACCTGGAAGACACGCGTACTCGCCGCCGTGCTTGCCGCCGGGGCGATGCCTGCCCTGGCCCAGACCACGCTCCGCATCGTGCCGCATTCGGACCTCTCGACACTGGATCCGATCCAGACGACGGCGCGCATCACCGTCAACCACGGCAACATGATCTTCGACACGCTCTATGCGTGGGACGAGGATCTGAACGTCCGCCCCCAGATGGTCGGCGAGTCGAAGCGCTCGTCCGACGGCCTGTCGCTGACGATGACCCTCAGGCCAGGCCTCAAGTTCCACGACGGATCGCCGGTGCGCTCGGCCGACGTGGTCGCCTCGGTCAAGCGCTGGATGGTGCGCGACGTCGCCGGCCGCAAGCTCGCCGAGTTCACGGCGGAGATCAAAGCCGTCGACGACAACACCATCGCGATCGCCCTCAAGCAGCCGGCGGGATGGGTCGAGTTCGCCCTCGGCGCCTCGGCCGGCACCATCCCGATCATCATGCGCGAGAAGGAAGCGGCGACCGATCCGGCCAAGGGCGTGACCGAGATGGTGGGATCCGGCCCGTTCAAGTTCGTGGCATCGGAGTGGAAGCCCGGCAGCCGCGTCGTCTATGCCAAGAACACCGACTACGTGCCGCGCAGCGAGGCGCCGAGCGGGCTGGCCGGCGGCAAGGTCGTGAAGGTCGATCGTGCCGAGTGGCACGTGATCCCCGACCCGGCGACGGCAGTGAACGCGCTGGTCCAGGGCGAGGTCGATCTGCTGGACACGACGCCGAACGACTTCGTTCCGCAGCTCAGCCGCAACAAGGACGTCGTCATCCGGCCGATCGACAAGGGCGGCTATGGCGTGCTCCGCCCGAACTTCCTGCATCCGCCCTTCAACAACGAGAAGGCGCGCCAGGCCGTGGCGCTGCTGTTCGACCAGAAGGACTTCCTCCGCGCCAGCGTCGGCAACGACGAGAAATGGTGGAAGACCTGCCACGCCTACTTTTTCTGCGGCACGCCCTTCGGCACCGAGGCCGGCAGCGAGCCCTACCGGACGCCGAACAAGGAGAAGGCGAAGCAGCTTCTCGCCGAGGCCGGCTACAAGGGCGAGAAGATCGTGATCCTGTCGCCGACATCGAGCCAGTCGATCAGCTCGCTGGCCGAGGTGGCGGCCGGTCAGCTCCGCTCGATCGGCGTCAACGTCGACCTCCAGGGCATGGAGTGGAACGCGATGTTGGCCCGGCGATCGAAGAAGGACGCGCCTGAGGCCGGCGGCTGGCACATCGCGCCGACCACGATCTCGAACGGGCTCGTCTTCCATCCGCTGATCAACTTCGCCTCCGATACCGCCTGCGGCGGCCGCAACTGGCCGGGCTGGCCGTGCGACGAGGAGGCGGAGAAGCTGAAAGTTCAGTTCCTCGCCGCGGTCGATCCGGCCGAGCAGAAGCGTCTCGCCGAGGCGCTGCACAAGCGCCTCTGGGAGTTCGTGCCCTACTGGCTCACCGGCCAGTTCCAGTCGCCCTACGCCTGGCGGGCCAATGTCCAGGGCGTGGTGAACGCGAGCGTGATCGTGTTCTGGAACATCACGAAGGGTTGATGCCTTGGAGGCCGGCCGCCGCCTAGCGGCGGTCGGCCTCGAACAGCGTGGTGAGCTCGGCGGCAGCTTCCTGGGTGCTCTGCAGCATCTTGCGCTCGTCCTGGTAGAAGGCGTGCGCCTGCCGGAGCGCGCGCTCGTCGTGCTCGGCGAACATGTCGAGCGCGCGCCTGATCGTGCTCTCGGCGACGCCGAGCTCGACCAGCACCATCTCCGAGAGCTTGAGGCTCGAGTGGAAGGTCTCGCGGACGATGTCGGTGAGGCCGCGGTCCATCAGCAGATGGACGTGCCGGCGGTTGCGCGCCCGCGACATCACCTTGAGATGCGGGAAGTGGCGCTTGGCGATCTCGGCGAGGCGGAGCGTCTCCTCGGTCTCGTCGACCGCGATCACCAGGATCTTCGCTTCCGCGGCGCCGGCGGCGCGCAGCAGCTCAAGCCGGGTCGGGTCGCCGAAATAGACGACGGTGCCGAAGCGCCTCAGCACTTCGACCTGGTCTGGGTCCTTGTCGAGGGCGGTGAATGGGATGCCCTGAAGGCGGAGCAGGCGTCCGACGATCTGCCCCATGCGGCCGAAGCCGGCGATGATGACCGGCGTTCCCTGGGATTCGATGCGGTCGTAGGCCGGCTCCGGCGTGTGTGTGCGCAGCCGCGGCACGATCAGCTTCTCCGAGGCGGCGAAGAGGAGCGGTGTCGCCGCCATCGAGAGGGCGACGATCAGCATGGCGCGATCGGCCTCGGCCTGGGCCAGCGTGCCGGCGGCGACTGCGACGCCGAAGAGGACGAAGCTGAATTCGCTTCCCTGCGGCAGCGCGAGCGCGAACCGGATGGCGGTCTTCCAGTCCTGGCCGGCGACGTAGCCGAGCGCGAGGACGATCACCGCCTTGACGACGACGAGGCCGATCACGCCGGCGGCGATCAGCATCGGTTCCGCCAGCACCAGGCTCAGGTTCGCCGACATGCCGACCGACATGAAGAAGAAGCCCAGGAGCAGGCCTTCGAACGGCTCGATGTCGGCCTGGAGCTCGTGGCGGTATGAGGAGTCCGACAGCAGCACGCCGGCGAGGAAGGCGCCGAGCGAGGTCGAGAGTCCGGCGACATGGGCCAGCGTCGCGGTGCCGACCACGACCAGCAGCGCCATCGCGGTGAAGACCTCCGGCGTCCTGGCACCGCCGAGCAGGCGGAAGAGCGGCGTCACGATGAAGCGTCCGCCGACGACGATGGCGACGGCCACGGCGATGGCGCCGAGCACGTCCCGCCAGGAGACCGTGTCCGCCATCGAGCCCCCGGCAAGCAGCGGCACCGCGGCGACCAGCGGGATGAAGGCCAGGTCCTGGAACAGGAGGACGGAGAAGGCGTCGCGGCCGGCGGTCGATGTCAGCAGGTCGCGCTCCGCCAGCATCGGCAGCACGATCGCGGTCGAGGACAGCGCGAGGCCGGCGCCGATCACCGCCGCCCCCGGCCAAGCCGCGCCCGCCCACCAGGCGACGGCGGCGATGGCGGCACCGGTCAGCACCAGCTGGCTGGTGCCGAGGCCGAGAATCGCCCGCCGCATCACCCAGAGGCGATGCGGCCGGAGCTCGAGGCCGATCAGGAACAGGAGCATGATCACGCCGAGTTCCGAGACCTGGGCGATCTGGTCGACATCGGCGACCAGTCCGAGCGCCGACGGGCCGATCGCGGCGCCTGCGATCAGGTATCCCAGCACGCTGCCGAAGCCGAAACGGCGCGACAGCGGCACGAACAGGACGGAGGCGGCAAGAAGGACGACGAGGGTTTCGAGCATCCCCATATCCTGGTCTGGGCCGCGATCCGGACTATCCGGATCGAGCAGGCTTGGACCCGATGTAGGGCCTTCCTTTAGTCTTGGCCAGGATTCGGTTAAATGACGGGCACGATGCGGGCGGATCCAGGACGCGGGCGGGAAGCGCGATGAGGCGGGGCGAGGACAGCCTGCCCAGGGTGCCGCTCCGCAAGGCGATCCAGTCGCTCTGCCGGCTGGTCTATTCGCAGCTGGTGCAGTCGCGGAAGCTCCGCGACGACGTCCGCCAGCAGATCGGCCGCGACGTGGCGCTGGTCAAGGCGGCGTCGGGCACCCTCTCCTGGAACACCAATTCGCTGGGGGGCATCCACGACGTCGAGTTCCTGGAGGCGATCCGGCGGCTCTCCGGGATCGTCAGGCTCAGCGTGGCGGCGGCGGACTCCGCGGCGCTGGCCGAGGAAAAGGAATTGATGGAGGACCTCCAGGCGATCGACCTGATCCTCCGGGAGACCCATAAAGCCTTTCCCATGCCCGAGTCGCGGACCACCCGCTGGCGTAACCCGGACGAGTAGGGAGGGGACGGGGAACCCGCCCCCCAGTCCAGGTATTTGCAGGACAGCGGGCCTGTGTTAGACAGCGCCCACCTAAGCGCCCCGGGAATGCACCGATGGCGCTACCGTTGGGGGATCGTCTAACGGTAGGACCCCAGACTCTGACTCTGGTTGTCTAGGTTCGAATCCTAGTCCCCCAGCCACGCCTTCCTAATAAATTGATGTTGCAGGGAATTTTATGCGCGACGGGATCGCGCGTCGTCATCCTTGATCCTGAGCTTGCCGGTCTCCGGGCAATCCTCGATCCGCCCGTTGAGGTCGTTGAGGCGCTGGACCAGCACGCGGAGCAGGGCCTTGATGCCGGGCTCTGCGTTGGCGATCAGCTGTTCGAGGTCCCGGGCGGAGACGAAGATGCACTCGCATTCGCTCGTAGTGCGGGCGCTGGTGCTGCGCCGGCCGGAGCCCAGAAGGGCCATCTCGCCGAAGAGCTCCCCGGGGCCGAGCGTGGCGATGACGATGTCGCGCTCGTTCCTGGTCTTGAAGATTTCGACGGTGCCGCGCTTCAGGAACAGTGCTGACGAACCGAGGTCATCCTTCTGGTAGAGCACGCGGCCGGGCGGATAGACGCGGCGGTCCAGGACGGCGAAGGGTTCCTTGCTCACCGTTCCCTCCTGACTATGGAGACCAGCGAAAGCCGGTGGCGTCCTGAACCAGCGCGGCGATCGCGGGCGAGTGGGGCCGACCGCGAACCGTCACGAGGTTGATGGTCCGCGAAACGTCTGGGTCGACCAGGGGGCGTGCAACGATCCCTGGCGCGGCCAGCGCGAACTCGGGCGTGAGCCCGAAGCCGAATCCCGCCAGGGTCAGAGATTGGATCCAGTCGTCGCGCTCGCTGCGGCAGGAGCGGATAATGCCGATCCCCCGCTCGTCGAGGAGGCCACGGATGTGGGCGATGAACTCGCAGTTGGCGCGGTTGAGATAGCGCTCGCCCTCCAGCTCGCGCATCGGCACGGCATTGAGGCGCTCGAACCGGTGACCGGGCGCCACGGTGACCATGAAGCGCTCGCTGAAGAGCGGGCGCGCGTGCAAGCGTTCGTCGAGCTCGCTGGGCAGGCCGTAGATTGCCGCGTCCAGCTCTCCCTCGAGCAGCATCTTCTGGAGCGCGACGCCGGTTCCGTCGCGGAGGCTGAGATCGATGCCGGGGTGGCGTTGATGGAAACCTCGGATCATTTCCACCAGGCGGACCGGCCCGATGGTGCACATGACGCCGAGGCTGAGGGGCGCCGCCTTCAGGGTCCGCATGTCCTTGGCGAGCGACTTCGCCGCCTCGGTCTGGGCGAAAACCTGCGAAAGGTTCGGATGGACCGAACGGCCGAGATCGGTGAGATGCGTCTGGTTACGCTCGCGATGAAAAAGGGCACCGCCGAGCTCGTCCTCGAGCGCCTTGATCGCCCGGGTGAGCGAGGGCTGGGAGACGTTGCAGGCTTCGGCGGCGCGCGTGAAGTTCAGATGCTCGGCGACAGCCAGGAAGTACCGGATCTGGTGCATCTCCATCAGTCGCGTTCCCCCGTGATCAGCCGGACTCCACGGCCATAGGTCAGATAGGACCACAGCCAGTCGAGCATCACCGCAAGGCGGTTGCGGGTGCCGATTAGGAAGGCGATGTGGACCATCCCCCAGAGCCACCAGGCGACGAAGCCGCTCAGCCGGATGAAGCCGAAATCGGCAACCGCCGCCTTGCGTCCGATAGTGGCAAGGCTGCCGAGATGAAGATAGCGGAACGGCGCCGGGTCGCGGCGGCCTTCGATCCGCCGCCCGATCAGGCGCGCAACGTAGTGACCTGCCTGCTTCGCAGCTGGGGCAAGCCCCGGAACCGTCTGGCCGTTGGTATCGGTCACCGCAGCCGTGTCGCCGATGACGAAGACATTGGTCCTGCCCGGGACCGAGAGATCCGGCCCGACCTTCACGCGTCCGGCGCGGTCGGCCTCGACCTTGAGCCACTTGGCAGCGGGCGAAGCGGCGACGCCCGCGGCCCAGATCACCGTCCGGGTTTCCAGGCGTTCCTCGCCCAGCATCACATGGTCGGCGGTGATCGCCTTGACCGGCTGGCCGGTGCGGACCTCGACGCCGAGCTCCTCGAGTGCGGCGCGGGCCTTGGCCGAGAGTGCCTCCGGGAAGGCCGCAAGCACCCGGGGACCGGCCTCGACCAGGAGCACGCGGGCCTCGGCAGGATCGAAGCTGCGGAACTCCTTGGCCATGCCGATCCGCGCCAGCTCGACGATCGCGCCGGCGAGCTCGACGCCCGTCGGGCCCGCGCCGACCACGACGAACGTCAGGAGGCGGCGGCGTTCGGCCTCGTCCTGGGCGAGCTCGGCGGCCTCGAAGGCAGCCAGGATGCGGCTGCGGATGGCGAGGGCGTCGTCGACCTTCTTCAAGCCCGGCGCGTCGGTCGCCCAGTCGTCGCGGCCGAAATAGCTGTGGCGGGCACCGGTGGCGAGGACGAGGTAGTCGTAAAGC
>CAZDGR010000155.1:0-9805 GCA_964504845.1 uncultured Rhizobium sp. | reverse complement strand
GACCCGGTCTATGTGGTCGACAACGTCACGCATTATTGCGTCGCCAACATGCCGGGCGCGGTCGCCCGCACCTCGACGCACGCGCTCAACAACGCGACGCTGCCCTTTGTCCTGGCGCTTGCCGACAAGGGCTATCGCAAGGCACTCGCCGACGACGTCCATCTCCGTGCCGGCCTCAACGTCAAAGGCGGGCGCGTCACCTACAAGGCCGTCGCCGACGTTTTCCGCATGAAGTACACGCCCGCCGAGGAGGCGCTCGGTCTATGAGCACGATCCTTCGCTCCGTCGCAGCGCTGATTCTGCTGGCCGCTCCGGCACTGGCCCAGGAGCAGAAGATCCTGCACGTCTACAATTGGTCGGACTATATCGCCGAGGACGCGCTCGAGGATTTCGAGAAGCAGACCGGCATCAAGGTCGTCTACGATACCTTCGACTCGAACGAGATGCTCGAGGCCAAGCTGATGGCCGGCAAGAGCGGCTACGACATCGTCGTGCCGAGTGCCTCGTTCATGCAGCGTCAGATCGGCGCGGGACTGTTTCGCAAGATCGACAAGGCCAAGCTTCCGAACCTGCCCAATCTCGATCCGTCGCTGATGCGTGTCGTCGCCAGCCATGATCCGGGCAACGCCTATGGCGTTCCCTATCTCTGGGGCACCACCGGCATCGGCTACAACGTCGAGAAGATCAAGCAGCGGATGCCGAACGCGCCGGTCGACTCCTGGCGGCTGATCATGGATCCCACCGTGGTCTCGAAGTTCAAGGACTGCGGCGTTGCCATGCTGGACTCGCCGTCCGACATCATGAAGTCGACGCTGCGGTTCCTCGGCCGCGACCCCAACACCACCAAGGCGGACGACGTGAAGGCGGCGGAGTCGCATCTGATGAAGGTCCGTCCGCACGTCACCTACTTCCACTCTTCCAAGTACATCAACGACCTCGCCGGGGGCGACATCTGCCTGGTGCTGGGCTACTCCGGCGACATCGTCCAGGCGCGCAATCGCGCCGCCGATGCCGGCAAGAAGGTCGAGGTCGGCTATGTCATTCCCAAGGAAGGGGCGATGGTGTGGTTCGACATGATGGCGATCCCGGCCGATGCGCCTCATCCCAACAACGCACATGCCTTCATCAACTTCATCCTGACGCCGGAAGTCGCCGGCGCAATCTCGAACGCGGTGTCCTATGCGAGCCCGAACGCGAAGGCGCTCGAGTTCGTCGACGAGGACCTTAAGACCGATGCCTCGGTCTATCCGAGCGCGACCGTGAAGCAGCGCCTGTTCGCCGACAAGACGCTCTCGCCCGCGATCGATCGCGCCTTCACCCGGTCGTTCACCCGGGTCAAGGCCGGCAAATAGGGTGAAGCAGGGGGCGCTGTCGGTCGAAGGGCTGACCAAGCGCTTCGGCGATACGGTCGTCCTCGACGGCCTCGGCCTCTCGGTCGCCGCGGGCGGGTTCACGGCGCTGCTCGGCGCCTCGGGATCGGGCAAGACGACGCTGCTCCGTCTGGTCGCGGGCTTCGAGGCGCCTGACCAGGGGCGCATCCTGCTCGATGGCGCCGACGTTGCTGACGTCCCCGCCTATGCGCGCCCGATCAACCTCGTGTTCCAGTCCTACGCGCTGTTCCCGCACATGACCGTCGCCGACAACATCGCCTTCGGCCTCAGGCGGGAGGGGATCGCCGGCGAGGAATTGCAGCGGCGCGTGCGCGAGGCGATGGGGCTGGTCCGCCTCGAAGGGTTGGGGGAGCGCAAGCCGCGCGAGGTCTCCGGCGGGCAGGCGCAGCGCGTCGCGCTGGCCCGGGCGCTTGCCAAGCGCCCTAAGCTGCTGCTGCTCGACGAGCCGATGGCGGCGCTCGACCGGGGACTTCGCGAGCACATGCGGAGCGAGCTCAAGCGACTTCACCGCGCGCTCGGCACCACCTTTGTGCTTGTCACGCATGACCAGGATGAGGCGCTGGCGCTGGCAGATCGTGTCGCCCTGCTCGATCGCGGTCGGCTTGCCCAGGAGGGCACGCCTGAGGATCTCTACGAGCGGCCCGCCTCGCTCACCGTCGCCCGCTTCGTCGGCCGCCTCAACTTGCTGGAGGGGCGAGTCGCCGACATGGGGGATGCGTTGACCATCGAGGTCGGCGGCATCGCGCCGATCAGGGCGCTCCCGCCCGGCGACTGTCCGCCGGCGGGCTCGGCCGTGGCGGTCGGACTCCGGCCGGAGCGCATCGACTTCGGTGCCGGCGACAATGCGCGCACGGCGGTGGTCAGCGAGGTCACGTATCTCGGCGAGCAGTCGGTCTACCGGCTGGCTCTCGCCGAGGGCGTCGAAATCCGCGCGAGCCGGCCGAACCGCGACGGGATCGCGGCTCGCGTCGGCGAGCGGATCACCGTCAGCTGGCCGGCGGCGGCGGCGCTGGTCTTCCCGGGCGAGGCGGCCTGATGCGGCGTCTCCTGATCGGCCTGCCGGCGCTGTGGCTCGCGCTGTTCTTCGGCCTGCCCTTCGCGCTGATCCTGAAGGTGTCGCTGTCGCAGGCGGTGATCGGCCAGCCGCCGTTCACGCCGCTGATCGCCGACGGCGCCTTCCAGGGCAGCCTTGCCAACTTCGCGCTGCTGCTGGACGACGAACTCTATCTCGAAGCGATCCTCGCCTCGCTCGGGCTCGCGGTGAGCTCGACCGGCGCCTGCCTTCTGATCGGCTACCCGATGGCCTGGGCCATCGCCGGAGCTTCTCGGCGGTGGCGCGCGCCGCTGCTGGCGCTGGTGGCGCTGCCCTTCGTCACCTCGTTCCTGGTTCGGGTATATGCCTGGATCGGTCTGCTGCGCCCGACCGGCTTCCTCAGCGAGGCGCTGCAGTCACTCGGCATCATCGACGGACCGCTGGCGCTGGTGCCGAGCGCATTCGCGGTCGCGATCGGCATGACCTACACCTACCTGCCGTTCATGGTGCTGCCGATCTATGCGAGCCTGGAAAAGATCGATCCTGCGCTGCCGGCGGCCGCCGCCGATCTCGGCGCCAGGCCGCTGTGCGTCTTCTGGTCGGTGACCGTGCCGCTGTCATTGCCGGGCGTGCTCGCCGGATCGTTGTTCGTCTTCGTGCCGGCAGTCGGCGAATTCGTCGTGCCGGAACTGCTTGGCGGTCCCGGTACGCCGATGATCGGCAAGGTGATCTGGCAGGAGTTCTTCAGCAACCGCGACTGGCCGCTTGCCTCCTCCCTCGCGGTCGTGCTGCTGGTCTTGCTGGCAGGGCCGATCGCGCTCGCGCAGAAGTCGCAGACGCCGGCGGCAAGGGGCCTCGGATGAGCGGCCGAAGCTTCCGTCTGCTGGCGCTGGGCCTTGGCTTCGCCTTCCTCTACGGGCCGATCCTCTGGATCGTCGCCTTCTCGTTCAACGAGGGACGCCTGGTCACTCTGTGGTCCGGCTTCTCGACCCGCTGGTACGGCGAGCTCATGAAGAACCAGCGTCTGGTGGACGCGGGGGTCTTAAGCCTGCTGATCGCCGTCGCCTCTGCCAGCGTCGCGACGGTGATGGGTGCGCTCGCCGGTTTCGCGCTCTCGCGGCTTGGACGTTTCCGCGGCCGTGGGCTCATCGCCGCCGCGCTCGGCGCGGTGCTGACCCTGCCGGAGGTAATCCTCGGCCTGGCATTGCTGCTCGCCTTCGTCTCCCTCGACTCGTGGCTGGGGTGGCCCGGGCGCGGCGCCGGCACCATCGTCGCGGCGCACGCGACGCTCGGCATGGCCTATGTCGCGCTCGTCGTCCGTGCGCGCCTTGCCGACTTCGACCGCTCGCTCGAGGAGGCGGCGCTCGATCTCGGCGCCACGCCGGCGCAGGTCTTCCTGCGCGTGACCCTGCCGCTGATCCTGCCGTCATTGGGCGGCGGCTGGCTGATCGCCTTCATGCTCTCGCTCGACGACGTCGTGCTGGCGAGCTTCGTCGCCGGTCCGGGCGCCACCACGCTGCCGATGATCGTCTTCTCCAGCGTCCGCCTGGGCCTCAACCCGCAGATCAATGCGCTCGCGACGATCATGGTCGGTGTCGGTGCGCTCGCCGTGTTGGCCGGGATCTGGCTCCTCGGCCGAAAGGAACGCCGCGCATGAGCGTGCCGAGCATCGAGGATCGGGGTGGCGTCGTCCGCTGGCTGGAGGCCGATGACGGCGCGCGCCTCCGAACCGCCTCCTTTCCGGCGACCGGTCCCGGCGACCGCCGCCTCCTGTTCCTGACCGGCTTCAGCGAGTTCATCGAGAAGCACCTGGAGACGATCGCTGACTTCCAGAAGCGCGGCTTCGCGGTCTGGACCATGGACTGGCGCGGGCAGGGATTGTCGGAGCGCTCGCTCTCCAATCGCGACAAGGGCCATATCGGCGACTTCGATCGCTTTCTTGCCGACCTGGACATCTTCCTTGCCGAGGCGGTGCCGCATGGTCCGCTGACGCTGGTCGGGCATTCGATGGGTGGCCACTTGGCGCTTAGGCTCGCGCACGACCGGCCGGCGCGAATCGCCCGGGCGGTCCTGGTCGCACCGATGATCGACCTCGTGCTGCCGCCGGGAACTCACGGTCTTGCGCATCTCGCCGCGGTCGGCCTCTCCTGGATCGGGCTCGACGAGCACTACGTTCCCGGCGGACAGGACTACGGACCGTGGCGCGAGCTGTTCGAGGGGAACATCCTCACGTCCGACCGGCAGCGCTTCATGCGGACCGCTGAGCAGGTCCGTGCCAACCGTGCGCTCGGCATCGGTGGTCCGACCTATGGATGGCTTACGGCCGCCTTCCACTCGATCGGCGAGATCCGCTCCCACGGCTATGTCGAGGGAGTCTATGCGCCGACGATGATCGTCGGCGCCGGTCTCGACGCGCTGGTCGACACCGAGGCGGCCCGGGCGCTGGTCCGGCGCCTGCCGCGCGGGCGTTTCGTCGTGATCGAGGAGGCGCTGCACGAGATCCTCCAGGAGCGCGACGATCTCCGGGATCGCTTCTGGCGGGCCTTCGACCGGTTCGTCGAAGAAACCGATCTCGACGAAAGGGAGGGAGACCATGGCGGAACGTCTCAAGGATAAGGTCGCTGTCGTCGTCGGTGCCGGCTCGATCGGCCCCGGCTGGGGCAACGGCAAGGCGGTCGCGGTGCTGTTCGCGAGAGAGGGCGCCAGGGTCGTATGCATCGACGTCAACCGCGATGCGGCGGAGGAGACCGCTTCCATCATCCGCGCCGAAGGCGGCGAGGCCTTGACGGTCAGGGCTGACGTCTCGAAGGCCGCCGACGTCGATGCGGCGATCAAGGCAGCGACCGACGCCTATGGCCGCATCGACATCCTGCACAACAATGTCGGCATCGCCCGCCTCACGGCGATCGAGGAGATCACCGAGGAGGAGTGGGGTAAGGTTCTCGACATCAACCTCAAGAGCGTGATGCTGACCTGCCGCCGCGTGCTGCCGATCATGGTCGCCCAAGGCAAAGGCGCGATCGTCAACATCGCCTCGATCGCCGGCATCCGCGATTCCGGCGTGCCCTACATCACCTACTCGACGACAAAGGGGGCGATCCTCGCCTTCACCCGCACGATCGCGCTGCAATACGCGAAGAAGGGCATCCGGGCGAATTGCGTGTTGCCCGGACTGATGAACACGCCGCTGATCCACGCAGGCCTGCAGTCGGCCTACTCCAGCGCGAACGACTCCGCCGAGATGGTGCGGCGCCGCGACGCGCAATGCCCGATGGGCCATATGGGCGATGCCTGGGACGTCGCCTATGCGGCGCTCTATCTGGCATCCGACGAAGCCAAGTACGTGACCGCAGTCGAGCTGGTGGTCGACGGCGGCATCACTGCGAAGTTCAACTGAGAACTGGCGGCCTACTTCAGCTCCGGGAAGTCCTCCTCCCAGAACTCGGCCGCTCCTCGCTGATCGGCATTGCGCTGCGTCGCCTCGTTCTTCCTGAGCTCGACCCGTCGGATCTTGCCGGAGATTGTCTTCGGCAGATCGGCGAACTCGATCCGGCGGATGCGCTTGAACGGCGAAAGGTGGTCGCGGGCATGGCGGAAGAGGGCGAGCGCCGTCTCGCGATCGGGTTTGTGGCCCGAGGCCAGCACGATGAACGCCTTCGGCACGGCGAGCCGGAGCGGATCGGGCGAGGGGACCACGGCGGCCTCGACCACGGCCGCGTGCTCGATCATCGCGCTTTCGAGCTCGAACGGGCTGATGCGGTAGTCCGAGGCTTTGAATACGTCGTCGGCGCGGCCGACATAGGTGAGATAGCCGTCGGCGTCGCGATTGGCCACGTCGCCGGTGCGATAAACGGTGCCTTCGAGTGGCCGGATGTTGCCGGCGTCGTCCTGGTAGCCCTGCATCAGGCCGAGGGGCCGTGCGCCGAGCGGCAGGCAGATCTCGGCTTCGTTCTGCTCCTTGCCGTCGGCGTCCACGAGCCTGACCGTGTAGCCCGGCAGCGGCCGGCCCATCGACCCGGCTTTCACCTTCTGCCCGGGACTGTTGCCGACCTGGGCGGTAGTCTCGGTCTGGCCGTAGCCGTCGCGGATCGTGAGGCCCCAGGCGGTGCGAACACGCTCGATCACCTCGGGATTCAGCGGCTCCCCGGCACCGATCACCTCGGTCAGCTTCACCTTCCAGGACGCCAGGTCCTCCTGGATCAGTATCCGCCACACCGTCGGCGGCGCGCAGAAGGTGGTGACGCCGCAGCGGACCATCGTGTCGAGCAGCGGCTTGGCACTGAAGCGCGCCTGGTTGAACAGGAACACGGTCGCGCCTGCGTTCCACGGCGCGAAGATGCAGCTCCAGGCGTGCTTGGCCCAGCCGGGCGACGAGATGTTCAGATGCACGTCGCCGGGCCGGAGTCCCAGCCAGTACATCGTCGAGAGATGTCCCACCGGATAGCTCTGGTGGCTGTGCAGCACCAGCTTCGGCTTGCTGGTCGTGCCCGAGGTGAAATAGAGGAGCAGCGGATCGTCGGCTCTGGTCTCGCCGTCCGGCGTGAACGCCGAAGATGCGGCATCGGCCGCGGCATAGGCTTGCCAGCCAGGATGAGATGCGCCGACAACGATGCGCGTGTAGTCGCCGGGCAGGTCGTCGAAGACCTTGACGTTGGCGGCACCGGCGACGACGTGGCGCACGCGGCCGCGCTCAAAGCGGTCCTTGAGGTCGTCGCGGGTGAGCAGTGTCGTCGCTGGAACGATAACTGCCCCCAGCTTCATTGCCCCCAGCATGCATTCCCACAGCGGCACGACGTTGCCCAGCATCAGCAGGATGCGATCGCCGCGGCGGACTCCGATCGAGCGGAGAAAATTGGCAACCTGGTTCGAACGCCGCGCCATCGCCGCGAAGGAGATCTTGGTCTCGCCGCCACCGTCGTCCACCTGCCACACCGCCGGGCGCTCGTTCCCTGCGGCCATCCGGTCGAAGTGGTCCAGTGCCCAGTTGAAGCGGTCGAGCTTGGGCCAGCGGAAGTCGCGATAGGCCGTCTGATAGTCCTCGCGTGTTCGGAACAGGAAGTCGCGTGCGGCGAGAAAGGCATCGACCGACATGAGCATTTCCTCAAGAAGCTTTTGCCGATCCTGACGCAGACCGTCGGCGCTGGCGAGTGTTATGGTAGGCGCGCATGCGCCGCACGCTGACCCGCGAGTCCTATTCCGTCTGGCTGATGCCGGAGCCCGACTGGGCCCGCGAGTTCAAGCGCATCGTCGACGACCTCGCCGAGCGTTTCGGGACGCCGCAATTCATTCCGCACCTGACTCTGATCGGCGGCCGGCCGTTCGACCGGGTCGATCTCGCCCGGCGCATCGCCTCGCTGCTGCCGGGGTCGAGGGCGGTCTGGCGGCCGATCGTCGACGTCGCCCTGGGTGCTAGCTACTTCCGCTCCTTCTACGCCCTGTTCGGCGCCGAAGGGGCCTTGCTCGCCCTCAAGCGGCGGATGGATCGCGCCGTGCTCGGCGTCGAAGTGACCGATTTCATGCCGCATATATCCCTGCTCTACGGAGAGGTCGAGGCCGGGCGGAAGGCCGCCGCCGCCGCTGAGATTCGCGCGAAGCTCTCCGGGCAGACCGTCCGCTTCGACCGCCTCGAGATCGTGTATTCGGGAGACGACGTGCCGGTCGAGAACTGGGAGACGGTCGAGGCATTCAGGCTCGACGGATAGCGAGCGCAGCCTTTACGATCCGATCCGCCGGGCAAGGGGGACACGCTGATGGCGAGGGTTCGATCGGTCGCGCAGCCGCTCCTGCTGGCGCTCGCGGTTCTCGTTCTGTGGGAGGCCGCGGTCCGCCTGTTCGACGTGCCGAACTATCTGCTGCCGGCGCCGACCGCGATCCTGGCCGATCTTGCCCGCCGCTGGCCCCGTATCCTCGGCGGCGCCTGGATCACGGGCCTCGAGATCCTCGGCGGCTTCGGCGTGGCGGTCGTGATCAGCCTGCCGCTCGCGACCGGCATCGCCTTCTCGGCCTGGATGGCGCGGACGATCTACCCGCTTATCGTAGCCTTTCAGGTCGTGCCCAAGATCGCGATCGCGCCGATCTTCGTGATCTGGTTCGGCATCGGCTGGATCTCGAAGCTGACGCTGGTCTTCCTGCTCTGCTTCTTCCCGATGCTGGTCAACAACGTCGCCGGGTTCCGCGGCATCAATCCCGAGATCATGGACTTCGCCCGCTCGACCGGCGCCAATTCTTGGCGCCTGTTCTGGCGCATCCGGCTGCCCTCGGCGCTGCCCTCGATCTTCACGGGGCTCAGGATCGGCGCGGTCAACGCGGTGACAGGCGCGGTGGTGGCCGAGTTCATCGCCTCCGACCGGGGCCTGGGCTACCTGCTGCTCGAATACAACGGCAACCTGCTGGCCAGCGCCGTTTTCGCCACCGTGTTCGTGCTCAGCGCGATCGGCCTCTCGATCTACTACGCGGTCGAAGGCATCGAGCGCCTGGCCATCCCCTGGCATACCGCCCAGCGCCAGAGCGAGAAGGTCGGAGAGCAGACGTGAGCGGCGTTCCGATCCGGCTCGCCGCCGCCGCCAAGACCTTCCGCCGGGGCACCCAGACGACCGAAGCACTGACGCCAATCGACATCGAGATCGCGCCGGGCGAGTTCTTCGCCGTCGTCGGTCCGTCCGGCTGCGGCAAGAGCACGCTGCTCAAGATGGTCGCCGGCCTCGTGCCCGCGACCTCGGGCGAGATCGCGATCGCCGGCGATACGGTCCGAAAGCCGGTCACCGACCTCGGCATCGTATTTCAGTCACCCGTGCTGCTCGACTGGCGGACGGTGCTTGGCAACGTGCTGGTCCAGCTCGAGCTGCGCGGCCTCGACGCCGCCTCCTACGAGCCGGCGGCGCGGCGGCTCCTGGATGCAGTCGGCCTCAAGGGCTTCGAGGACCGCTACCCGTTCGAGCTCTCCGGCGGCATGCGCCAGCGCGCCGCGATCGTGCGCGCGCTGATCCATGACCCGCCGGTGCTGCTGATGGACGAGCCCTTCGGTGCGCTCGACGCGCTGACCAGGGAGCAACTCCGCCTCGACCTCGAGGCGCTGTGGCTCGCCAAGCGGAAGACCGTGGTCTTCATCACCCATTCGATCGACGAGGCGGTGCTGCTCGCCGACCGGGTCGCGGTGATGAGCCCGCGGCCGGGCAAGATCGACCGGCTCCTGACCATCGACCTGCCGCGCCCGCGCGGCGTCACCGCCCGCCAGCTGCCGGGGTTCACCAAGGTCGTCGACGACGTGACGAAACTCTTCCTGGAACGCGGGGTGCTGCAGACGACGGGAAAGCTGTCGCTCGCCTAAGCCGCCGCGTAGATCCGATCGCAGAGCTCGACCGCCTCGGCACATTCCGAGACC
>CAZDGR010000154.1:0-9840 GCA_964504845.1 uncultured Rhizobium sp. | reverse complement strand
GCGAGTACTTCGAATCGGCGGCGGTCAGGCGATTTTCCGCCGAAACCGTGCGCTCGATTCGCCGCCGTCGCCGATTCGGTCTCTGGGCCGGCGGCGTCGTGCTCGCGGGGCTTCTTGCGGTGCCGGGCCTCAATCTGCTGGTGCCATATCTCGGATTCGCTGCGATGGTGCACATCGTCGAGCGAGAACGTCGCCAAGTCGGTTGATGATCTGGTATAGATCGCTCGCGCCCAGGACCAACCGGGATTTCCTCCGATGTTCTTCAAGAAGAAGGGCGGCGACGACGGAACCGCCAAGGATCAACCGGCCGGACTTGCTCCTGCCCCGACTCCGGCGACCGATGACCTTGCCGCCAAAGGTACCCCAATGACCCAGCAGAAGCCGCCCGCTCCCACGTTCAATCCCGAAGTGCCGAGACGCGTGGTCGACATTCCCGGCCCGCCGCGCCGGGTCGACCCGCCGAAGAAGCCCGAGGGCGAGACCAAGCGCCTCACCGTCGGCCGCGACATCATCCTCTCGGGCGAGATCACCTCGTGCGACGTGCTGGTGGTCGAGGGCCGCGTCGAGGCGACGCTCTCCAACAGCCACGCGATCGAGATCTCCTCGACCGGCCACTTCAAGGGCAAGGCCGAGATCGACGAGGCCGACATCAGCGGTTCCTTCGACGGCACGCTCACCGTCCGCAACCGGATGCTGGTGCGCGCCACAGGCAAGATCACCGGCACCGTCCGCTACGGGCAGCTCGAGGTCGAGCGCGGCGGCGAGGTGACCGGCGACGTGCAGCTCGTCTCCGGCGGAAGCGCTTCCGACTGAACGACGGGCGTTGGCGAGGGCGCACATGATCGTTCGTTGGCTTGGGCTGGCGGTGGCGCTGGCGGTCGCCTCCTGCGCACCACCGCCGCCGAGCCGCCCTGCGGCGCCGTCGGCGGCAGTGCCTGCGGCGCCCGGAGCCCCGCCGGGCGAGCCGGGCAAGCCCGCCTCGAAATCAGTCGACCTGCCGCCGCTGATCGGCCTCGTCTCGCGCGAGGTCGAAAGCCTGTTCGGGCAGCCGCGCTTCGTCCGCCGCGACGGGCCGGCGCAGATCTGGCAGTACGGCACCGACGCCTGCACGGTGAACCTGTTCTTCTATCGTGAAGGGCCGATGCTCCGCGTCCGCCATGTCGAGTTCCGCAATCGCAGCGCCGATCTCGCGACGCCCGGCGGATGCGAGGGAGCGGTCGTCTCGATGGTCCAGACGCCCCGCTAGACCGTCTTTTCCTTGTAGCGGCAGAGATCGCGGACGACGCAGCGCGGGCATTCCGGCACGCGTGCCTTGCAGACATAGCGTCCGTGCAGGATCAGCCAGTGGTGCGCGTGGCGGCGATAGGGCGCCGGCACCTTCTTCTCCAGCCCGGCCTCGACCTCGTCTGGCGTGCGGCCGGGCGCAAGCCCCGTCCGATTGCAGATGCGGAACACATGCGTGTCGACGGCGAATGTCTCTTCGCCCCAGGCGATGTTCATGACGACGTTCGCGGTCTTGCGCCCGACGCCGGGCAGCGCCTGGAGGGCTTCGCGGTCCTTCGGCACCTCGCTCGCGTGCCGCTCGATCAGCAGTTTCGAGAGCGCGATCACGTTCTTGGCCTTGGCGTTGTAGAGGCCGATCGTCTTGATGTGCCGCTTCAGGCCTTCCTCGCCGAGCTTCAGCATCTTTTCCGGCGTGTCGACGGTCTTGAAGAGATCCCTGGTCGCGCGGTTGACGCCGGCGTCGGTCGCCTGGGCCGACAGCACGACCGCGACCAGCAGCGTGTACGGGTTGACGTAGTCGAGCTCGCCCTCGGGCTCGGGCGTCGCGGCTGCCAGGCGGGCGAAGAAGGCTTCGGGATCGGGGCGTTTCGGGGGCATCGAGGGCCAGAGGGTCGTGGGGTTGTGCCCCCACTGTCAACGTGGTTGAACCTGCGCTTTCCCTTGCCCATCTTGGGGTCTGGGAAGATCGACGAGGAACTCATGTTCATCCAGACCGAGTACACGCCGAACCCGGCGACCTTGAAGTTCCTTCCGGGACGCGAGGTGATGCCGTCGGGCACCGCGGACTTCGCCGACGCGGCCTCCGCAGGCAAGTCGCCGCTGGCCGAGACGCTGTTCGGCATCGAGGGCATCGAGCGGGTGTTTTTCGGCTCGGACTTCGTGACCGTGACCAAGCGCGAGGACAAGGAGTGGGCGGTGGTGAAGCCCGCCGTCCTCGGCGCGATCATGGACCACTACACCTCAGGCAAGCCGATCCTCGTCGCCGGCGCCGAGGCACCGAAGGCGGCGGTCGCGGCCGACGGCGAGAACGCCGAGATCGTGGAGCAGATCATCGAGCTGATCGACACGCGCGTCCGTCCGGCCGTCGCCCAGGACGGCGGCGACATCGTCTTCAAGGACTTCAAGGATGGGGTCGTGACCCTCCACATGCAGGGCTCCTGCTCGGGCTGCCCGAGCTCGACCGCGACCCTGAAGATGGGCATCGAGAACATGCTCAAGCACTACATTCCCGAGGTCATCGAGGTCCGCGCCGAGGCCTGATCTTCGGGGCGATCTTCTCTGGCGGCCCTGGTTCCGCTAGAACGCCTTCGCGGCGCCGCCTGATGGCGGCGCCGCTCGCGTTTTGGAGGTAGTCCCGACGCATGGACGCGGCCCCGCCACGGGTTCTCGCCATCGACTCCGCGCTCGCCGCCTGCTCCGTCGCCGTGCTTGGCGACGGCGCAGGCGTGACCGAGCGGCGCGAGGCGATGACCCGCGGCCACGCCGAGCGGCTGCTGCCGATGGTGCGCGAGACCATGGCCGAGGCCGGGCTCGCTTTCGATGCGCTCGACCTGATCGCGGTCACCGTCGGGCCCGGCCATTTCACCGGCCTTCGGGTCGGCCTCGCCGCGGCCCAGGGGATCTCGCTCGCGACCGACCGGCCGCTCGCCGGGGTGACGACGCTGGAGGCGGTCGCGGCGGCGACGGCGGTCGCGGACGAGCCGCTGGTGGTCGCGCTCGAAAGCAAGCGCGCCGATCTCTATCTGCAGGTTTTCGGCGGTGGACGGCCTCTCAGCGCGCCGATGTCGATGACGCCGGAAGAGGCCGTGGCGGCCTCGTTGCCGCCGGGCCCGCTGGCTCTCGCAGGCGATGGCGCGACGCGGCTGATGCCGCTTCTGACGGCCGCGGGCCGATCGGTCCGTCGTATCGGTCCTGACGGCCCGGACGCGGCGACGGTGGCGCGGATCGCCGCATCGCGTCACGGCACCGCGGCGGCGCTGCCGCCGCTGCCGCTCTATCTCCGGCCGCCGGATGTCACCTTAAAGGCCGTCGCCCGATGACGCGTCCGGCGGTCGTCGCGGCTTCCTCGTCCGACGTCGATCGCCTGGCCGAGATGCAGGCCACCTGCTTCCACGAGCCCTGGGGTGCCGCGAGCATCGCCAAGACGCTGAGCCTGCCCGGCGTGTTCGCGTTGCTGCTGCGCGATTCCACGCCGGCGGGGCGGATCTCCGCCGGCTTCGTCATCGTCCAGGTGGCGGCCGACCAGGCCGACCTGCTGACCTTGGGCGTGGTCCCAGGCCTCCGGCGTCGCGGCCACGCGCGGCGCCTGCTGGACGGGGCCTTGGCGCGGGCTGCCAAGGATGGCGCCAAAGCGATGTTTCTCGAGGTCGCGGAGGACAACCTCGCCGCTCTCGACCTGTACCGCGCTTGCGGTTTCGCCAGGATCGGCCGCCGGAAGGGCTACTACCGCAGTCCCGAGGGGCGAGGGATCGCGGCTGTCACGATGCGCCGCGATCTGTAGCTTTCTTTAGATTTCTAATGCGAAACCCTGTCTTCTTCTGATTTCGACAATCAGAGTAGAGAGATCAATGAATTGTTGATGAATAATCGAGCAAACCCTATAATCATCGCGATCCCCCCGAACGAGGAATTCCTTCCATGGCTGACCAGGCCGATACAAACGAGATCCTGGCACTGACGGCCGATATTGTCGCGGCGCACGTTTCAAATAACACGGTCGGTGTCGCCGAACTGCCGCAGCTGATTCAGCAGGTCTATGCTTCGCTGTCGACCTTGGGCCAGGCCCCGGCGCCGACGCAGGAGCGCCCGCATCCGGCAGTACCGATCAAGAAGTCGGTGACCCCCGAGTACATCATTTGTCTGGAAGACGGCAAGAAGCTGAAGATGCTGAAGCGGCATCTGAAGACGGCGTTCAACATGTCGCCCGAACAGTACCGCGAGCGCTGGGGACTTCCGCCGGACTATCCGATGGTGGCGCCGAAGTATGCCGAGCAGCGCAGCAAGCTTGCCAAGGACATCGGCCTCGGCACGCGGGCCCGGCGGCGCGGATCTAAGTAGGCTGCCGGCGCCGGCCGTAGCAGGCGCAATTGAGGGTCAGTCGCAATAGCGCCTCTGGAACGGCGCAATAATCGCCATTGCGAACGCGAATAGGGAACAGGGGCGACTGGTGGTCTCGAAGATCGAGGATCTGTGCGTCAAGAAGGGGCTGAGGATGACGGAGCAGCGCCGCGTGATCGCGCGCGTGCTCTCGGAAGCCCAGGACCACCCGGACGTCGAACAGGTTCACCGGCGCGCCGCCGAGATCGACCCCCGTATCTCTATCGCCACCGTCTATCGCACCGTCCGCTTGTTCGAAGAGGCCAGCATCCTCGAGCGCCACGACTTCGGCGACGGTCGCGCGCGCTACGAGGAAGTACCCGAAGCCCACCACGATCACCTGATCGACGTGGAGACTGGCAGGGTCATCGAGTTCCGCAACGAGCAGGTCGAGCGCCTGCAGCGCGAGATCGCCGAGAAGCTCGGCTTCAAGCTGGTTGACCATCGGCTCGAGCTTTACGGGGTTCCGCTGGTCAAGGGCGAGCGCAAGTCTCGCGGCTAGGCCTTGGGGCGAAAGCCCCTGCGACTTATATGTGACATCGTATTGTCATCGTCCGGGTCTAGAGACATCCTGACCGGGAGGACGATCCATGACTGCACACGACGTGAGAGCTGTGATCGAGCCTGCGTCCCATCTGGTTGGCGTGCCACCGATCTTCGACCCTGCGGATGCCTTCGAGGCGGTCCGTCAGGGAGATCTGGAGGTCAGGCTCGCTCGCAACGAGGCGGAGGTCGCTGCGGCGCAGCGGCTGCGCTACCGCATCTTCTATGAGGAGATGGCGGCCCGTCCGACCGCGGACATGGCGGCCTCCTCCAGCGACTTCGACGATTTCGACCGGGTCTGCGACCATCTGCTGGTGATCGATCTCGCCACCGGCGCGGTGGTCGGCACCTATCGCCTGATCCGTCGCTCGGCGGCGCACCGGTACGGCCGGTTCTACTCGGCCGACGAGTACGATATCTCGCCGCTTCTCGAGTATCCCGGCGAGATCCTGGAGCTCGGCCGCTCGTGCGTCGCCGAGGGCTACCGTACGCGCGCGGCGATGCAGCTCCTGTGGCGCGGGATCGCCGCCTATGTCTTTCATCACCGGATCGACCTGATGTTCGGCTGCGCCAGCCTGCCCGGCACCGACATCGGCGCGATCCGCCTGCCGCTCTCCTACCTCCATCACCATCACCTGGCGCCGCCGGCGCTCAGGCCGCGCGCGGTCGAAAGCCGCCGTGTCGAGATGGCGCTGATGGCCAAGGACGAGGTCGATACGCATAAGGCGGTCGCCGAGCTGCCGCCGCTGGTCAAGGGCTATCTCCGGCTCGGCGGCTTCGTCGGCGACGGCGCGGTGGTCGACCATCAGTTCAACACCACCGACGTCTGCATTGTCGTCAAGACCGATCTGGTGACGGCGAAGTACTACAAGCATTACGAGCGCGATCGCTCCGCTGCCGAGGCCTGAGGATCGGTGACGCGGATCGGCTCGGCCTGGCTCTCGTCGCTCCGGCTCTCCGTCTATCTCGGCTGGACGGCGATCCTGCTGCCGGTGCAGATCGCCGCGGTCGCGCTGCCGGGCCGCCTCAAGGAGTGGCTGCCGCGCTTCTATCACCGCTCGCTGTGGCGTCCGATCGGCATCGACGTGAGGATACAGGGCACGCCGAACCTCGACCGGCCGACGCTGTTCGTCGTCAACCACACGAGCTATCTCGACATCACCGTGCTTGGCGGGCTGATCGAGGGCTGCTTCGTCGCCAAGCGCGAGGTCGCGGGCTGGCCGCTGTTCGGGCTGCTCGCCAAGCTGCAGCGGACCGCCTTCGTCGAGCGCCGCCGCGGCGCCACCGCCAACGAACGCGACCACATCGCACGAAGGCTCTCGGGCGGGGACAACCTGATCCTCTTCCCGGAGGGCACCAGCAACGACGGCAACCGCGTGCTGCCGTTCAAGAGCGCCCTGTTCGCGGCATTGCAGACGAGTTCCGACCTTCCGATCCAGCCGGTCTCGATCGGCTACACGCGTCTCGACGGGATGCCCCTGGGCCGGGCGCTCCGTCCCTTCGTCGCCTGGTACGGCGACATGGACCTGGCGCCGCATCTGTTCACGCTGCTGGGCCTCGGCCGGATGACCGTCGACGTCGTCTTTCACGCGCCGGTCAAGGCGGCCGACTTCCCGTCACGGAAGGACCTGGCGCGCCATTGCCATGAAGTGATCGCCGGCGGTGTCGCCGGCGCGCTCGCCGGCCGCTAGTAGAGTCCGCCGCCGCTCGAGGACGGCGCCCTCGCCGGCACCGGCGAGACGCTGCCGGTACCGGCGTCCTCGGACTCGGCCGCGTCCGAGGTCGTCGGCTCGCTGCCGGGCCGGAACGCGTCCATGATCACCTTGTCGCCGGCACGCGCCAGCCGCCCCGTCTCCGGGTTCGTGCGCACCAGCCGGATGCCCTGCGGGATGCGGAACGGGGTCTTCGGCGTGTCCTTCAGCGCTTCGGCCATGAACTCCTTGAAGATCGGCACGCAGACCGACGAGCCGGTCTCGCGGTCGCCAAGACCCTTTGGCTGGTCGAAGCCGACGAAGACGCCGACCGTGAGGTCGGGCGAGAAGCCCATGAACCAGGTGTCGTTGGCGTCGTTGCTGGTGCCGGTCTTGCCGGCGAGCGGGCGGCCGAGCTCGCGGATGCTGGCGCCGGTACCGCGCTCGACCGCGCCCTGGAGCATCGAGACCATCTGGTAGGCGGTCAGCGGATCCTCGATCTGCGGGCGCGTGTCCGGAATGATGGGGGCGGCCTGGCGCTGCCAGGCGACGTTGTTGCAGTTCGCGCACGGGCGCGTGTCATGGCGGAACAGCGTCTTGCCGTTGCGGTCGTCGACACGGTCGATCAGCGTCGGCACGATCTTCTTGCCGCCGTTGACGATCATGCCGTAGGCGGCGGTGTGGCGAAGCACGGTGGTCTCGCCCGCACCCAGCACCATCGACATGTGCCGCGGCAGGTTCGGATGGATGCCGAAGGCGGCCGCATATTCGGCGACGCGGTTGATGCCGACGTCGAGGCCGATCCTCACCGTCATCTGGTTGCGGCTCTTCTCGATGCCGACGCGCATCGGCACGGGCCCGAGGGAGTCGCCCGAGTAGTTGCGCGGGGTCCAGTTCGGAAGGCCGGGTCCCTGGGGCAGCGTGACCGGAGAGTCGAGAACGATGGTCGAAGGCGTGTAGCCCTGGTCGAGCGCCGCCATGTAGACGAACGGCTTGAACGACGATCCGGGCTGGCGCTGCGCCTGGGTCGCACGATTGAACTGGCTCTGGTCGAACGACCACCCGCCCGACATCGCAAGCACGCGGCCGGTGTGCGGATCGAGCGCCACCAGGGCGCCGCTGATCGCCGGCACCTGGCGAAGCCCGTAGTGCCCGTCGACCGGCTCGACCAGCACGACCTCGCCGGCCTTGACCACCTGGTCGGCACGCTCGATCGGCGGGCCGAGGCGCTGCTCCGGCCGGTTCTCGCGCGCCCAACGGAGCTCGGAGAGCGGAAGGCGCCCCTTGGTGCCGTCGACGAATCCGACAGTGGCGCCTTCTCGGTCGGTCGAGAGCACCGCCGCCATCTGCCAGTCGGTCGTTCCGGCCGGCGCCGGCACCTGGGCCAGGCGCTGCTCCCATCCTGCGCCGAGCTCGATCCTCTGGATCGCGCCGCGCCAGCCGTGGCGGCGGTCGTAGGTGATCAGGCCATGCCGGAGCGCGCGGTCGGCGATGACCTGCAGATGCGGATTGAGCGTGGTGCGGACCGAAAGGCCGCCCGCATAGACCGCCTTCTCGCCGTAACGCTGCACCAGCTCGCGCCGGACTTCCTCGGCGAAGTAGTCGGCGCCGCGGACGATGTCCTGGTCGTCGCGCCGGCGGACGGTGATCGTCTCGGCCTTCGCCTGCACCGCCTCTTCCGGCTTGATGTAGCCGGCCTCGACCATCTGATCGAGCACCCAGTCGCGACGCCCCTGCGCGGCGCCCAGGTTGCGGAGCGGATTGTAGCGGTTCGGCGCCTTCGGCAGCGCTGCGAGATAGGCCGCCTCGGCCAGCGTCAGGTCGTCGAGCGACTTGTCGAAATAGTTGAGCGCCGCGGCGCCGACGCCATAGGCACGGAAGCCGAGATTGATCTCGTTCAGGTAGAGCTCGAGGATCCGGTCCTTGGTCAGCACCTGCTCGATGCGGAAGGAGAGGATCGCCTCCTTGACCTTGCGGTCGAGCGACAGCTCGTCGGTGAGCAGGAAGTTGCGCGCCACCTGCTGGGTGATCGTGGAGGCGCCGATCGGGCGGCGGTTCGGATTGTTGGCCAGCATCGAGATGTTCTGGACGACCGCGCGGGCGAGCGCGAACACGTCGATGCCGGGGTGGCTGTAGAAGTTCTTGTCCTCGGCGGCGAGGAACGCCTTCACCACCCGCTTCGGGATTGCATCGAGCGGAACGAAGACGCGCTTCTCGGTCGCGTACTCGGCCATCAGCCGGCCGTCGCCGGCATGGATGCGGGTCACCACCGCCGGCTGATAGTCGGCGAGCTGGGTGTATTCGGGAAGTCCGCGGCCGAAATGCCAGAGAACGTAGAAGCCGCCGCCAACGGCGACAACCACGCCGAAGAGCATCAAGGCGGCGAGGGCAGCAAGGAAGCGCATGGGCTGGTAGGCACCCGGGGGACGTTTTGAAAAGAGAACCGGCGCCGGGGAACCTTGGTTCCTGAATGCGGCCGGACGAAGGCAATCGTAGTCGATCCGGCGGGGGCCGGCAAAACAACTCCCGGGGAGTGCGACGTTTAGCCGGCGCGGCCGCCGGGCCGGGATTTGAAGAACTGGTCGAGGGCGCGAAGGATCGCCTGGCCGAGCCGGCGCCGGTAGGCGGCCTGGACAAGCTGTTGGGAATCCTGCCGGTTCGAGAGGTACCCAAGCTCGACCAGCGCCGACGGAACGTCTGGCGCCTTCAACACCGCGAAGCCGGCGAAGCGGTGGCCATTCCGCAACAGCTGCGCTTCCTTCGACAGCTCCTGCACCAGGTGGCCCGCGAGCCTCGCGGAGAGGTTCATGGTCTCGCGCTGGGCGAGGTCGATCAGGATGCTGGCGACTTCAGGGGACTCGTCGGTCAGGTCGACGCCGGCGATCAGCTCCGCCTTGTTCTCGCGCTGGGCCAGCGCCTCGGCTTCGGCGTCGGAGGCCTTGTCGGAGAGCGTGTAGATCGTCATGCCGCGGAAGTTGGTGTCGGTGAGCGCATCGGCATGCAGCGACAGGAAGATCTCGCCGCGCGCCTGGCGGGCGATCTGGATGCGCTCGCGGAGCCGGATGAAAGTGTCCTCGGTGCGGGTCAGCACCACGTGGTAGCGCCCGCTCGCCTCCAGCACGCGCTTCAGGTCCTGGGCGATCTCGAGCGTCAGCGTCTTCTCGCGGATGCCGCCGACGCCGGTGGCGCCGGGATCGATCCCGCCATGGCCGGGATCCAGGATCAC
>CAZDGR010000153.1:0-9865 GCA_964504845.1 uncultured Rhizobium sp. | reverse complement strand
GTCGACCTCGTCTGGCGCTGGAAGGCCGCGCTGATCTACCTCGGCGCCAGCCTCCTAGCGCTCAGCATCGGCATCATGTACGGGCTGATCGCGCACCCCGGCCGAATGGCGTCCTTGATGGCGCTCGAGTCCTGGTACGTCGTCAGCGTTCTGCTGGCGCCCATTGGCTATGTCCTGCAGGACGTCGTCGCGGACGCCATGACCGTCGAAGCCGTTCCTTTGTTCGATCGCGCCGGGAACAGATACCCGGAGGAGACGGTCAAGGGCATGCATACGACCATGCAGACCTTGGGCCGCATCGCCATCATTTCCGGCCTCACCGCCGTCGCCGCGCTGAACATCTGGATGTTCTCCGGCACTGCGGAGATTCCCGAGTCGGGAAAAACGGAAATCTATGCGCAGGTTCACCTGATTGCGATGGCGATCCCGGTCATCTCGATCACCGGCGTGATCATGGCCGTCATCGCACGACGCATGCGTGCCGCGGAGCTGCACCGGCAAGGCCTGGACGGCCAACGGATCGCGGAGATCCTGGATGTTCATGGATCGCCGCCCAAACCCAACTGGTGGATCATCGGCGGCGGTGCCGGTTTCTCCGTGTTCACCCTGGCGGCGGGGCTCGCGCCGATCACCTTCGGTCAGGAGATCGTATTCGTCGGTTCCATGGTGATCGTGCTGTTCCTGATGCACCGCCTCCTCGGAGACCTGCCGGCGGAACAGCGCGGTGCACTGGTGGGAACCGCCTTGATCATCTTCGTCTTCCGCGCGGTGCCCGGACCCGGCCCTGCCGTCGGGTGGTGGGAGATCGACGTTCTCGGTTTCGACCAGCAGTTCCTGTCGGTCCTCAGCTTCCTGACCGCGGGCCTGACCCTCGCCGGGATGATCCTGCTCCGCCCGCTCATGGCGAAACGGTCGATCGCCGAAGTCGTGATCGTCCTGACGATCGCGGCTGCGATTCTGTCGCTGCCGAACATCGGGCTCTTCTACGGCATCCAGGAGTGGACCAAGTCGATGACGGGCGGCCTGGTCGACGCCCGTGCCATCGCGATCATGGACACCGCGCTCGAGTCCCCTCTGGGGCAGCTGGCGATGATTCCCATGCTGGCCTGGATCGCCAAGAACGCACCGGAGCAGCTGAAGGCGACGTTCTTTGCCGTCATGGCGTCGTTCACGAACCTGGCTCTGGCGGCAAGCAGCCTCGGCACCAGGTACCTGAACGAGATCTTCCCGGTGATGCGGGAGGTGCGGGACCGGGCGAGCGATACCGTCATCGTGCCCGCCGACTACTCGCTCGTCGGGTGGCTCCTGGTGACGGTGGCCGTGCTCGCCATCGTCCTGCCGCTTCTCACGATCGCGGCCGTCCAGAGCTCGCCGCTGCGGACGAAGCAGTAGCGCCTAGGCGTCTACGATCGCGGGCGCGTTCGGCGGTTCCGCGGCGCCGTCCGGTTCGGCCGGTACGAGAAGCTCGGCGAGATGCCGGAGGTCATCAGCCCCCAAGGTTTCCCGGTCGAGAAGGTCCTGAGCCCCTTTCCCAAGGACCTGGCGGTTACGTTCCACGGTGGCTTTGGCCCTCTCGAACATGCGCCCGATGATCTCCTGCACGGCGCGATCGATGGCGCTCGCGGTCGTCTCGCCATAGGCGCGAGGCTCCCAGTGCGGCCCCTGGGCCCCCAGATAAGGTCCGGGATCCGCCTCGTAGCTCACCTGGCCCAGCTCGGCGGCCATGCCGAACCTCGTGACCATGCTGCGCGCAAGCAATGTCGCCTTGGCGAGATCGTCCGCGCCGCCGGTCGACATGTCCGGGAACACGACGGCCTCTGCCGCCCGGCCGCCCAGAAGTACGGTGATCCTGTTCTCGAGCTCGGACCGGGACATGAGGAAACGGTCCTCGGTCGGCCGCTGGATGGTATAGCCGAGCGCGCCGACACCCCGCGGGATGATCGAGACCTTGTGGACCGGGTCGCTCCCCGGCAGCGCCATCGCGACGATCGCATGACCCATCTCGTGATGGGCGATGACCTTCCGCTCGTAAGGATTGAGCAACCGATTGCGCTTCTCGAGGCCCGCGACGATGCGCTCGACCGCCTGGGTGAAGTCCTCCAGCGTCGTGGTTTCGCCGCCCCGCCGCGTCGCCAGGATCGCGGCCTCGTTGACCAGGTTGGCGAGATCGGCGCCGGTGAAGCCGGGCGTCAGGGCGGCGATCGCCTCGACGTCCAGGCCCGCGGCGAGAGTCACCTTGCGCAGGTGAACCTTGAGAATGTCGGCGCGGCCCTTCTTGTCCGGACGGTCGACCAGGACCTGGCGATCGAACCTGCCGGCGCGCAGGAGCGCCGGATCCAGGATCTCGGGCCGGTTCGTCGCCGCCAGCAGGACGACGCCGCTGCTGGGGTCGAAACCGTCGAGCTCAGCCAGGAGCTGATTGAGCGTCTGCTCCTTCTCGTCGTGACCGCCGAGCGTGAAGGTCCCCCTGGCGCGCCCAAGGGCATCCAGCTCGTCGATGAAGATGATGCAGGGCGCATGAGTCCGGGCCTGCTCGAAGAGGTCCCGGACGCGGGCGGCGCCGACACCGACGAACATTTCGACGAACTCGGAGCCG
The DNA here is from genome assembly GCA_964504845.1 of uncultured Rhizobium sp. Classification (GTDB taxonomy): domain Bacteria; phylum Pseudomonadota; class Alphaproteobacteria; order SHVZ01; family SHVZ01; genus SHVZ01. The sequence goes on along the minus strand of CAZDGR010000153.1, from coordinate 7,269 downwards.
CTGATCGAGAAGAACGGCACGCCGGCCTCGCCGGCGACGGCCCGGGCCAGCAGGGTCTTGCCGGTCCCCGGGGGCCCGACCAGAAGCACTCCCTTCGGCAGACGTGCGCCCAGCCGGCCGAACCGCTTCGGCTCCTTCAGGAAGCCGACGACCTCTCGCAGCTCTTCCTTCGCTTCGTCGACGCCCGCGACGTCGGCGAAGGTCACCTTGGTGTCCTTCTCGACGTAGACCTTGGCGCGGCTCTTTCCGATGGTCATGAGCCCGCCGGCCTGCCGGCTGAGGGCCGGCTGCACGAGATACATCCACACCAGGACGAAGCCGAGCGTCGGCAACACCCAGCTCATGACCGTGGAGAGAAGGCCGGACTCGTGCTGGCCAGAAAAGGCTACGCCGGCGACCCGCAATCGCTCGATGAAGCCTGGATCCTCGACGCGGGCGGCGGCCACCTGCGGTCGTTCGTCCTTGCGCGGCTGGCGCAACGTCCCGATGACCTCTTCCTTGCCGACCACGACCTCGGAAACCCGGCCGTCAGCGAGGAGCGTCTCGAATGCGCTGTAGGGCACGACCTCGACCCGCTGATGCTGAGTCCACAAGTCCCGCGCCAGCACCACGCCCAGCACGGCCAGGACGAAGTACCAGACGCTGATCTTGTATTGGCCCATTTGCGCGGGCGGCCCCGGCGCCTAGGTGGCGCGCGGCGAAAGCACGGTCAGACGGTTGTTGACCGAGAACACGCCCTTGATGTTCTCCGCCATCACCCGCACCGCTTCGCCCTCGGCTTTCGACTGCACGACACCGAAGATGTCGACGATCCCGTCCTCGACGACGAAGTTGACCCAGCACGAGCCGAGCCACGGCTCCTTGCGCAGTTGCTGCTGCAGGCGGTCCCGAAGGACGGCGTCCTTGACGCCTTCCTTGCGCAACGGCATCTCGGCCGCGATGGCACGCATCAGGTCCCGGCGGCTGACGATGCCGACCAGTCGTCCCGATCGCACGACGGGGACCCTCTTGATGTCCCACTTCTCCATGAGATCGATGATCTCGGCGGCACCTGTCGTGGGCGTGACCGAGATGACCGGGCGGGACATGACGTCGCGAGCGTGCCGCCCATGGACCTTGATGTAGTCGCGGGCGGTGTCGCTTGGATCGTCGATGAGCCGCGACCACCAGGAGCGGCGGCGCTGCGTGCCGGTCTCCGCCCGACGCAGCAGATCCCGCTCGCTCACGATGCCAAGCACGCGCTTGTTCTTATCGACGACGGGCACCGCGCTGATCCCGTGGTTCACCATCAGAGCCGCGATGGTCGCGATCGGCGTCATCAGATCGACCGTGCGGACCTTCCGGGTCATCATGTCCTGGGCGTACATCGGCTTCTCCCCAATGCCGTAGCGATCTCAGTTGTCGCCGCTGATCGCGGCCAGGCGATCGCGATCCCGCAGGACGATCTGGCATGCCGTCGGAAGCTCGATCACCTTCTCGGTCTTGAGCTGGCTCAGCGTCCGGCTCACCGTCTCGATCGTGAGGCCGAGATAGTCGGCGACATCGGCGCGGTTCATCGGCAGCTTGATCGCGCCATCCTTCCGCTGGCTCCTGTCGGCCATCGCCAGGATGAAGCTGGCGATCCGCTCGACGGCGCTCTTGCGGCTCAGCATCAGCAGCCGGTCCTGAGCGGCGGAAAGCTGTTCGCACATCAGGTTGAAGAAGCGCCGGCTGGCGCGCGGATCGCTGTCGAGCAGGCGGCGCAGCTGATCCTTCGGGTAGCGGATGAAGCTGGCGTCCGAGATGACCTCCAGCGAATGCGAGTAGGTACCGTTCTCGGCGAGGCCGAAATAGTCGCCCGGCAGCAGGAAGTCGATCACCGAACGGCGGCCGTCCGGCAGGAGGCGGACCATGCGGAACGCGCCGCTGACGATCTTGAACACGTACTCCGCCGGCGCTCCCTCCTCGGCGACGGTCTTGCCGCGCGGCACCACGTGGGCCGTACCGAGATCGTCGAGACTGGTGCCTTGCTTGTCGGCGGGAGCCGGCGACGGGGCCTTAGCCTTCGCGACAACCGCGATCGGGAGGGGCGCCTTCGTGCGAAGCGAGAGCTGCGTGGAAGCGATTGCCGTCGTCATTGTTCCCCTCGTTTCACCCAGTTGGCGTCTGATGAGAGGAAGCTACCGGCGATCGATGCTTCGGAGTATTTGGGGAATGTACCTATAAGGGATCCTACCTAGAGCGCCCCTTCAGGAGCTGCGCAGGGACATCGCCTTGTCGATCTCCGAGAAGAGCCGCTGGTGCGGCACCGGCTTATCGAGAAACGCGACGATGCCGAGGGCTTCCGCCTGCGCCCGCGTTGCCGCGTCCCAGCGGCCGGTGATCATGATGACCCCAATGGTATCGCCTGCCCGACGCAGGACGCGGAGGACGTCGAGGCCGGTCATCCCAGGCATATGGTTGTCAAGAACGACGCACACGGCGTTGCCGTTTCGGCGGGAGAGAAAGTCCTTGCCGGACGCGTAGTCCTCGACCGCAAATCCCCGAGACTCAAGCAGGACCTTAAGCGAATCCCGTACGATATCGTCATCGTCGACAATCTGAATGGTGGGCGCCGGCATATTCGTCAGCTCAAGGATCTCTACAGGCTCGACACGGAAGAGATGCCGCAGATCAGCGAGCTTGGCTCAACAGGGCCGGCATTCCTATCTAGGGGAACTACGTATCGGATCTCGTCGCTGCTTTTGGCCCGCGGCCGGCAGCGATCGCCATGCGAACCAGATGGGAAAGGCTGTCGGCTTCCATCTTCTTCATGAGGTTCGCCCGGTGAATCTCGACCGTTCGGGGGCTGATCTTGAGCTCGAAGGCAATGACCTTGTTGGGATGCCCAACCACGAGTTGCTCCAGCACCTCGAGTTCCCTGGGGGTCAGCGCGGCGATCCGGGCTGCCGCCTCGGCTCCGTCGGCGCCGAAAGCATCCGCGCCGGCCACCTCCAGCGCCCGGGCCACGGCAGCTAGAATCGTCTCGTTCTTGTAAGGTTTCTCGACGAAGTCGGTCGCGCCGGCCTTCATCGCCCGGACGGCAAGCGGAACATCGCCATAGCCGGTAACGATGACGACGGGCAAGCGCGTTCCGTCCGCCGCCAGCCGCTCCGTCAAGGCCACTCCATCCATTCCCGGCATGCGGACGTCCACCACCGCGCATGCTGCCGGTCCCGGCCGATAGGCCGCGAGAAAGGCCTCGGCGGAAGAATGTGCGTGAGCCGAGTATCCCTTGGCCTCGAGAAGCGCCTGCAGCGACTCGCGGACCGCGTCATCGTCGTCGACGATATGGACCGTACCTGAACTCACGAGCTTGCCTAGGACTGCGGGAGGACAAAACGGAACACGGCGCCCCCTCCGGGACTGGGCTCCGCCCAGATGCGGCCGCCATGCGCTTCGACGATCGACTGGCTGATCGAAAGCCCGATACCCATTCCGCTCTTTTTTGTGGTCGTGAATGGCTTGAAAAGGTTGTCCGCTACTTCCTTGGGAATGCCTGCACCCGAATCGGCGACCATCACCTCCTGCTGGCCGCCGACAGAACGGCCGACGCGCACGACCAGTTCCCGCCGCTCTCCTCCTCCGCTCATCGCCTCAACCGCGTTGCGCACGAGGTTGACCACCACCTGCTGAATTTGAATCTTGTCCATGCCAAGCGGTGGCAGGCCCGGCTCGAAGTCGCACTTCACCGCAATCCCTTCCACCTTCGCCCCCACGGTGGCGAGAACGGTCGCTTCTTCCACCACGGCCGCCAATGACTCGAGCGTCCGCTCGACTTCGCTCTTCTCGACATAGCTCCGAAGGCGCCGGATAATCTGCCCTGCTCTTTCCGCTTGTGCTGCGATCTTTCCCAGGAAATCAGCAATCTTCGCGGGGGTTGGCGAGGACGTCGTCAGCATATGACGGACCGCCTCGCTGTAGTTGACGACCGCCGTCAGAGGCTGGTTGAGCTCATGGGCGATTGACGAGGCAAGCTGTCCCATGGCGCTCAGCCTCGAGATATGCAGCATCTCCTGTGTCAGCTCGCGGACCCGCCGCTCCGCAAGCCTGAGCTCCGTCATGTTACGGCCGATCGTCGAGACGCCGATGACGGCCCCTGCGCTGTCCCGCATCGGCGACAAGGTGAGCGACACTTCGAGGATCCGGCCATCCTTCGTTACGCGCTGCGTGTCGAATTGCGTGATCACTTCACCACGGCGAACCCGCTGCATCAAAGCGTCAACTTCCGGCTTCCGGCCCGGTGGGAGGATTGTCGTGATCGGTCGGCCGATCACCTCGGCGGCCGTGTACCCGTAGGTGAGTTCGGCACCCCGATTCCACGCGGTAACGTTCCCGGCGAGATCCTTGCCGATGATGACGTCGTGCGACGATTCGACGATCGCGGCCAGCCGATCGCGTTCCTGCTCGGCCTGCTTCTGGCGCGTCAGATCGTGGATGATGCCGACGAAGATGCTTTGCCCGTGCTGATGCCCCTCGCCGACTGAAAGGTACATCGGGAATACCGAGCCGTCCTTTCGTCGTCCGGAGACCTCGCGCCCGACCCCGATGATCTTCGCTCTTCCAGTCGACCGATACGAGGCAATGTAGCGATCGTGATTCTCGTGATACGGCGACGGCATCAGCATCCGGACGTTCTGACCGATGACCTCCGATGCCGAATAGCCGAACAATCGCTCGCAGGCCGCGTTGTAGACCTGCACGAGGCCGGCGGAATCAATGACGATGATCCCGTCGACCGCGGTCGCGAGAAGCGTGTCCAGACGCGCCGCGCTCTCGAAGTCGCGGTCTTGATTAGACTGATGGGATGGCATGAGCAGCGAGGCGATATTGCGTTCGCTAACCCTATCACTCCCTCCACCGCTCTACCATCCGAAGAACAAGCCCACGAACGGCAATCAGTGCGCGAAAAGTACTGGAATGTGCCGGTTCTCCAGTGCGTCCTCCGTAACCCCGCCCAGGACCTGCTCCTTCCAGCGCCAGTGCCCATAGGCGCCCATCACCAGCAGGTCGAAGCCATCAAGGCCCGCTTCCTCCACGATGACGGCCCCGACCTCCGCTCCGTCAGTCGCGCGCTCGTTCATCCGGATCTTGATCCCGCGGCGAACCAGCAGCCGGGCGACCTCGTGGCTGATCGGGAGGCCTTTCGGCGGATCGACGACGAGGATCTCGACCTGCTCCGCTGCTTCGATCAGAGGCATCGCGTCCCGCAGCGCGCGCGCCGCTTCCCGGCTGCCGTTCCAGGCGACGAGGATGCGGCGGATCGCGCGCGGCGCCATCGTCTCGGCCATCGCAAGAACCGGCGCTCCGGCCGCAAAGACAAGATTCCGCGCGAGTTCCGGAGAGCAGATGGCCAGGTCGGCGTATCGCGCATAGAAGGCTGCGATGTCCGACGCATCCCCTTCCACGCACTGCCAGTCGAACGGAACGCCGGTCGCCCTTGCCGCCGCTCGGCACTCGCCCTCGAGGCGTGCAGCGACCTCGCCATAGTAGCGCTGAAGATCTTCGATGACCGTCGGCGCCATCTCGAAGCTCGAGGCCAGGTCGAGAATGGGCGAGGGCTTCACATGAAGCGCGCGAAGGTCGGCATTCTGGGACTTGGCCATCAGGCAAGCCTGAGACAGGCACGCCGCATCGGCAGCACCGCCTGAAACCACGACGAGAATACTCTTGATCGGCATGTGTGCTCTCCCGTTCGGGACGATCGAGACAACACATTCGTTCGGCCTGGGCTTTGACCTATCTCAAGCCGTCTGCGCCAGATCGTGGTAGTTGCAGGATGCCATCAGGCATTCCCACCATCAATGGACCGACCATGGCGAAAGCAAGCGAGCATTGGACGACCCGCGCCGGCTTCCTCCTCGCGACCATCGGCTCCGCCGTCGGCCTCGGCAGCATCTGGAAGTTTCCCTACGAGGTCGGTGAGAACGGCGGCGGCGGCTTCGTCCTCTTCTACCTCATCGGCCTCGCGATCATCGTCGCTCCCTTGATGCTCGCGGAGTTTGCAATCGGGCGTTCAGGCCAGAGCGACGCAAGAGACAGCATCCGGGACGTCGCCCGCAACTGGGGCGCATCGGGTTCGTGGGCGGCCGTCGGCATGCTGGGCATAGCGACATCGTCGCTCATCCTGAGCTTCTACTCGGTCATCGGCGGTTGGGCCCTCGCATACACCGTCGAGACGATCCTCACGGGGCTCCCGAGCGGCGGCACCGAGGAAGCCCAACGGCATTTCGATGCCCTGCTGAGTTCCCCGGTGCGGACCGGGATCTATCACACGCTGTTCATGGGATTTACGGCATGGATCGTCGGCCGCGGGATCGCGAGCGGCATCGAGCAGGCTGCCAAGGTCCTGATGCCCCTGATGGCCGTTCTCATGGTGGCGCTCGCGGCCTATGCCATGCTTCAGGGCGACACCGCCGGCACGATCCGTTACATGTTTTACTTCGACCTGGAGCGGCTCGAGCCTCGGGTGATGCTGGAGGCTGTGGGCCTCGGCTTCTTCTCGATCGGCGTAGGCCTCGCCGTCATGATCACCTATGCCGCCTACGCGGGTCGCGAGATCAACCTGGTCCATGCCGCGGTCGCTGCAATCGTCAGCGACACGGCGATCTCGTTTCTCGCCGGCTTCGCGATCTTTCCCATCGTATTTGCGAACGGGTTGGATCCGGCCAGCGGGCCTGGCCTGATGTTCGTCACCTTGCCGCTGGCGTTCGCCGGCATGCCTTTGGGAAGCACGGTCGCCTTCGCTTTCTTCCTGCTCCTGTTCATCGCCGCCATCACCTCCGCCATCTCGATGCTGGAGATGCCGGTTTCCTTCGCCCGGGATAGCTACGGCTGGCCGCGAAAGAAGGCCGCCCTAGTCTCGGCGACGGTGATCTGGGTTGTCGGCTTCTCCTCGGTCTTCTCGTTCAATCTCTGGCGCGAATGGTTTCCGCTGTCCGCCTACCCGATCTTCGCCTCCTCGACTTTCTTCGACCTTCTCGACCACGTCACCTCGAGCATCATGCTGCCGATGGGTGGATTCGCGATCGCCATTTTCGTCGGTTGGGCGCTGCCGCCGCGGTTCCTCTCGCAGGTTCTCGAGCTTCGCATGGGCTCCGCGGCGATGCTGAGCTTGGCGCTGAGGTATCTCGCACCGGCGGCCATTCTTGCGGCAACACTGGCACCGATGATCGCGAGATAGGGCTGCCCCGCGTCTAGTTGTCGTTACCAAGAAGGTTGTTCAGGCGCTGAGCTGGTGTAGAGGCTCGG
>CAZDGR010000152.1:0-9900 GCA_964504845.1 uncultured Rhizobium sp. | reverse complement strand
AGGTGGTCCGGGTGCGCGAGATCCTGGCCGACACGCTGAAGGACCTGGCGATCGCGCCGCCCGAGGTGGTGCGCCGGCTCGCGATCGACGAATCCCTGACTGTCTCGCTGCCGGTTCTCCAGCACTCGCCGGTATTGAGCGACGACGACCTCGTCACCATCGTCAGCTCGACCCAGGCCGACGAGCGGCTGCAGGCGATCGCCAAGCGGCCGGCGGTCTCGGCCCGAGTTGCCGACGCTGTCGCGGCGACGGGGAGCGAAGGCGCCGTCGCCGCCCTTCTCGGCAACAACTCGGCGCAGATCCGTGAGGAGACGCTGGATCGCCTGATCGAGCAGGCGCCGCGACGCCCGTCCTGGCACGGACCTCTGGTGCAGCGGCCAAAGCTGCCAGCCCGCGCCATGGTCCGTCTCGCCACCTTCGTCGCCAAGTCGCTGGTCGAGGAGCTGAAGCGCCGCTCCGATCTCGATCCCGCTACCGCGAGCGCGGTCAGCGAGGTGGTCGAGAAGCGGATCGCCAGCGATCCGGCATGGGCGTCGGAAGAGAAACCCGAGCCGATCGTCGGTCACGAGGTCGGCGAGTCGATGCTGGAGCGCGAGCATCGGCGTGCGAGCATGCTCAAGCAGCAGGGCGAGCTTCACGACGACCTGATCTCGCGCGCCATTGCCGCCGGCCAGCGGCCCTTCGTGGTCGCCGCGCTTTCGGCGGCAAGCGGGCTCACGATCCGGCAGGTCGAGGACATCGTCGCTTCGAAGAACCCGAAGGCGGTGGTCGCGCTGTGCTGGAAGGGCGGATTCAAGATGGATCTCGCCTATCAGGCGCAGGTTCGCTTCGCCGCGATCCTTCCGCGTGCAGCGGTCGATCCGGCCGACGACGGCGGCTACCCGATGAGCCCGGACGAATTGTCCTGGCAGCTCGAGGGCTTTGCCGAAAAGTGACGGCGCCCTTCCTCAGCGACGAGATCACTGGGGCAATTGCGGCGAACGCCGCCCTCTTTTTGCCTCGTTTGCCGGGAGAATGGGGATCGAAGCGGACATCCTCCCGTCCGGTTCAGTCTCGATGGCCCGATGATCCTCCCCCGGCATCGCGCCGTCGGACCCCGACGCGGCGCCACCCCCTGGCGCCGCGTCTTTCTTTGGGGCCTCCATGAGCGCGCTGCTCGAAGCGGAGCGTCTGGTCGGCGGGCGGGGCGGCCAGCGCCTTTTTGGCCCGCTGGACGCGGCTCTGGGTGCCGGCGACGCGCTTCTCGTCCACGGTCCCAACGGCTCGGGCAAGTCGACGCTGCTTCGGGTCTTCGCCGGCCTGCTGGCGCCGATGGGCGGCGTCATGCGCGCAAATGCCGCACTCCGTTACCTCGGTCATCACGATGCGGTGAAACCGGCGCTGACGGTCGGCGAGAACCTCGTCTTCTGGCGGCGCTTCCATGGCACCGGCTCGTCGGAGGCGGCGCTCGCCGCAGTCGGGCTCGACCGGCTCGCAGCGATGCCGGCCAGATATCTCTCCGCAGGGCAGCGGCGTCGCCTGGCGCTCGCCCGCGTGCTCGATCCGGCGGCGAAGCTCTGGCTGCTGGACGAGCCGACCAACGGCCTCGACGCCTCATCGATCTCGACTCTCGAGTCGGTGCTGGCCCGCCACCGCGCGGCCGGCGGCGCGGTCGTCGCCGCGACCCATGCGGCGCTTGATCTGCCTCAGGCCCGGTCACTGGAGATGGGACTAACGTGACCGCCTTTCTCGTTCTCGTCCGCAGGGACCTCGCGCTCTCCGCCCGTCAGGCGGCGGATGCGCTGGTCGCCGTCATGTTCGCGGTGCTGGTAGTGGTGCTGTTTCCTTTCGGCGTCGGCCCGGAAGCCGACATCCTGGCGCGGGTCGCTGCCGGCGTCGTCTGGGTCGCCGCATTGCTGGCGGCGATGCTGTCGCTCGACCGCCTGTTCCAGGCCGACCACGACGACGGCTCGCTCGAGCAACTCGCCCTCGGGCCGCTGCCGCTTTGGGCGGTGGCTCTGGCCAAGGCGACGGCGCATTGGCTGGTGACGGGCGTGCCGCTGATCGTCGCTGCTCCGGCGCTGGCGCTGATGTTGGCAATGCCGGCACCGGGCCTCGTGACACTTCTGTGGACGATGGCGCTCGGCACGCCTTCCCTGAGCCTGCTCGGCGTGATCGGCGCCGCGCTCGTGCTGGGCGCGCGCCGCGGGGGTGTGCTGGTCGCCTTCCTCGTCCTGCCGCTGGCGATCCCGGTGCTGATCCTCGGCGCCGCCGCGATCGAGGCGGCTCTGACCGCCCAGGCGACCGCTCCGCACCTGATGCTGCTGGGTGCTTTCCTCCTCGGGTCGCTGGCGCTGGCCCCGGCTGCCGCCGCCGCCGCCCTGCGTCAGGCGGTCGGCTGACATGGTATATTTCCGCCGATGACCGGAAGCCTTCACCGTTTCGCCAGTCCGGCGCGTTTCCAGCGCCTCGCCCGGGCCGTGCTGCCCTGGTGCGCCGGCGCCTCCGTGGTCCTGTTCGCGATCGGGCTCTATCTCGCCCTCATCTCTTCGCCGCCGGACTACCAGCAAGGCGACACGGTCCGCATCATGTACGTCCACGTACCCGCCGCCTGGATGGCGTTGGGCGCCTACACGACGATGGCCCTGGCCTCGGCGGTGGCGCTGATCTGGCGACACCGCCTCGGCGACCTGATCGCCCAGTCGGCGGCGCCGATCGGAGCCTGCTTCACCGTGATCGCGCTCGCGACCGGCATGCTGTGGGGGCAGCCGATGTGGGGGACCTTCTGGGTCTGGGACGCGCGCCTGACATCGGTGCTGGTGCTGCTGTTCCTCTATCTCGGATACATCGCGCTGGTGAATGCCTTCGACGATCCCGAGCGCGGCGCCCGAGCCGGGGCGATCCTGGCGCTGGTGGGCTGGATCAACGTGCCGATCATCAAGTTCTCGGTCGACTGGTGGAACACCCTTCATCAGCCGGCCTCGATCAGCCGCTTCGCGAAGCCGGCGCTCGACCCGAGCATCATGACGCCGCTGCTGGTGATGGCGGCCGCCTACATGATGCTGTTCGCCACCTTGCTGCTGCTGCGGACGCGGGCGGCGATCGTCGAGCATCGCCTGAGGACGCTGGCCATGGCGCGCGCCCGGAGCTGACGCGATGCGCGAGTTCATCGAGATGGGCGGCTACGCCTCATTCATCTGGCCGGCCTACGGCATCACAGCCCTGGTACTGGCGCTGCTGGTCGTCGATTCCGTCGGCCGGCTGAAGCGACGCCTCGCCGAGCTTGCTCGGCTGGAGGAGAGCGAGGAATGACCCGCAAGCGAAGGCGCCTGATCGCGGTATCGGCCGGCATGCTGCTTCTGGCCGCGGCGACCGGCCTTGTCCTCAATGCATTCCGCGACAGCCTCGTCTTCTTCTACGGCCCGAGCGAGGCGCTGGCGAAGGAGATGGGACCCGACCAGCGGTTCCGCCTGGGTGGGCTGGTCGAGCCCGGCAGCGTCGGCAAGGCCGGCGACGGCGTCACCATCACTTTCAAGGTCACCGACGGCGCCGCGGCGATCCCGGTCCGCTTCGCCGGCATCCTTCCGGACCTGTTCCGCGAGGGTCAGGGGGTGATCGCCGAAGGCCGGATGCTGCAGGGCACCTTCGAGGCGCGCAACGTGCTGGCCAAGCACGACGAGAAGTACATGCCGCCCGAGGTCGTCGACGCGCTGAAGAAGTCCGGCCAGTGGCAGGCGGAGAAGAAGCCGTGATCGTCGAGCTCGGCCAGTTCGCGCTTGTGCTGGCGCTGGTCGTCGCGCTCGTCCAGGCGACGGTGCCGTTGGTCGGAGCATCGCGCGGCGACGCGGCGTTGACGGCATTCGCCAAGCCCGCCGCCTACGTCCAGCTCGCCTGCATCGCCGCTGCCTTCGCGGCGCTGACCTTTGCCTATGTCACCTTCGACTTCTCGGTGGTCAACGTCGCGCGCAACTCCCACTCGACGCAGCCCCTCCTTTATCGCCTGAGCGGCGTCTGGGGCAACCATGAAGGCTCGATGGTGCTCTGGGTGCTGATCCTCGCGTTGATGAGCGCGATGGTCGCGTCCTTCGGCGCCAATCTGCCCGAGAGCCTGCGCGCGCGCGTGCTGGCGGTGCAGGGAATGATCGGCGCCGCCTTCCTCGCCTTCATCCTGTTCACATCGAATCCGTTCGCGCGCCAGTTCCCGGCGCCGCTGGATGGACGCGAGCTGAACCCGCTGTTGCAGGATCCCGGCCTCGCCTTCCATCCGCCGTGGCTGTACCTGGGCTATGTCGGCTTTTCGGTCGCGTTCTCCTTTGCCGTCGCGGCCCTGATCGAGGGCAAGGTCGATCCAGCCTGGGCCCGCTGGGTCCGGCCGTGGACGCTTTTCGCCTGGCTCGCGCTCACCGTCGGCATCGCGCTCGGCAGCTGGTGGGCCTACTATGAGCTGGGATGGGGCGGCTGGTGGTTCTGGGATCCGGTCGAGAACGCCTCGTTCATGCCGTGGCTGATCGGCGCCGCCCTGCTGCACTCGGCGGTCGTGGTCGAAAAGCGCGACGCGCTCAAGGCCTGGACCATCCTGCTGGCGCTGATCGCCTTCTCGTTCAGCCTGATCGGCACCTTCCTTGTGCGCTCGGGCGTGCTGACCTCGGTCCATGCCTTCGCCGTCGATCCGGCACGCGGCGTCTTCATCCTGATGATCCTTATGGCCGCGATCGGCGGTTCGCTGGCGCTGTTCGCCTGGCGGGCGCCGGCGCTGAAGGCGGGCGGACTTTTCCAGCCCTTGAGCCGCGAAGGCGCCTTGGTCCTCAACAACCTCCTGCTCGCGACGGGAGCCGCGACCGTGCTGCTCGGCACGCTCTACCCTCTGTTCCTCGACGTGCTCAACGCCGGCAAGGTCTCGGTCGGTCCGCCCTATTTCAACGCGACCTTCGTGCCGCTGATGGTGCCCTTGGTCATCGCGATGGGCATCGGCCCGCTGCTGTCGTGGAAGCGCGCCGATCTCGGCGGCGCCTTGTCGAGGCTGATACTCGCCGCCGTCGCCACCGTCGCTGTGATCGTGATCGTCCTCTACGCCTCCGGCGGCTCCGGCTTCTTCGCCGCGGCAGGCCTGGGTCTTGCCTGCTGGCTGTTCGTCTCGACCTTGATCGAGTTCGCCGGCCGGCTCCGCCTTTTCCGCGCTCCCCTCGCCGAGTCGATCGAGCGATGGCGGCACCTGCCGCGTTCGGCGCTCGGCATGACCGTCGCCCATGCCGGCCTCGCCATCGCGATTGCCGGCATGACCGCGTCCACGTTGTTCCAGATCGAAAAGATCCTGGCGATGCGTCCCGGCGAGACGGTGTCGCTGCGCGGCTACGATATCCGTTTCGACGGTGTCGCCGAAGTGCCCGGTCCGAACTACCGCGCCGAGCGCGCACGCTTCATCGTCACGTCGGGCGGAACGCCGGTCGTCGTGCTCCAGCCAGAGCGCCGCTTCTATCCGGTGCAGCGCTCGCAGACGACCGAGGCCGCGATCCATACGACGGGCTTGGCCGACCTCTACGTCGTCACCGGCGATTCCGACGGCAAGGGAGCCTGGACCGTGCGGCTCTATCACAACCCGCTGGTGCCGTGGATCTGGGCCGGCTGCATCGTCATGGCGCTCGGCGGCGCGCTGTCGCTCGCAGACCGGCGGCTTCGGGTCGGTGCGCCGAAGCGACGGCTGGCGCCGGCCGAATAGCGATGCGCTGGGTCTTCCTCGCACCGCTGGCGCTGTTCGCGGTGGTCGCCGGCTACTTCGCCGTCGGCCTGACGCGCGATCCCGGCACCTTGCCTTCGGCGCTGCTGAACAAGCCAGCGCCGGAGTTTGCCCTGCCGCCGCTGACCGACGGCAAGCCCGGCCTCGCCACGGCCGACCTCAAGGGGGTGCCGGCCTTGGTCAATGTCTGGGCTTCGTGGTGCGTGCCGTGTCGCGCCGAGCATCCGGTGCTGACCCGACTGGCCCGCGATGTCCCGGTCTACGGCTTCAACTACAAGGACAAGCCAGAGGACGCGAAGCGCTTCCTCGCCGAGCTCGGCGATCCGTATCGGCGCATCGGCGTCGACGCCAACGGCCGCGCCGCGATCGACTGGGGCGTCTATGGCGTACCGGAGACCTTCGTCGTCGACGGCGACGGACGCATCCGCCATCGCCACGTGGGAGCGCTGACCGACAAGGCCGTCGCCGAGACGATCCGACCTCTGCTGAAGAGCCTCGCGCGATGAGGCGGCTGGTTCTCGCCCTGATTCTCGCGACGCTGGCGCTGCCGGCGCTCGCCGTCCGGCCCGAGGAGATCCTGCCCGATCCGGCGCTCGAATCCCGCGCCCGCGCGCTCGGAAAGGAGCTCCGCTGCCTCGTCTGCCAGAACCAGTCGATCGACGATTCCGATGCGAATCTCGCCCGGGATCTACGCCGCCTCGTTCGCGAGCGGCTGGTCGCCGGCGATAGCGACCCCGCGATCCGCTCCTTTCTGGTCGACCGCTACGGCGACTTCGTCCGCCTCGATCCGCCGCTGAAGGCGTCGACGATGCTGCTCTGGTTCGGACCCGCGCTCGTGCTGGCTCTGGGCCTTGCCGGGGTCGCGGTGTTCATCCGGCGACGCCGGGCCGAGACGCCCGACACGCTCGACGCTTCCGATCGCGCCAGGCTCGAGCGCGTTCTCGCCGAGGACGACAAGCGATGATCTTCTGGCCGATCGCGATCCTCGTGCTGATCCTCGCCGGTGCCGCCTTGACCTGGCCGCTGCTGCGCCGAGCGCCGACCATGCCGGAAGCGACGCGAGGCCTCGCGATCTATCGCGACCAGCTCGCCGAGATCGAGCGCGACCTTGAAGCCGGGCTGATCACGGAAACCGAAGCCAAGTCGGCGCGCACCGAGATCGAACGGCGCATCCTCAAGGCGGCCGAGCAGCAACCCGACCAGGCGGCTTCCGAACCCGGAGTCAGGATGTTCCTGGCCGGCCTCATCCTCGGTGCCGTGCCGGCGGCGACGGTTGCTCTCTATCTTGCCGTCGGCACGCCGAATGCGCCGGATCTCGTGATGTCCGCGGCCTCAGACGAGGCGATGACGGCCGACCAGCTCGCCGAGCTCGCGCGCAGGCAGGTTGCCCAGTACCGCCTCGAGCAGGCGGTCGAGACCTTCACCCGAGCGGCCGCGCGCGCGCCGCACCGTGCCGACCTCCGCTCGCTGCTCGGAGAGGTACGCGTCGCCGCAGCCGACGGCAACGTCACCGAGATGGCGCAGCTCGCCTTCCGTGAGGCGATCAGCCTCGATCCGCGCGATCCGCGCGCGCGCTTCTATCTCGGCCTCGCCCGCGCCCAGGACGGCGATCTCAAGGGCGCGATCGACGACTGGCTTCGGCTCGAAGCCGACTCCGGCACCGATGCGGCGTGGCGGCCCATGCTGGCAGAACGCCTGAAGCTAGCGGCTGACGAAGCGGGCATCGACCTCGAGGCCCGACGCGCCGAGCTCGCGCCGCGCGGACCCACTGCCGCCGACGTCGCCGCCGCCCGGCAGATGTCGCCGGCCGACCGCCAGCAAATGATCCGCGGCATGGTCGATGGCCTCGCCGCGCGCCTCGCCGACGATCCCGCCGACGTCGAGGGCTGGCTCAGACTCGCCCGCGCCCGCCGGGTGCTCGGCGAGGAAGCCGACGCGACCGAGGCGCTCCGCCGCGCGACCGAGGCCGCGCCGACCCGCGTCGACGTGCTGGTCGAGTACGCGCGCGCGCTGCACCCACCCGGAAGTGTGCCGGAAACGGTCACGCCCGGCTTCGTCTCGTTGATGCGGCGGATCCTGGCGCTCGATTCGAACAATCCCGAGGCGCTGTTCTTCGTCGGCGAGGCCGAGGCGCGCGCCGGGAACAAGACCGAGGCGAGGGCGCTCTGGGGTCGCCTCCTAGCCCGTGTCGATCCCAAGGAACCGCTGCACAAGATGATCGGCGAGCGGATCAAGGCGCTCGATTGATCCTGATCGCCACCAGGCGCGAGTATCCGGAGCCGACACCGAGAACTCGGCGCGACTACGAGGCGTTCGATCCGTCGTCCGGCACGCGTGAGGCGGCGCAGCGCCACCTCGCCCAGCCCCAGAGCCACCGGACTACGTCCGCGTCGACGGCCTCGTCAGCCCCGGAGGCTTCATGCTGATGGAGCTGGAGCTGATCGAGCCCTGCTTCTATTTGGAATTCGCCCATGGCAGCGTTGACCTGCTGGCCGACGCCCTGATCGGGCGGCTGACCTGAGCCGGAGTAGCCTCATGCTCGACGACCGTGCGCTCGATGTCCTGTTCCGTAACGCCCGGACTCACAACGAGCTCTCGGGTGAGGTTACCGACGACGACCTGAGGCGCATCTACGACCTGATGAAGTGGGGGCCGACCACGGCAAACTCCTGCCCGGCGCGCTTCGTCTTCGTGCGCTCGGCGGAGGCCAAGAGGAAGCTGGAGCCGGCCATGAGCGAGGGGAACCGCGCCAAGACGATGGCGGCGCCGGTAACCGCAATCATCGCTTACGACACGCGCTTCTACGACCTGCTGCCGAGGCTGTTCCACAACCCGGATGCACGAAGCTGGTTCGCCGGCGAGGCAAAGGCGAAGTCGACCGAGGTCGCGGCACTTCGCAACGGCTCGCTGCAGGGCGCCTATTTCATCTTGGCGGCGCGGGCGGCCGGATTCGACTGCGGGCCGATGAGCGGCTTCGACAATGCCAAGGTCGACGCCGCCTTCTTCCCGGACGGCCGCTGGAAGTCGAACTTTCTCTGCAACATCGGCCACGGCGATCCGGCGAAGCTGTTCCCGCGCAATCCGCGGCTTGCCTTCGAAGAGGCGTGTAGGATCGACTAGCGAGTGAGACGCTCGGCCTCGCGGAGGTCGACCGCAACCAGCTGCGATATGCCGCGCTCGGCCATGGTGACACCGTAAAGACGGTCCATGCGCGACATCGTCATCCGGTGATGGGTGATCACCAGGAAGCGGGTGCCGGTCGACTTGGCGATGTCTTCCAGAAGCGTGCAGAAACGGTCGACGTTGGAGTCGTCGAGTGCGGCGTCGGCCTCGTCCAGCACGCAGATCGGCGCCGGGTTGGTCAGGAACACCGCGAACAGCAGCGACAGCGCCGTCAGCGTCGTCTCGCCGCCCGACATCAGCGACAGCACCTGGAGCTTGGTGCCCGGCGGGCTCGCCATGATCTCGAGGCCGGCTTCGAGAGGGTCCTCGGAGTCGGTCAGCTTGAGGAAGGCACGGCCGCCCCCGAATAGCCGGGTGAACAGGTCGCTGAAATGCGCGTTGACCTTGTCGAACGACGCCAGCAGCCGCTCGCGGCCCTCGCGGTTCAGCTCGCCGATGCCGTGGCGGAGCCTGGCGATCGCCTGGACGAGATCGGCGCGCTCGTTCTTGAGGCCGGCGATCTGCTCGTCGAGCTCGCGCATCTCCTCCTCGGCCCGGAGGTTGACCGGCCCGATCTGCTCGCGCTCGCGGACCAGGCGCTGCTCCTTGTGCAGCAGCTCCTCTTCCGGTGCCGGCGTCTCGCCCTCCTTGAGGTCGGCCTGCTCGAGCACCTGGTCGGGCTCGCATTCGAGCTTCTCGCGGATCGCCTGGATCAGGCGCTGGACGGTGTCCTCGGCCTGGGCGACGGCGCCTTCGGCACGCACGCGGGCTTCGCGCTTCTCGGCAAGCTCGCGCTCGGCCTGCTTCAGGTGCCGGTCGGCCTCGGTCAGCGCGTTCTCGGCCGCGACGACCTTGTCTCCGGCCTCGCGGCGGGCGGCTTCGGCCTGCTGGATCCCATCGAGCGCGCGGGCGCGCGCTTCCCTGAGCTCCGCCGGACGCGTCGCCAGCCGCTCGATCTCGGCCGAGATCGCCTGCGCACGCTCCTGCAGCGCTGCTTGGCCAAGGACCGCTCCCAGCGCCTCCAG
>CAZDGR010000151.1:0-9939 GCA_964504845.1 uncultured Rhizobium sp. | reverse complement strand
CCGATGATCAGCGGGCCGATGACGGTAGCGCCGCCGAGCTTCTGCATCAGCTTGTAGGCGACGTTGGCGGTGTGCAGCGCCGGCATGATCAGCACGTTGGCGGGGCCGGTCAGGCGGCAGAACGGGTAGAGCTTGCGAAGCTCGTCGTCGAGCGCCACGTCGGCGGACATCTCGCCGTCGTACTCGAAGCTCACCTTGCGCCGGTCCAGCACCTCGACGGCATCGCGGATGCGGTAGGACTTCTCGCGGTTGGGATTGCCGAAGTTGGAGAACGACAGCAGCGCCACCCGCGGCTCGTGCCCCATCTGGCGGGCCTTCTCCGCGGTCTGGATGGCGATGTCGGCGAGCTCCTCGGGCGAGGGCAGCTCGTGCATGTAGGTGTCGGACATGAACACGGTGCGGCCGCGCGAGATCACGATCGAGACCGCGAAGGCGCGCGCACCCGGCTTCGGGTCGATCACCCGGCTGATGTCCTGATAGCAGGTCCAGAAGTTGCGCGTGGTGCCGGTCACCATCGCGTCCGCGTGGCCGAGGGCCACCATGCAGGCGGCGAAGACATTGCGGTCCTGGTTCACGCGCCGCTGGCAGTCGCGGCGGAGATAGCCCGACCGCTGCAGGCGCTTGTAGAGGAAGTCGGTGTATTCCTGATTGTGGCTGGAGAGGCGCGCGTTGTGGATCTCGATGCCGGTGCCGTCCAATCCGGCCGCCTTCATCGTCTCCTGGATGCGCTCCTCGCGGCCGACCAGGATCGGCCGGCCGTATCCTGCGTTGCGGAAGGTGATCGCCGCGCGGATCACCCGCTCCTCCTCGCCCTCGGCGAAGACGACGCGCTTCGGGTTCGCCGCGACCTTCTCGAAGATGCCCTGCAGGCTGGCGACGGTCGGATCGAGGCGACCCGAGAGCCTGGCGCGATAGGCCTTCATGTCGGCGATCGGCTTGCGCGCCACGCCGGAGTCCATCGCCGCCTGCGCCACCGCCGACGACACATGCGCGATCAGGCGCGGATCGAACGGCGTCGGGATCAGGTACTCGGGCCCGTACTTGAGCTTCCTGCCCGAGTAGGAGCGGCCGACCTCGTCAGGCACGTCCTCGCGCGCGAGCTCGGCCAGCGCCTTGGCGGCGGCGATCTTCATCCGGTCGTTGACGGTCTTGGCGCGGACGTCGAGCGCGCCGCGGAAGATATAGGGAAAGCCCAGAACGTTGTTGATCTGGTTCGGGTAGTCCGAGCGCCCGGTGGCGATGATCGCGTCGGGACGGACGGCGCGCGCGTCCTCGGGCGTGATCTCGGGATCGGGATTGGCCATGGCGAAGACGATCGGCTTCGCCGCCATCGACTTGACCATCGCCTGGCTGATCGCACCCTTGGCCGAAAGGCCGAAGACCACATCGGCGCCCTTGATCGCGTCTTCCAGCGTGCGTGCCTTGGTCTTCACCGCATGCGCCGACTTCCACTGGTTCATGCCGTCGGTTCGGCCCTGATAGACCACGCCCTTGGTGTCGCAGATCACCACGTTGTCGTGCGGCAGGCCCATCGCCTTCAGGAGCTCGATGCAGGCGATCGAGGAGGCGCCGGCACCGTTCACCACCATCTGGATGTCCTTGAGCGAGCGCCCGGTGACGTCGAGCGCGTTGAGCAGTCCGGCGGCGGCGACGATCGCCGTGCCGTGCTGGTCGTCGTGGAAGACTGGGATGTCGAGCAGCTCGCGAAGCCGCTGCTCGATGATGAAGCACTCCGGCGCCTTGATGTCCTCGAGGTTGATGCCGCCCCAGGTCTTGCCGAGGTAGCGGATCGAGTTGACGAACTGGTCGACGTCCTTGGTGTCGACCTCTAGGTCGATGCCGTCGATGTCGGCGAAGCGCTTGAAGAGGACGGCCTTGCCTTCCATCACCGGCTTGGCGCCGAGGGGGCCCAGGTCGCCGAGGCCGAGGACCGCGGTCCCGTTGGAGATCACCGCCACGATGTTGCCCTTGGCGGTGTAGTCGTAGGCCTTGTCCGGGTCCTTGGCGATGTGGAGGCAGGGCCAGGCCACGCCCGGCGAGTACGCGAGCGAGAGGTCCCGCTGGGTGGTCAGGGGCTTGGTCGGCGCGATCTCGATTTTCCCGGGTTTCCCATGCGCATGGAGATCCAGCGCCTCCTGCTCGGTGACGCGATTGTTGGATTCCATGGACGCTTCTCCCGGAGACTCTGTTCTTTAAGAGGGGGACGCATTGTGGGGCAGGATCGCCCCCAAGCGCAAATGGCTCACCCGAACAAGCCTTTAGCCGCAGTGCAGCATGATCAAGGAAGGCGCAGCTTCCGCCGCAACCGCGTCGTCAATTCTCCGAGAGTCGGCCGGCGCGGCTCGTCGTCATCCTCGTCCTCGTCGACCAGCAGGCCGGCGAGCACGACCCGGCCGCTCTCGGTGCGCCGGGCGACCAGCACCGCGGGCCCGAGGCTGAGATGGTCGCCGATCCGGGGCGCGCCCTCGAAGCGGAAGGCGAAGAAGTCGGCGATCGTCTCCTCCGCCCGCTCGCCTGCCGGCAGGTCGATGCCGTAGAGCGCACAGACCCGGCCCAGCGGCGCCGAGCCTTCGAGCAGGAACTCGCCCGAGGCCTCGCGGTCGCGCTCCGCCTCCACCGCCGGCGTGAACAGCTGGTCCAGCCGCTGCACCTTCTTCAGCGGCACCAGGAAGTAGGCATAGTCCTCCTCGACCAGGCGCCCGGCCTCGGCCGGCTCCAGGATCGCGTTCGAGCGGATCACCAGCACCGGCTTCGCCCAGTTCGGCACGCGGCCCTGGGCCAGCACGGCGGAGTCGGCCTGGACCGGATATCCAACCAGCTCCTGCTTCAGCTGGCCGGGGAGGTCGATCTCGATGCGCTTGGGCTCGGGCGCCGTCCGCGGCAGCGCCAACCCTAAGCGCAGCGCCGCCGGCCGGATGGTCCAGCCCTGGACCACCAGCGAGATCAGCACGACGAAGAATCCCACGTTGAAGAACACGCCCGAGTTCGACACGCCGGCCAGCACCGGGATCGAGGCGAGATAGACGCCGACCGCGCCGCGCAAGCCGACCCAGCCGACGAAGGCGATCTCCTTCGGCGTGTAGCCGAACGGCAGCAGGCAGACCAGTGCCGCGAGCGGCCGGCCGACCACCATCAGGAAGATCGCGACGGCAACGCCGGGCACCAGGAACTTGATCAGCTCGTGCGGCGTCACCAGCAGGCCCAGCACCAGGAACATGACGATCTGGCAGAGCCAGGTGACCGCGTCGTGGAACGACAGCACGCTGGCGAAGGCGCGGACCGGCCGGTTGCCGACGACCAGGCCGGCCAGATACACGGCAAGGAAGCCCGAGCCGTGGATCACGGAGGCCAGCGCATAGATCGCGATCGCGCTGGCGACCACGAAGATCGGGTGCAGCCCGTGCGGCAGCTCGGTCTTGTTGGTGAGCCAGACGATGAGACGGCCGCCGCCGTAGCCGATCGCACCGCCGATCAGGAAGGCGCGGGCCAGCTCGGCGAAGATGCGGACATCCGCCTGCCCCTGGCCGACGGTCAGGATCTCGACCAGCAGCAAGGTCAGGAACACCGCGACCGGGTCGTTGGTGCTCGATTCGACCTCGAGCGTCGCCGTCACCCGCTGCCTGAGTTCCAGGCCGCCGGATCGCAGCAGGAAGAAGACCGCCGCCGCATCGGTCGAGGCGACCAGCGATCCCAGGAGCAGGCCTTCGAGCCAGGTGAGGTCGAGCACCATCAGCGCAAAGGCGCCCGTCAGCGTCGCCGTGATGATCACCCCGACGGTGGCCAGGATCAGCGACGGCGTCATCGCGTTCCTGACGGCGACCAGCTTGGTCCGGAGCCCGCCGTCGAACAGGATCACCGCCAGCGCCAGCGAGCCGATCAGGAAGGTGGACTGGTAGTCGTCGAACTTGATGCCGCCCGGCCCGTCCTCGCCGGCGAGCATGCCGATCAGCAGAAAGATCAAGAGCAACGGAGCGCCGAAGCGCTTGGCGACGAGGCTCGACAGGATGCCGGCCAGGACCAGCGTCGCGCCGAACAGCAGAACTGCGTTGAGGACGGTCAGGCTCGCCATGACCGACCTATGGCACGGGCCTTCAGCGGCGGTAAACACTCTATCAATTAGGATGGATCACGATGCGTCATTAGGTGTCAGATCGAGCCTCGCCGACGCTCGGCCCCGCCCTCACCCGCCCCGGGACACGGGCGCCGCTTTCCGCTAAATCTCGCCCATGCCGATGGACCACAGCCCGCCGCCCCCGGCCGAGCTTTCGCCGGGAATGGCGCAATACCTGGAGATCAAGGCCGGTCATGCGGACGCGCTCCTGTTCTACCGGATGGGCGATTTCTACGAGCTGTTCTTCGACGACGCGGTCAAGGCGGCCGGCGCTCTCGACATCGCGCTGACCAAGCGCGGCAGGCACGAGGGCCAGGACATCGCGATGTGCGGCGTGCCGGTCCATGCCGCCGAGGTCTACCTGCCACGCCTGATCCGGAAGGGCTTCCGGGTCGCGATCTGCGAGCAGATGGAGGACCCGGCCGAGGCGAAGAAGCGCGGATCCAAGTCCGTCGTCCGCCGCGAGGTCGTCCGCATCCTCACCCCGGGCACCCTGACCGAGGAGACGCTGCTGGATGCCCGCCGGTCGAATTTCTTGGCATCGCTCGCCGATGCGCAGGGAGCGATGGCGATCGCCTGGGTCGAGATCTCGACCGGCGAGGTCGGCGCCCGGCCCGTCGACGCGCGCAGCCTGGCCTCCGCGCTCGCCCGCCTCGATCCCGCCGAGCTGCTGATTCCAGACCGGCTGATCCAGGCCGAGGGGCTGGCCGATATTCTCCGCGAGTGGCGGAACGCGCTCGTGCCGCTGCCGGGCGCGCGCTTCGATTCGACCAACGGCAGGAAGCGCCTCGAGGCGCTCTACGGCGTCGGCACGCTCGATGCGTTCGGCAGCTTCGACCGGCCGGAGCTGGCGGCGCTCGGCGCCGTCGTCGACTACGTCGAGCTGACCCAGAAGGGAAAGCTGCCGCGCCTCAAGACGCCGAAGCGCCAGGGCGACGGCGGCGTGCTCGAGATCGATCCGGCGACGCGGCGGAACCTGGAGCTGACCCGCACGCTCGCGGGCGAGCGCCAGGGAAGCCTGCTCGACGTGATCGACCGCACCGTCACCGGCGCCGGTGCGCGCCTGCTCGCCGAACGTCTCGCCGCACCGCTGACCGATCCGGCGGCGATCGACCGGAGGCTCGATGCGGTCCAGCACCTGATCGCCGAGGAGGCCCTCCGCCTCGACCTCCGCCCGCAGCTGAAGCGCTGCCCCGATCTCGCCCGCGCGCTCTCGCGCCTCTCGCTCGGCCGCGGCGGCCCGCGCGACCTCGCCGCGATTCGCGACGGGCTGGCGGCAGCGGGCGATATCGCCCGGCAGCTCGCCGTGCTCAAGGAGCCGCCGGCAGAGATCGCCGAGATCAATCGCGACTTGGGCCACCACCAGGTGCTGGTCGAGCGCTTCGGCCGGGCGCTCGCGCCCGAGCTGCCGCTCTTCGCCCGCGACGGCGGCTTCATCGCCGAGCGCTACGCCCCCGACCTCGACGAGCTCAGGCTGCTTCGCGACGAGAGCCGGAAGCTGATCGCCGGGCTGCAGACGCGCTACCAGGAAGAGACCGGGATCGCCTCGTTGAAGATCCGGCACAACAATGTGCTGGGCTACTACATCGAGGCGACGGCGAACCATGCCGAGAAGATGATCGGAAGGCCCGGCTTCATCCATCGCCAGACGATGGCGAACGCCGCGCGCTTCACCACGGTCGAGCTCGGCGAGCTGGAGTCCAAGCTGTCGTCCGCCGCCGACAGGGCGCTCGCCGTCGAGCTTCGCCTGTTCGAGGATCTGGTCGGCGAGGTGACGGCGCGGGCCGAGGCGGTGGCGCTCGCCGCCGATGCGCTGGCCCGTCTCGACGTCGCCTCGTCTCTCGCCGAGCTCGCGGTCGAACGCCGCCATGTGCGGCCTGTTGTCGACGCGTCGAGCGCCTTCGCGGTGAAGGCCGGCCGCCATCCGGTGGTCGAGGCGGCGCTGGCGTCATCGGGCGATCCGTTCGTGCCGAACGACTGCGATCTCGCCGAGACCCAGCGGCTCTGGCTCCTGACCGGCCCGAACATGGCCGGCAAGTCGACCTTCCTTCGCCAGAATGCCCTCATCGTCCTGCTGGCACAGATCGGCGCCTTCGTGCCGGCGGAATCGGCGCATGTCGGCATCGTCGACCGCCTGTTCAGCCGCGTCGGCGCCGCCGACGACCTGGCGCGCGGCCGCTCGACCTTCATGGTCGAGATGGTCGAGACCGCGGCGATCCTGAACCAGGCGACCTCGCGCTCCCTCGTCATCCTGGACGAGATCGGCCGCGGCACCGCGACCTTCGACGGCCTCTCGATCGCCTGGGCGACCTTGGAGAACCTGCACGAGGTCAACCGCTGCCGTGCCTTGTTCGCGACCCACTACCACGAGCTGACGGCACTCTCGTCGCGGCTTTCCGCGCTCGCCTGCCGGACGATGCGGGTCAAGGAATGGCAGGGCGACGTCGTCTTCCTGCACGAGGTCGCGGTCGGTGCAGCCGACCGCTCCTACGGCCTGCATGTGGCACGCCTCGCCGGGTTGCCCAATGCCGTGCTCGACCGCGCCGAGGAGGTGCTGCGTGCGCTCGAGACCGGCGAGCGCGCCGGATCGGCGGCCAGGCTCGCCGACGACCTGCCGCTGTTCGCGGCATCCCGTCCGCAATCGGGCAAGCTCCGCGCCGAGCCGAGCGCGGCGGAGACCGAGCTGACGCGCATCAATCCCGACGAGCTCAGCCCGAAGGAGGCGCTGGAAGCGCTCTATCGGCTGAAGGGAATGCTCGCGCCGAAGAAATGAGGCTCGTCATGACCCTCCTCGTCCGCGACGAGGCGGACATCGTCCGGGCGAACATCCGCCATCACCTGGGCGGGGGCGTCGATTTCATCGTCGCCACCGACAACGGCTCGACCGACGGCACGGTCGAGATCCTGGAAACTTTCGCGCGCGACGGCGTGCTGCATCTCCGCCACGACGCCGACGACACCTTCGACCAGGCGCGCCTGACCACGGAGATGGCTGTCCTCGCGCGGACGCGTTTCGGCGCCGACTGGATCCTCTCCAACGACGCCGACGAGTTCTGGTGCGGCCCCTTGCGCGAGACGATCGCGACGACGCCCGCCAACCTCATGTTCTGCCGACGCGCCAACCGGGTCGCGGCGCGCGAGGACGACTGGTCGTTCACGGCGGCGCGTCACCTCGCGGTCTTCCCGAAAGCCGAGGCCGAGTCCGAGCTGCTTCGCCCGATCCAGCCGAAGGTCCTGGTGCGGGCGGCCGATCTCGTCCGCATGACCCAGGGGTGCCACAACGCCGAGATGGCCGAGGCGCGGCCGGCGATCGCGCGCGAGATCCTGATCCGCCACTTCCCGATCCGCGGGCGCGATCACTTCATCCGGAAGGCGACCGCCGGCGGGGCCGCCTATGCGCGCAACGCCAAGCTCGATCCGAGGCTCGGCGGACATTGGCGGCATTGGCACGCCGAAATCCTGGCCGGCCGCGCCGACGGCGCCTATGCGGCGGTGGTGCCGTCCCGGGCGGCGATCGACGCGGCGCTGGCCGAGGGAACCTTGATCGAGGACGATCGGTTGCTGCACAGCCCCTGACCCGGCTGAGAGACTGACGGTGAGCGAAGGCAAGAAGGTATCGCGGCGGTTCTGGAAGGCGCTCGGGCCCGGGCTGATCACCGGGGCGGCCGACGACGATCCGAGCGGTATCGCGACATACTCCCAGGCCGGCGCGCAGTTCGGCTACGGCCTCACCTGGACCGTGTTCCTGACCTTGCCGCTGATGGCGGCGATCCAGATCATCTCGGCCCGCATCGGCTGGCAGACCGGCCGCGGGCTCGCTCGCAACATCGGGGCGCACCTGCCGCGGCAGGCGGTCACCCTGCTCGTGGGACTCTTGCTCGTCGCCAACACGATCAACATCGCGGCCGACCTCGCCGCGATGGGCGAGGCGGTGAACCTCGTGGCCGGCGGGCCTTCGGTGATCTATGCGGTCGGCTTCGGCGTCGCCTGCCTGGTCGCCGAGATCTTCATCCCCTATCACCGCTACGCCGGGTTCCTGAAGTTCCTGACCCTGGCGCTGCTGATCTATGTCGCGGTCGCCTTCAGCGTCGACATCCCCTGGGGACAGGTGCTGCGGACGACGCTGCTTCCCACTCTCTCGCTCGACCGCGACGTGCTGCTGATGGTCGTGGCTCTGCTCGGCACCACGATCAGTCCCTACCTCTTCTTCTGGCAGGCCTCCCAGGAAGTCGAGGAGTCGCGCCTCAGCCACCGCCACAAGGAGAAGGGCGGGGACAAGGACGATCTGGCGCATATCTCGATCGACACCTGGATCGGCATGGCCGCCTCCAACCTCGTCGCCTTCTTCATCATCGTCACCACGGCGGCGACGCTGCATGCCAACGGCGTGACCGAGATCGCGACAGCGGCACAGGCGGCCGAGGCGCTTCGCCCGATCGCCGGCGACTTCACTTTTCTCCTGTTCGCGCTCGGCCTCGTCGGCACCGGCATGCTGGCCGTGCCGGTGCTCGCCGGATCGGCGGCCTATGCGGTCGCCGAGATTTCCGGCATGCGCCGCGGCCTCGAGCTGCCGCCGAGCCGAGCCCCGGGATTCTACGGCGTCGTCGGCGCTGCGACGCTCGGCGGCGCCGGGCTCGCCACGCTGCACGTCGACGCGATGACGCTGCTGTTCTGGACCGCGGTGATCAACGGCGTCGTCGCGGTACCGATCATGCTCGCGACGATGCTGGTGGTCTCAGGCGACGGCGAGCGGGCGCTGACGATCCCCATCTGGCTCAAGGCGCTGGGCTGGATCGCCTCGGCCCTGATGGCACTCGCGCTGCTGGCCTCGATCTGGAGCTACGTCGCCTGAACGGCGCGCCGCTTGCGGTGAATCAGCCAGACGGCGTGGACGGTCGCGGCGAGCGCCAGCGTCAGCGCCACCACCGGCATGCCGGAACCAAGGATTGCGCCGGCGCAGATCGCGAGGTTGACCAGCGCGTGTCCCGGCATCCGCGCCAGCAGCAGCGCCAGTGGCGGCAGGATGCAGGCGAGGACGACGAGGGCGCTGTGCATCCTCAGTCCTTGAGGAATCCCACGATCTCGCTGGTCCTCTTCAGGATCGGCTCGGCGATCTCGGCCGCGCGCTCGCCGCCGCGCCTGAGCACCGCGTCCACATGGGCGGGATCGCCCTTCAGGCGGCGCATCTCGGCGTTGATCGGGCCCAGCACCGAGACGGCGAGGTCGACCAGCGCCTTCTTGAACTCCGAGAACGACTTGCCGGCGAACTGACGGACCGCGTCCGCCGTCGTGACGTCGGCCAGCGCCGCATAGATCGTCAGCAGGTTCTCGGCTTCCGGGCGCCCCTCGAGGCCCTTCGGGTCGTCGGGAAGCACGTTCGGATCGGTCTTCGCCTTCTGGATCTTGAGCGCGATCGTGTCGGCGTCGTCGGTCAGGTTGATACGCGAATAGTCGGAGGCATCGGACTTCGACATCTTCTTGGTGCCGTCGCGAAGGCTCATCACCCGCGTCGCCTCGCCGAGGATCATCGGCTCGGGCAGCGGGAAGAAGTCGACCCCGAACATCGAGTTGAATGCCTGGGCGATGTCCCTGGTCAGCTCGACGTGCTGCTTCTGGTCCTCGCCGACGGGAACGCCGTTGGCGTGATAGAGCAGGATGTCGGCCGCCATCAGCACCGGATAGGCGTAGAGACCCACGAGCGCGTTGTCGCGGTTCTTGCCGGCCTTGTCCTTGAACTGCGTCATGCGATTCAGCCAGCCGATGCGCGCGACGCAGTTGAAGATCCAGGCAGGGTCGGCATGCGCGCGCACCCGGCGCTGGTTGAACAT
>CAZDGR010000150.1:0-9961 GCA_964504845.1 uncultured Rhizobium sp. | reverse complement strand
CTTGGCAAGGACGACGAGATCGATCTGCTGTTCACCTCCGGCTTCAACGGCTCGACCATGCATGGCGGGCCGGCGCTCGCTCCGGCCGACGAGCTCCTGATCAAGCCCTATCGGCGCGACTCGCTGGCGTCGAAACTTCGGGAGGTCCTCGGTCGAGGAGAGCCGACCGGGGCCGGTTGACATGCCGCCGGGCAGTGCTTCAATCGGCTGGGAACGGGAGGGACGGGTGTGTTCCGTGGCGACGTTCGATGACCGCTAGGAAGCCGCCGTCGACGGTGCTGTCGGCGATGGCGAGGCTGAACGAGCGCCTTGCCGCCGAAGAGACCGACGCGGGCGCGGCGGCGCGTCATCGCGAGCAGGCCGAACGTCACCGTCGCGACGCCGCGGAAGCGGCGATCGCCGACTGGCCGGAGGCCTTCCGCGTCCAGATGGAAGCGGCGCTCCATGACCAGGCGCAGCTTCTGGACGAGACCCAGAAGATGATGGCGGCCTGGACCAGGCGTCGGCAGGAGGCGATGGAGTCCGGTTTCCGGACGCTGCAGAAGCTCTCGGCATCCCGCGACGTCGCCGAGATGGCCGCCGCTTATAGCGAGTGGCTGACCAGCAGCATGGGCCGGATCATGTCGGACATGATGGCGGCACAGGACGGCGCGATGCGCCTCGCCAATCTCGGGCAGTCGACGATGACGACGATGTCAGCGAAGGACCCGGCCGCGCCCGATCCGAGTGCGCGCGGCAAGGGGCCGAAGCCGGGATGACCGCCGGAAAGGTCCTTCTTCTCATCGACGACGACCAGTTCTTCGCCAAGCTGACGGCAGCGATGCTGGCGCCGGCCGAGGTCGTGATCGCGAAGAACGGTACCGAAGGCCTCGCCTTCATGAAGGAGCGGAATTTCGATCTCCTGATCACCGACCTCCTGATGCCGGAGAAGGACGGGATCGAGACCATCCTCGAGATCCGGCGGGCCAACGGGATCTTGCCGATCCTCGCGATCTCGGGAGGCGGCCGCTACAACCCGCGCGAAGACCTGCTGCGCATGGCGCAGCGGCTCGGCGCCAATGCGACGCTGCAGAAGCCTTTCGCGCGCGACGACCTGCTGGCGGCCGTGGACCGGTGCCTCGCCGCCCGGCTCGCCGGTTGAAGCGGCGCTGACGGAGGTCTACGCTTGCGGCGCTTTCAAGCGGCGGAGCGATCATGAGCTTCAGGGTTGCGGGTCCTCTTCCGGGTGCGGCTTTCGGCGGCAGGATCGACCACGCCAGCGGCGCGGATGCGGTCGTCGCGGCGGCGGAGGCCGATCCGTCTCTACTGCCAAAGGCGCTTGCCGAGGCCGAGGGCCTGCTGCTGCTGAGAGGCATGGACGCGATCGCGGGGACGCCAGACCTTCTCTTGCGGCTGAGCCGTCTCTTCGGAGCGGAGATCGAGGACTACCGCAGCAACCTGACGCCGCTGCACATGGTGCATACCGAGGTTCCGGAGATCCTGATCGTCTCCAATGTGCCGCCGGTCAGCCGGATGCCGCCGGCTTTGCCCAATCCGCCGCTGACGGCCGACGGCAAGTTCCCGGTCCAGTTTCCCCATCGTCGCGGCTGGCACACCGACCAGAGCTATCGCCGGCCGCCGCCGGATGTCTCGCTCTTCTTCGCGGTGACGCCGGTGCCGAAAGGGCAGGGGCAGACGCTGTTCGCCAATTGCGCGGGCGCCTACGACGCCCTTTCGCCGGCGCTGAAAGCGAAGGTCGATAACCTCGAAGGCCTGCACAGCAAGGGCCGTACCGGACGGTCTTACGACCAGGTCCGCAACCGCGAGCCGGTGCAGCCGCTCCGCCCCCACGAGCGCTCGCAGCGTCAGCCGGTGGTCCGCATCCATCCGGTGACCGGCCGCCGGTCCCTTTATCTCTGCGAGTACGGCCAGATGGACTGGCTGGACGGGCCTTTCGTCGGCATGGAGCCGGGCCCCGACGGCGACGGCGCCAGGCTGCTGCACGAGCTGATGAGCCACATCACCCAGCCCCGCTTCGTCTATGTGCACGAATGGGACGCGGGCGACGTGCTGATCTGGGACAATCGTTGCCTGGTGCATGCCGCGACCTGGTACGACGCCGAGAAGCTCCAGCGCGTGATGTGGCGGACGACCGTCAGCGGCAATCCCGGCGCGATCTATGCCGGCGCTCGGAAGAGCTGGATCCCGGTAGAGCCGGAGCCGGCCGCTGCCAACTAGGCGGGCTGCGGGTAGAGTCCTTCCTCGCGGGCACGCACGCGGATCATCGCCGCGATCATCGCTAGTGTCGGCATCGGCACGCCGGCGGACTTCGCGAGCTCGAGCGGCACCGAATAGAGCGCGTCGATCTCCATCGAGCGGCCGGCCATCAGGTCCTGCAGGATGCTCGGGCGGTGGCCGAGCTTGGCGTTGACCCCGACCACGCGTTCGACGTCGAAGTCAGGCGTGCAGCCCATCGCCTTGATCAGGGCCTGGGCTTCGGCCATCAGCCGGCGCGAAGTCTCGACCAGCACCGGCTCTTCATACGTCGCCTGCACCGGCGAGCGGGTCAGCACGCACATCGGCCCTGCGCTCAGGTTGAAGGCGAGCTTCTCCCAGATCGTGTCGCGGATCCTCGGCGTCACCGTCACTGGGAGGCCGGCCTTGCGGAAGGCCTCGGCCAGGTTCTCGAGTTCGGGCGTGGTCGTGCCGTCGGGGCGGCCGAAGAAGGTCCCGCGTGAATGGCCTCGGATCCGGATCACGCCCGGCGAGGGCACCGAGCTCGCCGGCCACACGACGCTGCCGACGACGCGCGCCGGCCCGACGGCCAGCCGGAGCCGGTCGCCTGGATCGAGCAGGGCGATGCTGCGGCCGTCGTCGCGGCCGCCATGGCCGATGAAGTACCACCACGGGATGCCGTTGGTGAGGAAGGCGACGGGCGTCTTCGGCCCCAGAAGCGGCGCGAGCCCGTCGGCGATCGAGGGCAGCGACGGCGCCTTGACCGTGACGAGCACGGCATCCTGCGGGCCGAGCTTCGACGGATCGTCGCTGGCCCGCACGGTCGCGTGGACCGGTGGACCCTCCGGCTGCTCGACGGTGAGGCCCTTCTCCTGGATCGCCTTCAGATGCGCGCCGCGCGCGACCACCGATACCTGGGCGCCGGACTTGGCGAGGAAGCCGCCGAGATAGCCGCCGATCGAGCCGGCGCCGAAGATGCAGATTTTCACGAGCCCAGGTCTCCACCTCATTGGTAGCGGGCGAGACGTTAACGGGCTCGGGATGCGAGTGCCAGGGGCCTCGGCCCGGGAAGCCGTGCGCAGAGCAATCCTAGGCCGCGGGTTGACGGGGTGCGGTCGCCGAGAGGTCTTGCTGAAGACTCGGCGGCATGACCTTGGCGACCCAGTTCTCGCCGCAGCCGGCGAGCAGGAGCGGCGAAAGGAGGGCGACCAGCTTAACGATCCGCAGGATGGCTTTCGGATGATTGTTCATCGTGGTCCTCCGGCCGGCGCTCCGAGAGCCGGCACCTTCGTTGCAAGAAACCCCATGGCCTCAACACTCGAGAAGGAGAGGGGTTTATGAGCGCAAGCGGATTGATCGGAGCGATCTTCGTAGTGCTGTCGATCCTGGTCATTATCGGAGAATGGGTTAGGCGCGATCTTAAATCCCGGCTGCAAAGCCAGCCGGCGCCTGGCCCTCGAACCCAGAACAACACCCGCTGACATCCGGCCGCCGCACCCGGCTGAAATTGCCGGGTGCGCGGCCGCGAGCGGTCAGTCGTTTTCCGGCAGGACCTCGCCGGACGGCGACAGAACGATACGGCCCTCGGCGCCGTTCTTGGCGCCCATGCCGTGCCAGTAGCTGTCACAGCCCTTCTTGATCACACGGACATTGCGATAGCCCGCCGCCTCGAAGCGCCCCTCCGGAGTTCCGGTCCGCGTGCTAACCTGATACCGCTCGTCCACCGGAGGATCGTTCGCGATGAACATGATTAGGCAAGTGCCGCTGATCGGCTGCATCGCCCTTGTCTATGCGTTTCTCGCTGTCTTCGGCTCGGGCGCGCCGACCTCGGCCATGGCCTCATTCACGCTGCCATCCGGTGCAAGCTGGACCTTCGCCATCGGCGACTTCCTGCTGCTTCTGTCGGTGATCGCGCTCTACTTCGAGATCCTGAAGGCGACGCGGACCTCGCAGGCCTCGGTCCTCGACCACATCCTGTCGCTGTTCTCGTTCGTCGCCTGCCTGATCGGATTCCTGCTGGTGCCGGCGCTCGGCACCTCCACATTCCTCCTGATCATGGTGATGGCGTTGTTCGACGTGATCGCCGGGTTCACCATCACCATCTCGACCGCCAGGCGCGACTTCTCGATCCCCGAGCGCGAGTAGTCTCAGGCTTCGACCAGGTCCTCGGCATAGGCGAAGACCGCCGGCATGCCGCCGGTGTGGAGGAAGACCGCGGTCTCGCCTTTCCTGAGCTTGCCCTGGCGCACATGGCCGATCAGGCCGGCCATCGCCTTGCCGGTGTAGACCGGATCCAGGATCAGACCCTCGGTCGAGGCCGCAAGCTTGACGGCCTCGCGGCATTCGGGCGTCACCAGGCCGTATTTGGGACCGACATAGCCGTCGTCGTTCTCGACGTCGGCGGGCGAGACCGTGACATCGAGCTCCAGATGCTTCGCCGCCGCATTGGCGATGCGCGCGATGTCGGTGGCGCGGTCCTCGTCCCAGCGAACCGGGCTGATGCCGACCACGCGGGTGGTGAGCCCCAGCGCCTTGGCGCCCAGCAGAAGCCCGGCCGGCGTCATGTTGGCGCCGGAGACGTAGACGCAATCGGCCTTGAGCCCGCGCGCCGAGAGCTGCTCGTCGATCTCTACCATTGCCTCGACGTATCCCACCGTCGAGATGGACAGCGTCGACATCGCGAACGGCGAAACCAGATAGGGCTTGCGGCCAGCCGACTTCAGCTCCTGGGTCTTGGCCTCCAGGATCGGCGGCAGGCGCTGAACGTCGTCGATGTCGACGATGGTGACGTTGGCGCCCATCAGCTTGTCGAGCAGGAGGTTGCCGGTGAGCTTCGGTCCCTTGATTCCGTGCACCAGCACCAGCTCGACCTTGAGGCCGAGGCGGCACGCGGCGGCGGTGATCTGCCGGCACCAGTTCGACTGGGTATAGGCGCCGGCGACAATGGTGTCGCATCCGGAAGCGACGATGCCGGGAAACAGGAACTCGAGCTGGCGCGCCTTGTTGCCTCCGAAAGCCAGTCCGGTCATGTCGTCACGCTTGACCAGGATCTCAGGTCCCCCGAGCGCGGCCGTCAGGCGCGGGCAGGCCTCGAGCGGCGTCGGCAATGCGGCGAGACGGGTGCGCGGCAGCCGGTCGATCCGGGCTCTGAGCTCGGCGCGGGACAGCGGGCGGTTGCGCGACTGGGTTTGAACGGCCATGCGATCCTCCGTTAGGCGACAGAACGGTAGCACGAAGGCCGCACGCTCGGCGCCGAAGGCCCGCGAACCGCGGAACCCGGGGAGGGCCGGCGCCTTTAATCGGCGTGACCGTCCCCAACCTGCGACAACTTCGTGATGTCGATCCGCCGCCCGCCGAAGGCGACAGCGCCGACCTTGCGCCAGCGGAACCGGCGGTTCCCGTCGATCCGATCCAGGGAAGCTTCCTGCTTCAGGCCGGTGTGTTCCTGGTCGTCATGCTCGCGGTTCTCTACGTCGCGAAGGCGATCATCCTTCCAGTGGTGCTCGCCGTCGTCCTGAAGCTGCTGCTGAATCCCGCGCTCAGGTTCCTCGAGCGCTGGTCGGTACCGCGGGTCGTTGCGGCACTGCTTCTGCTGATGTCGGTCACCGCCTTCATCGTCGGCCTGGTCGCGGCACTGACAGCCCCGGCCGGCGACTGGTTCGCCAGGCTGCCATCGGCGATCCCGAGGATGCAGGAGCGGCTCGAGTTCCTGCGCAAGCTGGTCGAGATCTTCCGCCGCTTCCTGTACGCGGTCCGCGGCCTGACGCAGATCGACGCGGCGATGGTGACGATACCCGCGGCGGAGGGCTCTCTGCCCGAGCAGCTGTTCGCCGGCACCTGGAACTTCGCCGCCGGGCTGTTCACCACCGGCCTGTTGCTGTTCTTCCTGCTGGTCTCGGGCGACACCTTCCTGCGCAAGCTGGTCGAGGTGCTGCCGCGTTTCGCCGACAAGCGCCGCGCCGTCGAGATCTCCCAGCAGATCGAGAGCGACATCTCCGGTTACCTCCTCACCATCACCGCGATGAACCTGCTGGTGGGTCTCGCGACCGGGGTCGTGATGTGGTTCTGCGGGGTCGGCGACCCGGTGCTCTGGGGCGTGGTCGCTTTCCTGCTCAACTACGTCCCGATCCTGGGCCCGCTTCTCGGCGTCGGGCTCTTCTTCTTCGTCGGCTTCCTCACGCTCGACGGCCTCTGGGAAGCGATGCTGCCGGCCAGCCTCTACCTCGCGATCCATCTGGCCGAAGGTGAGGGGATTACGCCGATGCTGCTCGCCCGTCGCTTCACGTTGAATCCGGTTCTGGTGATCCTGGCGCTGGTGTTCTGGTACTGGATGTGGGGCGTACCTGGGGCGATCCTCGCCGTGCCCATCATGGCGGTGACGAAGATCGTCTGCGACCGTATCGGCCCCCTCAATCCCTTCGGCCACTTCCTCTCGGGCTGAAAGAAATGGGGGGCGCCGGAGCGCCCCCTCGCATACGTATCAGCAGACGGTGCCGACCGGACAGATCTTCGCCGAGCTGCCCGGCGGAACCACGACGGTCGTGCCGCCGGACGGCATCGCCGCGGACTGCGGCTGGACATAGACACGCTGCGGCTCCGATGACCCGCCGCAGCCGGCAAGGAGCAGGGGCGCCGCGAGGACGACGAGAACGAACGGACGCATGGGTGATCTCCTCCGGTTCTCCGGTGAAGGACAAACTCCCTCGGTACCGCGCGGTTCCGGGGCCGCTTCCTTGTCACGGGAACGCCCTCCGTATGGGGCCTGTTTAGACACTACGTATTCGGAGGCATGCCATGACGGAATCGTCCCACGGCAGCTCCACCGACCGCTGGTCGGCCGAGGTGACCGAGCACAGTGACGCGCTCGACCTGAAGAAGGGTCTCTTCACCTGGAAGGACCCGAAGCGCATCGCCGCGTCGTTGAAGAAGTCGGCCGAGGAAAGCCATCGGCGGAAGGCCGATCCCTATCGTTCCGCGATCGCGATGCTGACCTTCTACGTCAATCGCGCCGGCAAGAACCTGAGTGCAGAGCGGGCCCGGACATTGAAGGCGGCTAAGGATGAGCTGCGCCGCCAGTTCGGGCGAAAGCTGCCGTCGCCGCGTCGGGGCCACGTCGCGCGGAAGCGCCGGCACGAGGCCGCCTGAAACCTGGTGTATGCTCCGGACGCAATTGCGTCCGGAGCGCACCCAGTGGGATATCGGTCGATCTCGGTCGAGAAGATGACCGGCAGCCTCGGCGCCGAGGTAAAGGGCGTCGACCTGTCGAGGCCGCTCGGCAACTCGGCGGCGGCCGATATCCGGCAGGCGCTGGTGGATCATCTGGTCATCTTCTTCCGCGACCAGAAGCTCACGCCCGAGCAGCATCTCGAGTTCAGCCGCCTTTTCGGCCCTCTCCAGCGCGTCCCCTATGTGCGCGCGATGGAGGGCTATCCCGACATCATCGCGGTGCTGAAGGAGGCGGACGAGAAGAAGATCAGCACCTTCGGCAATGCCTGGCATTCGGACTTCAGCTTCCTCGACGAGCCTCCGATGGCCTCGATCCTCTATGGGATCGAGATCCCGGGCCATGGCGGCGACACGCTCTGGATCAACATGTACGAGGCCTATGAGGCGCTTTCCGACGGCATGAAGCGGATGCTTCGGGGGCTTCGCGCGATGCACAACGGCCGCCCCTACGGCATGGGCGGGGTGCCGAAGGATCTCCGCACCAGCCGCTCGATCGGAATCGAGCGCAACAACCCCGAGGCCGACCGCGAGATCGCGCACCCGGTCGTGCGCCTGCATCCGGAGAGCGGGCGCAAGGCGCTGTTCGTCAACTCGATCTACACGGGACGCTTCGAGGACATGAGCGAGGCCGAGAGCCGGCCTCTGCTCGACTACCTCTATCAGCACTGCCTCAGGCCCGAATTCTCTTGCCGCTTCCGCTGGCAGCCGGGCTCGCTCGCGGTCTGGGACAACCGTTGCACGACGCACTATGCCGTCAACGACTACGACGGCAGCCGCCGGCTTCTGCACCGCACCCAGGTACGGGGCGAGAAGCCGGTATTGGCAGGCTGACTAGAGTCCCTGGCCGCCGTTGACGCCGATGATCTGGGCGGTGACCCAGCTCGCCATCGGGGACGCCAGGAACATCACCACGTTGGTGACTTCCTCGGTCGTGCCCATGCGGCCCATCGGGCAGTTTGCCAGCGTCGCCTTGTAGAGAGCGGGGTCGTTGGCCTTGCGATCGGCCCAGACGCCGCCCGGGAACTCGATCGAGCCTGGCGCCACGCAGTTTACGCGGACGCCGGCTTTGGCGTGGATCGCCGCCAGGGTCCGCGTGTAATGAATGACCGCCGCCTTCGCCGCGCCGTAGGCCGGCGTGCGGACCGACGGGCGCAGGCCCGAGCCCGAGGCGATGTTGATGATGTTGCCCTTCGACGACTTGAGCGCCGACATCGCCTCGCGCGAGGCGCGGACCGTCGCCAGGAGGTCGACGTCGACGCTGACCTCCCAGCTCTTCTCGTCGTCGCCGACGCCGAGCCCGGTGGCGTTGTTCACCAGCACGTCGAGCCCGCCCAGCGTCTTGATCGCGTCCGGCATGTACCTGGCGATCTCCGCCTCCTTCGCGAGGTCGCAGGTGGCGGCATGTGCCTTGTGGCCGAAGCGGGCCATCTCGGCCCGGGTCTTCTCCAGCGTCTCGGCGTTCCGCGAACAGATCGAGACATCGGCCCCGCTCTCGGCGAAGCCGAGCGCGATCGCCCGTCCGATGCCGCGGCTGGCGCCGCAGACGATGACCTTCTTGCCTTTGAAATCGAACGCCATGGACGCTTCCCCTGAATGCTGGACGTGCGGCGGGGAGACTAGCGCGGATCGGTGCGGGGTGAACCGCGGAAATTGCTTCGCCGTTGACCCGAGGCCGCATGCTCGCTCCCTTAGCCCTTGATCATAGGGAGGATCGGATGCCGTTGAGAGCCATGGTTCTGGGGGCGGGGTCGGCGGGCGAGGGCCACTCGATCGCGCTTCAGGCGGCAGGCGTCGAGGTCGCGGCGATCGCGAGCCGCACGGCAGAGGTGGTCCGCAGGATCGCCGGCGGGCTCGGCATCAAGGTCGCAAGCACCGACTGGCGGAAGACCCTGGCCGTGCTCAAACCCGACATCGTCGCAGTCGCGACACCGGGCGACACCCATGTCGAGATGGTAGAGACTGCGCTGGCGCAGGGTTGTCACATACTGATCGACAAGCCGCTGGCGCCCACCTCGGCGGACGCACGCCGGTTGGCGGCCGCGACGAAGCAGGCCGGCGTGAAGTCGGCCTATGCGGCGACGTCCTGCTATCAACCCTCGGCGCTGCTCGCCCGCAACCTGATCCGTAATGACACCATCGGCACCGTCTTCGAGGCCGAGTTTGTCTCGCACTATCGCTGGCCGCAGCGACTGCCCTACGGATGGCCGCATCAGCTGAGGCTCGGCGGCGGAAGGCTCAACAACAACTTCACCCACAAGCTCGCGATCGCGGAGTCGGTCTTGGGCGGTGTCAGCCTCAGCGTCGCCGGCGAGACACGGAACGATCTGAAGCACGCGCCGAAGGTGCCGATGCCCCACGACTTCCGCGATTGGCACAAGAGCGAGGTCTCGGTCGAGACCGCGGAGGAAGCCGGTTGGGCCGAGGTCGACAGCGACTGGTCCTACACGGTGCTGGATCGCATCGGCGCAAAAGGGAGCGACCCTGCGAAGGCAGTCAGCGTCACCTTTCGCCACTCGTGCCT
>CAZDGR010000149.1:0-10048 GCA_964504845.1 uncultured Rhizobium sp. | reverse complement strand
TGAGCACCGGCAGCAGGTCGAGCGGCGGCGTCTCGTACATGTCGATCTCGCCGCGATCGAGCGCGGCCACGGCCGTGGCCGCGTCCGGCATGATCGTCAGCTCGATGCGGTCGACCTTGGCGACGCGGCCGCCCGAGAAGGCGTTCACCGGTTCGCTGCGCGGCACGTAGTCCTTGTTCTTCTCGTAGACGACCTTGGCGCCCGGCACGTGCTCCTTGGCGTTGAACACGAAGGGGCCGGAGCCCACGACCTCGGTGATCGGGGTCGAGGCGTCGGTGGTCGCCTCCTTCTGGCGCATCACGAACATCGCGGTCGCGCCATAGGCGAGGACGCCCGGGGTCGCCGGGAAGGCCTCGCGCAAGGTCAGCGTGAAGGTGCGCTCGTTGACCGCCGCCAGCTTCATGCCGGCCGCGACCAGGCGCTTGCCGCCGCCATCCAGCTTCGCCCAGCGCTCGATCGACGGCATCACGTCCTGGGACCGGACCGGCGAGCCGTCGTGGAACTTGAGGCCGGGGCGGAGCGTGATCGTGTAGGTGAGGCCGTCGGCGCTCACCGTGTAGTTCTCGACCATCTGCGGATGGACGTTGCCGGCGGTGTCTTCGCCGAACAGGTTGTCGTAGACGCGCCAGCTGTGCTGGTGCGTGACCGACGACAGATTGTTGACCGGGTCCATCGTGCCCATGTTCGCCTGCGGCACGTACCTCAGGACCTTCTGCGCGGCGGCATCGCCGGCAACCATCGCCGCGGCCATGGCCGTCGCGACGGCAAGCGACCGGACGACGCCGGTCTTTGTCATCGACATGAATGCTCTCCCTGTCTTGGACGGCGGGAACCGCCTGTCGTATCGGAAAACTAGGAGAGCAGATCACGGAAAGCCGACTCTGACCAGATGCCGGCGAAACGCGGGGCGTACCCCCCAAAAGGAAACGGGCGCGCCGCCGGAGCGACGCGCCCGTTTCTGGAGGGACTAAGGCTCGACTTTAGATCGAGTCCTTGAGCTCCTTGGCGGGACGGAAGGCGATCTTCTTGCTCGCCTTGATCTTGATCGGCTCGCCGGTGGCCGGGTTGCGGCCCATGCGCGCCGGGCGCTTGCGGACCTGCAGGATGCCGAGGCCGGCGACGCGGATCTTGGCGCCCTTCTTCAGATGCTTGCCAAGCTGCGCCACGAGGTCCTCGAGCACGGCCTTGGCCTGCTTCTTCGGGAGCTCGTGCTTCTCGGCGAGCGCGTCGGCGAGGTGTTTCGAGGTGACGATGGTTGGCTTCTCAGCAGCAGACATGATGCATCTCCACATGAAAAAACAGTAATCCGCACGTACACCATGGTTCGCAGACTCGCAACGCGTCTTCGTGCGACGGTCTTGCGAAATGCCCGAAAACCGCAGGAATCTTGAAGGTCGACGCCGTTTTAGGCCGATTTTTCCTGGGTTTTCCACAAGCCATGCAGCGGCGTTCGATCGCGATTCGGAGTGAATCCGCGAGAATCGGCGCTGTCAGGCGCGCTTTCCGTAGCTCTGCGGGCGCAGAATCAGAACGAGCGGCAGCGGGATAAGCGGCACCAGCATCAACACATGGAAGTCGCCGAGATAGGCCAGCATGTCGGCCTGGCGGGAGATCTCCTCGCTCAGGCGCATGAGGCCCGAAAGCGTGTCGAGGGAGAAGCCCTCCGGGGCGTCCTTGAGTGCGGGGCTGAACGGCGTCACGTGCTCGACCAGCTGGGAGCGGTGGAGCTGGCGGCCCTGGGACAGCATCGCGATCATCACCGAGACGCCGATCGAGCTGCCGAGGTTGCGCAGCAGGCTGAACACGGCGGCACCGTCTGTCCGGAGGTGCGGGGCCAGGGTCGAGAAGGTCATCGCGCTCAGGGGCGAGAAGATCAGGCCCATGCCGAAGCCCTGCAGCGCCCCGGTGACGATGATCGCGTGCTCGTCGACGTTCATGTTGAAGAGGCTCATCTCCCACATCGAGAACGAGGTGAGCAACAGGCCGACCGTGACGATCAGCCGGGCGTCGACGGTGCCGGATATGCGGCCGACCACCAGCATCGCGATCATCGTCCCGATGCCCCTGGGCATCATCAGGTAGCCGGTCTCGACGATCGGGTATCCGAGCAGCCCCTGCAGGAAGGCCGGCAGCAATGCCAGCGTCGCCAGCATCATCAGGTTGATCAGGAAGATCAGCAG
Source organism: uncultured Rhizobium sp. (assembly GCA_964504845.1). Taxonomy (GTDB): domain Bacteria; phylum Pseudomonadota; class Alphaproteobacteria; order SHVZ01; family SHVZ01; genus SHVZ01. Next base: position 7,868 of record CAZDGR010000149.1, on the reverse strand, counting down.
CACGCCGATCCCGTAGTTGCGGTCGCGCAGCAGGTTGAGGTCGAGGAATGGCCTCTCGGCGGTCCAGCTATGGACGATGAAGCCGTAGCAGCAGAGGCCGGCGATCACCGCCTCGATGACGATCTCGGTGGAGTCGAACCAGCCCTCGAGCTCGCCGCGGTCGAGCATCAGCTGGAATGATCCGACGGCGAGCGTCAGCAGCGCGAAGCCGGTGAAGTCGAAGGTGCGGTTCGGATCGCGCGGCGTCTCCGGCACGGTGGCGGCGACGCCCAGCATGGCGATGATGCCGATCGGCAGGTTGATGAAGAAGATCCAGCGCCAATCGTAGAGCTCGGTGAGATAACCGCCGACCGTCGGCCCAAGGATCGGCCCGACCATGATGCCGACGCCCCACATAGCCATCGCCTGGGCGTGGCGCTCGCGTGGATAGGTGTCGAGCAGGATCGCCTGCGAGACCGGGATCAGCGCCGCGCCGCTGGCGCCCTGGAGCAGGCGGAAGATCACCATCTCGGTCAGCGACGAGGCGAAGCCGCAGAGGAGGGAGGCGGCGGTGAATCCGGCGATCGACCACTGGAAGAAGCGCTTGCGCCCCATCCTCGCGGCGAGGATGCCGGTCGGCGGCGTCATGATCGCGGATGCCACGACGTAGGAAGTCAGCACCCAGGAGATCTGGTCCTGGGTCGCCAGCAGCGTGCCCTGCATGTGCGGCAGGGCCACGTTGGCGATCGTCATGTCGAGGGCGTGCATCACCGTCGCCGCCATGATGGAGGCGGTGACGAGAGCCTTGCTGGTCAACGACCTCCCCCGACCTTGGCGAGAGCCGCCTTGATCAGGTCGGGCAGGGAGCGTTCGATCCCGGTATCGATCTCGACGACGACGCTCAGGCCGGCGCGGAGCTGCGGACGGTCGGGCGCCTCGTCGATGACGAGGCGGACCGGTATGCGCTGGACCACCTTGATCCAGTTTCCGGTCGCGTTCTGGGGCGGCAGGATCGAGAACTCGGCGCCGGTCGCGGCCCCGATGCTGTCGATCTTCGCGGTCCAGACGGTGTCGGGGTAGGCGTCGACCTTGATCTTCGCCTTCTGGCCCGGCACCAGGTTGGTGATGTCGGTCTCCTTCAGGTTCGCCTCGATCCACAGGCGGCGCGAGGAGACGATCGAGAAGGCGGCGACGCCGGCGCGCACGAAGTCGCCCGGGCGGATCGAGTCGACACGGCTGACGATGCCGTCGTCGGGCGCCCTGATCTCGGCACGGCGAAGGTTGAGACGGGCTTCGTCGAGCTCGGCCTTGATCTCGAGGAACTTCGGGTGGCGCTCGGCCGGCATGTCGGCGTCGCCGGCAAGCGCGGCCACCAGCTTCGCCAGATCCTGTCGAAGGGCCGCGACCTGGAGGCGGACGACGTCGAGCCGGTTGCGCGCTTCGTCGAGCCTGGCTTCGGTGGCGACCTTGCGCTCGGCGAGCTCGGACTGGCGCCTGAACTCGCGCTCCGCGTAGGGAACGTTGGTCTCGGCGAGCTTCAGCTCCTCGCGCTTCTGGCGATACCCGGCGCGGAGCGCGTCGAGCTCGAGGCGCACGGCCTGGAGCTGCGCCTCCGCCTTGGACACGGCGATGCGGAGCGGCTCGTCGTCGATCCTGAACAGCGGCTGGCCGGCGGTGACGGCCTCGTTCTCGCGGACCGAGACGCTGGCGACGCGGCCGGCGATCTCGGGGCTCACCGTCGTCTTCGCCGCCTTCACATAGGCGTTGTCGGTCGAGACGATGCGCCCGCCATTGAGATAGATCGAGAGCGCCGCCGCGCCGACGACGACCGGTCCGAGCAGCAGCAGGAAGGCGCGGACGCGCCGCTTGGCCCGGCTGACCACGGCTCGTGCCGGCGCGTTGGAGCCGTCAGCGACCATCGGTGCCCGTGCTCCCGGTCTCGTCCTCGCGCGCGGCGAGATTGGCGCGGATCTTTTGCAGGGCGTCGAGCAGCCGCTCGCGCTCCTCGGCCTCGATGCCGGCGAGCGCCAGCTCGCGGGTCTCGGCGGCCAGGGCCTGCATGCGCTCCAGCACCGGGCGCGCCTTGTCGGTCAGCTGCGGCACGCGCGAGCGGCGGTCCTTGGGATCGGCGGTGCGCACGATCCAGCCCGCCTCCTCGAGGCGGTCGAGCAGACGCACCAGCGTGATCGGCTGCAGCTCCATCAGGTCGGCGAGGGTCGCCTGGTTGACGCCTTCGTAGCGGTTCAGGTGCGAGAGCACCGACCACTGGGCGCGGGTGAGCCCGATCGCCCGCGCGCGACGGTCGAAGTCGCGGCGGAGCAGGCGCGCGGAGTCATATAGGAGAAAGCCGAAGCTGCGGTCGGGCGGGCGCATCGCGGGGAGGAAAAATGATAAGCTAGCTCATCATAAGCGGGCTTAGATGATGTCGCAAGCTTGTCATGCCTACCGGAGCGCGTAGACCGCGGCCGACAGCACGACCGTGTTGGCGAGCCCGACCAGCGCCAGGAACGGGACATTGGCGCTCCAGACGAGCTTCCGGGAGTCGATCTGGAACATGGATCCGGAGGTCAGGATCGCCAGCGAGGCGAACGACACCATCGAGGCGGCGGTCCAGCCGTACAGCACGATCAGCGCCAGCACCATGTCGGGAAGATCGCCTGCGGCCGAGGCGGCGAGCGCGATCAGGATGGTGCCGACCAGGATGGCGTTGAGGCCGAGCAGCCCGAGGCCGAGGCCGATCGCGCTGAGGGTGCCGATCAGCACCGGCACGGGCAGATGCGGCGGCAACACATGCGCGATCGCATCCAGCACCGGGCGCGACTCGAGGAGGATGCTGCCGAGCACGACAGCTGACGTGAACACCAGCATGTCGTCGCCGGAACGCGCCATCCGCTCGATCGCGATGCTGGTGACCCGCCAGGTGCGTTCGCGGCCGCCCCTCAGCATCTGGTAGAGGCAGAAGATCGGCATCACGACGATCGTCGCCTGCAGGTTCGAGAGCCCGGTGAAGGCGATCGTGAGGACGACCGCTCCGGTTGCCGCGATCAGCGGCGCCAGGATCGGGCGGAACGCTCGGATGGTCGCGACCAGCGCGGCCGGGCTGCGGCGTCCGCCCTGCGCGAAGGCCGAGGCGCCGACGATCGCGATCGCGAACATCATGCCGGTCGAGAACACCTGCCATGCCGGAAGCTGCGGGAACGAAAAGAAGACAAAGCCGATGCCGACGGTGAACGGCGACCAGTAGATGCCGGTGCAGACGCCGCGAAGCGCGTTGATCGCCTGGCGCCGGCGTTCCTCGGGATCGTCCTCCTGAGGCAGCAGCGGACGGACGATGGCAAAGGCGCCGATCGACAGCACGACCGACAGAAGATGGCATGAGGTCACGATCGCGACCCGGCGGCCGAGCGCGTCCATGCCGGCGAAGAGCCCGCGCGACGCAGTAGCGCCCGGCAGGAACTCGACCGTGGCGCGCACGAACTGAAGCACGGCGAGGAAGGCCGAGAAGGCGACCGCGAACTCGAAGCCGCGGGCGACGACCGAGAACGGCATCTCGCCGCGATGGAGCAGGAGGCAGAGCGCGATCAGGATGCCGCCGAGGATCCGGTTGCTGGTCCGGATCTGCGGGAAGCTCGCAAGCAGGTATCCGACCAGCATCGCGTAGCTTGCATAGGCCAGCTTCGGATGCGGCCAGGCGATCCGGGTCAGGCCCGCGATCCAGAGCAGGATAGGCAGCGCGATCACCAGCAGGATGCGCGGACGGCGAAAAAGCGGCCGAGTATCTGGCGAGGGCGTGGTCACCGCGAGCCAGTCCTACACGGGAACGCCGGGCGACACCAAGCATCGCGGCGATCCGCGGCAACAGGAGAGGCGACGGTTTCGCTTACCGAAACATGTCGGCCATGCTGCGGCCGATCAGGCGGCTGGCGGCGAAGACCAGGACCAGGGTCATCGCGATGGTGACCGAGCCGATGGCGGCGGCCGAGGGCATCTCGTTGCTGGCGAGGCGCTCGTAGATCGCGACGGCGATGGTCTTCCAGCTCGCCGAGTAGAGCAGGATCGTGACGCTCATCTCGCTGATCAGGGTCGCGAACACGATCACCGCACCGGCGAGGATTCCGGGAGCCACGAGCGGTACCGTCACCTTCCGCATCGTGCGGCCCCAGGACGCGCCGCAGATGGTGGAGGCTTCCTCCATCTTCGGGTCGACCTGCGCGATCGAGGCCGAGACCGAGCGGAAGACATAGGCGATGCGGCGGACGAAATAGGCGAGGACCAGGATCGTGCCGGAGCCGGTCAGCACCAGCCAGCCGTCGTTGAAGGTGACGAGGAAGGCGACGCCGGTGACCACGCCCGGCAGCACGAAAGGCAGCATGATCGTGAGATCGAGCGCCCATTTGCCGACGAAACGCCGGCGGACGGCGGTATAGGCCAGCAGCGTGCCGAAGACGACGACCAGCGCCGTCGCGGCGCCGGCCAGCACCAGGCTGTTCTGGATCGGCTGGAACAGGTCGCCGAAGACCTGGCGGTAGTTGCCGAGGCCGTACTCGGTCGGGAAGGTGGTTCCGGCCCAGCGCTCGGCGAAGGAAGACCACACCACCATGATCTGCGGGATCAAGGTCAGCGTCAGCAGAAGCCAGACATAGGCGTTGGCGAAGATGCGCGCCCCGAGCCCATCCATCTGCGCGGCCTTGCGCGTGACGCCGGTGACGGTGACGAAGTGCCTGCGGCGGTTGATCCAGGCGAGGATCAGGATCGCGACCAGCGTGATCGCGACGTTGACCAGCGCGATCGCGGAGGCGGCGTTCAGGTTGAAGAAGCCGTGAACCTGAAAGTAGATCAGCGTCGGCAGCACGTACATCTCGCCGCCGAGGATCGCCGGCACGCCGAAGTTCCCGAGCGCCTTGATGAAGACGATCATCGCCGCCGCGGCGATCGCCGGCGTCACCAGCGGCAAGGTGATCGTCCGGAGGATCCGCCAGCGGGACGCGCCCATGACACGCGCGCTCTCCTCGATGTTCGGATCGCCGGCGGAGAGCGCGCCCTGGACGATCAGGAAGACATAGGGAAGGAAGCTCAAGGACAAGGCGAGCACGATGCCGAACAGCCCGTAGATCGGCGGCAGCGTGATGCCGAACCACTCGGCGGCGTACTTGGTGACGATGCCGCTGCGCCCCAGAAGCTGGATCCAGGAATAGGCGCCGATGAAGGGCGGCGCCACCAGCGGGATCACCGAGAGGGCAAGGATGAAGTTCCTGAACGGCATGCGGATGCGGGCGATCGCATAGGCGGCGGGCAGCGCCAGCAGCGTCGCCGCCACCGTCGAAAGGACCGAGACGAGGATCGAGTTGCGGACGGCCGACTGGTATGTCGCAGCGACGAGGAAGCGCTCGAAGTTATAGAGCGTCCAGTTGGCGAGCGTTGGCTCGTTGCCGTTGCGCACGAAGGCGCCGAGCACCGTCTTCAGGATCGGATAGATCAGGAAGGCGAAGAGAACGAGCACGGTGAGGCCGCCGACCGCCCAGGGCAGCCAGTCGCGCGATTTTGCCGGGGGGACGGTCGTTCCGGTCATGTCGCGACGATGACGACGCTGCGGTCGTCGGCGTTGCGGCCCGGTGCCGAACCCTTGGTCGAGGCGAAGCGGCCGATGCGGTGCGGATCCTCGCGCTCGACCATCGCGAGCCAGGACTCCCAGGAGGCAACCGTCGCGCCCTCGGCGACGCCGTAATAGCCGTCCGTGAACAGCTCGATCGAGCGGACCGTGTCGGCCGGGCGATCCTCGACATGGATGTAGCGGTCGGCGATCGGCCAGCCGTCGAGCGGGCCGTAGCCGAGCGGATGGTCGCGGTCGCGATAGTCGGACAGACGGGCGAGTCCGTGGTCGAGGAGGGAGCGGACATCATCGGACGCGACGTCCGGAAACTTCACCTTGGCTCCCTCGATCGTCTCGTCGCGCGCGTCGGCGGCGAGCAGGGAGTCTTCCGACGGGTGTGCCGCGCCTTCGACGAGGCGAAGCCTTGCCCGCCGATCGATCTCGTCGAGAGGTAACCCCTGCGCGGTGAAGCGGCGCCAGAGCGCGGCGCGAAACTGGCCGTAGATCGGATCCAGTCCGCTCTCATCGAGCAACACCTCGTTGCCGTTGAGGCGAATGCCGCTGTCGGCGACCCGATAGAAGCGCCACCCTCCGGGAATCGCGAGCGCGAGCGCGAGCGACGTGCTGAACCGGTTGCGCGGATCGGCTTTCGCCTCGGCCTCGATGCCGAGGCGGACGTAGCGGGCGCGGATGGCATTCCCAATTCTGTCAACCAGCTCGCGGCCGCTCGGCGCCGGTTCGCCGGAGAGCGCGAGCACCGTGACGGTCCGCGCCACCGTCTCTGCCGCTATCTGTCCGCCGGTCATGCCATCCCAGCGCTTGCCGCTCTTGTCGGTGGCACCGTCGGCGACCGCATAGGCGCGATCGGCGAGGACGACGATACGATCCTCGTTCGTGTCGGGCCGGGCAGGGACCTTGGCCTCAGTGAAGGCCTCGACCCGCATTACTTCCGGCTCAGCAGGTCGTCGAACTTCTCGAGGTTGGCCTTGCGCTCCTTGGCTGCCGCGGCGTCGTCATAGGCGAAGGTCTTGATGTCGGCTGTCGCGATCTGCCCCGCCGGCGCCGGCGCATCCTTGCGGACCGAGCGGCGGTTGGTCTTGACGATAATTTCGTGCGACTCCTTCGAGTTCACGAAGTCGAGGAAGAGCTTCGCCGGCTCCGGGTTCGGCCCGCCCTTGATGATGCCGCTGGCATCGAAGCGGAGCGCGGTGCCTTCCGACGGATAGACCGCGGCCACCGGATATCCCTGCTGCGCCATGGTGACGATGTTGGAGTCGCCGGTGAGCCCGATCGCGTACTCGCCCTTGGCGACGTTCTGATAGACCACCGCCGACTGAGCGACGAAGGTCGCGTTCTGGACCACCTTCTGCATCAGGTCCCAACCGTGGAGCTGGAGGATCTGCGCGATCTGGCCGTAGGCCGAGCCCGAAAGCGAGGGGTTCGACATGATGATCTTGCCCTTGTAGCGGGGCTCGCCGAGGTCCTTCCAGCTCTTCGGCGCCTGGTCCAAGGGCATCAGCTTGGTGTTCACGATCAGCGCCTGAAGCGGCATCGAGAAGCCGTAGAATGTATTGTCGGGTCCGATCACTTTCGGGTCGAACGCGGCGTGCTCCCTCGCCTTGTAGGGCTGGAAGAGCTCGGTGTTGCCGACGAAGGCCTCGCCCGAGGCGCCGAGCAGCACGTCGCCGCGCGGGTTGGATCTCTCGGCGCGGATGCGGGTGAAGAGCTCGCCGACGCCGGCATTGATCACGTCGATCTTCACGTCCGGGTGCTTCTTCGCGAAGGCCTCCGAGAGCGGCTTGAAGAGCTCAGGTCCGCCCGCGTTGTAGACGACGACGCGACCGCTCTGCGCGAGGGCGGGGGAGGCGGCGAGCAGGGCCGCCGCGGCGGCGAGGCCGATGAACGCGCGACGCTTCATGACGGGGCTCCATTCGGGCGATGACGGTTGGATGACAGAAATACGACTGCCCCCGCCCGGGGTCCAGATCTCGTCCGCTGGTTGCATTTCGCGGCTTTCCTATTGTGATTTAGGGGCAATCGGGACGTGGTTTCATCGCTTCCTGAGGAAGCGTCGACAGGCGCCAGCCTGTATCGTTAAAGAACCGACTATCCTCCCGTTCTCGAAATTCATCCCGGAGCCGTGACGAACATGCCGTCCCATTCGCTGGCCGAACTGGCCGAGAAGCTGTTCTGCGCCGTCATTTCCGATTGCCTCGACCAGGCGGGCGTCTGGAAGCAGGCGTTTCCGCCCCGGATCCGGCCGCTCGACGAGAGCCTGGTGATGGTCGGCCGCGCCCGC